>NZ_CP072334.1:1926872-2243590 GCF_018127805.1 Prevotella sp. oral taxon 475
ATACGAACAAAGTAATGAACTCAAAAAGAATTTCAGCAGCGGCTTTTGTCGATTCCAAACCACATTATCACCTATTGGACGGATTGCGCGGCGTAGCTGCTCTCGTCGTCATTTGTTATCATATCGGCGAAGCTTTCGCCACAAGTTTTCTCGACCAAGTAGTCAATCATGGTTATTTGGCTGTAGATTTCTTCTTCATGCTCTCGGGCTTCGTCATCGGTTATGCCTACGACGAACGTCGCGAAACAATGGGAATCTGGGCATTTGCCAAGCGCAGACTCATTCGCTTGCATCCCATGGTGGTGATGGGAGCCCTTCTCGGCGGCTTGACATTCTATGCGCAGGGCTGCGAATATTGGAAAGTCTCAGAGGTTTCCATCGGCCTACTGATCTTCGCCACACTGCTGAACATGTTGCTCGTGCCGGCGTGGAGCAGTGTAGAAGTGCGTGGATTTGGCGAAATCTTCCCATTGAACGGTCCCACGTGGTCGTTGTTCTACGAGTATATAGCCAATGCGTTGTACGTCTTAGCCATTCGTCGACTGTCTACGCGTTGGCTCGCCGGATGCGTCTTTGCCACGGGCGGCGTACTATTTGCTTACGCCCTCACCAATGAATACGGCTATTTGGGAGCTGGATGGACTTTTGCAGACAACGGTTTTTGGGGCGGACTGCTCCGCGTGATGTTTGCCTTCCCGGCAGGTTTGCTACTCTCACGCGTGTTCAAGCAGCGTCGGGTGCACGGTGCCTTTTGGTGGTGCGCTCTGACTGTGGTAGCTGTCACAACGATTCCACGTATCGGCGGAGCCGACCATCTCTGGGCAAACGGCATCTACGACGCTCTCTGCGTACTGCTGATTTTCCCACTTGTGGTGTGGATAGGCGCATCGGGACAAACCACCGATGCCTTTTCTACACGCCTATGCAACTTCCTCGGCGACATCTCCTACCCCCTCTACATCGTTCATTATCCCGTTATCTACGTCTATTATGCATGGGTAAAGAACAACCATCTCACCTTCTGTCAAACCCTTCCGCAGGCTCTCGCCCTCGTGTTCGGCTGCATCGCCTTGGCCTGGACATGTCTCAAGATCTACGATATACCCTTAAGGCGATGGCTACAAAAGCAGTGATCACTTTTTTACTCTCAACTTCCATCCCGTCCACAAGCACCAAAGTATGCCCATACCGATGAGGAAAATATACAACACGGTGGTAGATCCGAGGAAGGTATACAGCCTACCTGTGTGCACCTCGAGAGCAACCGCGCGCAACGACATCGGCAAAGTGGCCATCCATTGAGGCATCGGGAGACGAGTAGTTCCGCTACTATAGTTCACCACGCACTCGCCAACAGAAAAATCGCTACTAAATCCTGCCACAGCATTACTCCCCACCGGAGGTCCCTGAACCACAACGGCAGGCCGACAGGTGTGATAATCGATGACCATTCCACTGCTGCGCTGCCAGATAAAAAGTCCGCTGAACGAACCCAACAACCAGTAATCCCCGCCGGCCGTTTTCTGAACATTGAGTCCCATCACGCTGACGGGCGGTTGAACCTCGAGCCGTTGCGGCACAGACCCGAGCGTGCGCAACGAATAAAACCCATCGGAGGTATAGAGCAGCCAGTCGCCCAATGCTTCATCATAACGCACCGACCGCAATTTGTCATACCAAGCATTCTCGCTGTCCAACCTACTGAAAGGCACTGCCGGCACCCTCTGCGACGCAATCAGCAGCAACAAGGGCGGGCGCAACAGCCATCCCGTGATGCAAATCATCAACGTAAGCACGATCGTAAGCCGCCCTACCTGATTGTGCCACGAGAAAAGCCATTTCATCAGTTCTCCATGCACCCGCCTACTGATGCGCGGAAACAACCAATAAAGCACACCCGAAATACTGAGAAAGATAAGAACAAGAGCGATGCCATCGACGATGAGCTTTCCAACCAACCCGAAAAGCTCACCGCTATGCAGCCACCAAATCGTTCGGAAAAGCGAAACACGCGGCTTCTCGCCCTCGGCTGCCGCAACGGTGATAGGGGTAAAACGCACGTAAGGCCGACGGGCCACATAGATTCTCGAACGAGTAGTGACAATCAAACTATCACCATGACTCGTCACATCCGAGATTCGTTCCCCATCGGGCAAGCCCATCTCCTGATGCATCCACACATTCCCTCGACCCAATCGATAGAGTTGATACGTTCCGGCGGCAAAAACCTCTCCGCCGGGCATCAGTGCCAGTCCGCGGATATTCCGATTGTCGGCTCCCTGCTCCATCCCTTTGCTGAAGTGGATGAACCTCCGCGCCGCACGATCGGTCAGCCACACGCCGCAGTTGCCATACACCAGCACCTTCCCTTGCCACTTTTCAGTTCCGCGCAACAGTCCGTTGTTCCATTGCTTATACCGGTAGCTGTCTGGTAAAACACCCCTGCTCAGCTCCATCCGCGCAAACAACTCGGGATGATTGAGCACAATCCCTGACACACAAAACATCAAAATAAAAAATGCCAACACCAGTCCGAAATATCGGTGATGCTTTAACCATGTCTTTTTCTTCATCGTCTTTTCTTTCCTTTCTTTTCGTTTCCTATTCTGTTATCGCCGTTCTGCACCATTCGGAATCCTTCTCTGACATCCAGCAGCCGCTCTAAATTCTTCGGAAAACCATTCCTGATTCCATTGGGTTACTGAGTCACTCAATTCCACCAAATTACTCTCCGTGGTGTTACTGAGTCACTCAATTCCATCAAATTGGTCTCCGCGGCGTTACTGAGCCGCTCAATTGCATCAAATTGTTCTCCGTGGCGTTACTGAGCCACTCAATTCCACCAATTTGCTCTCCGCGGTGTTACTGAGTCGCTCAATTGCATCAAATTATTCTCCGCGGTGTTACTGAGTCGCTCAATTTCACCAAATTGCTCTCCGCGGCGGTTTTGAGCCGCTCAGCAACTCGATGTCGTCATTTCTCTATCAACTCTGCTGATTTTCAGATCTCTGCAAAGCATCTTTCATTTACTTAGCTTTTACACGCCATTTCCTTAGCCTTTGCATTGCGTTTGCTTAGCTTTCGCACGCTGTTTTCTTAGCTTTTATCATGCGTTTTCTTTGTCTTGGCATCTCACTGCTCCTTGTCAACTCGTTAACTTATCAACTCGTCAACTAAAAAAAGGAGGATGCTCCCGCTTCAGGGGCATCCTCCAAGGAGGGTTTTTGAAAGGGGGCGGCCTCCTACTCTCCCGCATTGCATTGCAGTACCATCGGCGCAAGCGGGCTTAACTGCTCTGTTCGGAATGGGAAGAGGTGGAACACCGCCGCAATAGCCACCCAAAAGGGGTTGGCGCATTGTACAAGCTAAGATGCATGAGTATTCATCGAGATCCTATATCAACGATTGCTTTCCTCATGTCATTCGCCATCCATCAGGGATGACGAAAGACACAATTTCTGATGTGGCGGAGGATGGGGCAGAAAAGAAGCTTTCGGGCAATTAGTAGCACTCGGCTTTGGCGTCGCCGCCTTTACACCTGTGCCCTATCAACGTCCTCGTCTTGAACGGCCCTGATGAGGAGCTCTTATCTTGCGGCCGGCTTCGCACTTAGATGCTTTCAGTGCTTATCCGATCCAGACTCGGCTACCCGGCGGTGCACCTGGCGGCACAACCGGTAGACCGGAGGTCTGTCCATCACGGTCCTCTCGTACTAGTGACAGAGCCACGCAAAGCTCCAACGCCCACGATAGATAGAGACCGAACTGTCTCACGACGTTCTGAACCCAGCTCGCGTGCCACTTTAATGGGCGAACAGCCCAACCCTTGGGACCTTCTCCAGCCCCAGGATGTGACGAGCCGACATCGAGGTGCCAAACCACCCCGTCGATGTGAGCTCTTGGGGGGGATCAGCCTGTTATCCCCGGAGTACCTTTTATCCTTTGAGCGACGGAGTTTCCATACACATCCGCCGGATCACTATGCCCCAGTTTCCTGCCTGATCGGCATGTCTGCCTCCCAGTCAAGCACCCTTTTGCCATTGCACTCTATGAGGTCGGTTACCAATCGACCTGAGGGTACCTTTGGAAGCCTCCGTTACGCTTTTGGAGGCGACCACCCCAGTCAAACTGCCCACCAAGCGATGTCCCCACAATAAGCGGGTTAGACCTCGGACAGCCAAAGGGCCGTATTTCAAGGATGGCTCCACACAGGCTGGCGCCCATGCTTCAAAGCCTCCGGCCTATCCTACACATCGGATGGCCAAGGTCAACGCTAAGATGCAGTAAAGGTTCACGGGGTCTTTTCGTCCCATCGCGGGTAATCGGCATCTTCACCGATACTACAATTTCACTGGGATCATGGTTGAGACAGTGTCCGGATCATTACACCATTCGTGCAGGTCGGAACTTACCCGACAAGGAATTTCGCTACCTTAGGACCGTTATAGTTACGGCCGCCGTTTACCGGGGCTTCAATTCAATGCTTCCCATTGCTGGTGACATCTCCTCTTAACCTTCCGGCACCGGGCAGGTGTCAGGCTGTATACTTCATCTTTCGAGTTCGCACAGCCCTGTGTTTTTGTTAAACAGTTGCCTGGACCTATTCTCTGCGCCTCATATTGCTATGAGGACCCCTTATCCCGAAGTTACGGGGTCAATTTGCCTAGTTCCTTAACCATGAATCTCCCAACGCCTGAGTATATTCTACTCGACTACGTGTGTCCGTTTACGGTACGGGTACCACAGAGATGATGCTTAGCGGATTTTCTCGGGAGTTTGATTACCCACGCTATTGCCTTTCCCCGAAGGGAAGGGCATACTTTCGGAGTTCAACTCGGAAGGTGGATTTGCCTGCCTTCCTCTACATCTACGTCCTTCAACGGAGCAGTCCGTCGCTCCGCGGTGGTGTCACGCCTCCGTCTCCGCGTCGCTCCCTGAGGTAGTTGCGGAATATTAACCGCATCTGCCATCGGCTTCGCCGTTCGGCTGAGCCTTAGGGCCCGACTAACCCCGGGGTGATTGACATTGCCCGGGAAACCTTAGTCTTACGGCGGGAGGGAATCTTACCCTCCTTATCGTTACTTATACCTACATTTGCTTTTCCATGCGCTCCAGAAAGGGTCACCCCTCGCATTCTACGCACATGGAATGCTCCCCTACCGATACTTTTAATTTACATTACTATCCCGCGTCTTCGGTGTTTGCCTTATACCCGATTATTATCCATGCACGTCCCCTCGACCAGTGAGCTGTTACGCACTCTTTGAATGAATGGCTGCTTCCAAGCCAACATCCTGGCTGTCACCGGGAACATACTTCGTTAGACTAACTTAGGCAAAACTTCGGGACCTTAGACGGCGGTCCGGATTCTTCTCCTCTCGGGGACGGACCTTAGCACCCGCCCCCTTACTGCACAGCTTCTGTCCACAGGCATTCGGAGTTCGTCAGGTCGCGATAGGCGGTGAAGCCCTCTTGACCTATCGGTCGCTCTACCTCCTGAGGAGAACACTGCACGCGGCACCTAAATGCCTTTCGGGGAGTACGAGCTATCTCCAAGTTTGATTGGCCTTTCACTCCTACACACATCTCATCGGGAAGCTTTTCAACGCTTATCCGTTCGGACCTCCATCCCGCGTTACCGGGACTTCATCCTGGACATGTGTAGATCACTTGGTTTCGCGTCTACCACTACCAACTTAAACGCCCTATTCAGGCTCGCTTCCACTACGGATTCAAGTCTCATGACTCTTAACCTTGCTGGTAACGGTAACTCGTAGGTTCATTATGCAAAAGGCACGCCGTCACTGCTAAAAGCAGCTCCGACCGCTTGTAGGCGCATGGTTTCAGGAACTATTTCACTCCCCTCATTGGGGTGCTTTTCACCTTTCCCTCACGGTACTATTTCACTATCGGTCTCACAGGAGTATTTAGCCTTACCGGATGGTCCCGGCAGATTCACACAGGATTTCTCGTGTCCCGCGCTACTCAGGATACCGCTATGTCTTAATTGTCTTCGAATACGGGATTATCACCCTCTATGATCTCTCTTTCCAAAGAGTTCTTCTCAACAAATAAGTACAACAACGCGGTCCTACTACCCCGGCATTGCAAAAATACAACACCGGTTTGGGCTTTTCCCACTTCGCTCGCCACTACTAAGGGAATCATTTAATTATTTTCTTTTCCTCGGGGTACTAAGATGTTTCAGTTCCCCCGGTTTGCCTCACTACCTTTGCAGTGATACCTGTCCTTCTAACAGGTGGGTTGTCCCATTCGGAAATCTGCGTATCAATGGCTATTTGCACCTACACGCAGCTTATCGCAGCTTATCACGTCCTTCATCGCCTCTGTGAGCCTAGGCATCCGCCATGCGCCCTTATCTCGCTTCTTTAAAAAGTACTACCTTAAATAAAATCAAGATAGATACCCATACTTCAGCTACATCATCTATTATAGGCAATCATTTGCCTCGTCTATTCATGCAGTCTTGCTTGTATCAATATGCCAAAGAACTCATGCGATATATACACATCGCAAAGTGGAGAATAACGGATTCGAACCGTTGACCTCTTGCATGCCATGCAAGCGCTCTAGCCAACTGAGCTAATCCCCCTAAACAGGGTTATCCGAAAAGTCCGAATACATTTCCTACATACACATTATTAATGTATAACAGTATCCTATCAGGTAATTTTCTTCAAGAATATTATTCTATAATGACATTTAAATCATTCACCCTCCATCGATACACATTATTTATAATAGTGTTTTTAAGATCCTCCTCTACCTCATATTATTCATATGAATGAGCTGTCTTACAGTCTTCACATCACCCTATCGAGTCAGATGTAGTCCCAGGCAGACTTGAACTGCCGACCTCCACATTATCAGTGTGGCGCTCTAACCAACTGAGCTATAGGACTCAGGAGGCTTAACAAAATCTATAACCTAAAGACTCTGAGGAACCTATCGGGAAAGAAAGACAATAGTAGAGGCACAAGAGCTAAGAACAAACAAAACCCAAAACCATCTCAAAAAAGATGAAGGTAAGCCCATCCAGAAAGGAGGTGTTCCAGCCGCACCTTCCGGTACGGCTACCTTGTTACGACTTAGCCCCAATCACCGGTTTCACCCTAGGCCGACCCTTGCGGTCACGGACTTCAGGCGCCCCCGGCTTTCATGGCTTGACGGGCGGTGTGTACAAGGCCCGGGAACGTATTCACCGCGCCATGGCTGATGCGCGATTACTAGCGAATCCAGCTTCGTGGGGTCGGGTTGCAGACCCCAGTCCGAACTGAGGCGCGCTTTCAGGATTAGATGCTACTCACATAACACCAACTCGCTGTACGCGCCATTGTAACACGTGTGTAGCCCCGGACGTAAGGGCCGTGCTGATTTGACGTCATCCCCGCCTTCCTCACACCTTGCGGCGGCAGTATCTACAGAGTGCCCGGCATTACCCGATGGCAACTATAAAAAGGGGTTGCGCTCGTTATGGCACTTAAGCCGACACCTCACGGCACGAGCTGACGACAACCATGCAGCACCTCCGCAGCAGTCCCGAAGGACCTCATCATCTCTGAATCGTTCCGCTGCAGTTCAAGCCCGGGTAAGGTTCCTCGCGTATCATCGAATTAAACCACATGTTCCTCCGCTTGTGCGGGCCCCCGTCAATTCCTTTGAGTTTCACCGTTGCCGGCGTACTCCCCAGGTGGGATGCTTAACGTTTTCACTTGGTCACTGATATATATATACCAACAACGAGCATCCATCGTTTACCGCGTGGACTACCAGGGTATCTAATCCTGTTCGATACCCACGCTTTCGAGCATCAGCGTCAGTTAAGCTGCAGTAAGCTGCCTTCGCAATCGGAGTTCTTCGTGATATCTAAGCATTTCACCGCTACACCACGAATTCCGCCTACCTTCAGCATACTCAAGCCCCCCAGTTCGCGCTGCAAGTCAGATGTTGAGCAACTGAATTTCACAACACGCTTAAAAGGCCGCCTACGCTCCCTTTAAACCCAATAAATCCGGATAACGCCCGGACCTTCCGTATTACCGCGGCTGCTGGCACGGAATTAGCCGGTCCTTATTCATGCAATACCTGCAATAACCCACACGTAGGCTAATTTATTCTTGCATAAAAGCAGTTTACAACCCATAGGGCCGTCATCCTGCACGCTACTTGGCTGGTTCAGGCTTACGCCCATTGACCAATATTCCTCACTGCTGCCTCCCGTAGGAGTCTGGACCGTGTCTCAGTTCCAGTGTGGGGGACCTTCCTCTCAGAACCCCTACCGATCGATGTCTTGGTGGGCCGTTACCCCGCCAACTAACTAATCGGACGCATCCCCATCTATTACCGCAAAACCTTTAGTCTACTGCTGATGCCAATCGAAGACCACATACGGTATTAGTCCGACTTTCGCCGGGTTATCCCGTGGTAATAGGTAGGTTGGATACGCGTTACTCACCCGTGCGCCGGTCGCCATCATCGGTTGCAAGCAACCAACATGCTGCCCCGCGACTTGCATGTGTTAAGCCTGTAGCTAGCGTTCATCCTGAGCCAGGATCAAACTCTCCATTGTAAAAATGACGTTCGCATTTAAAATGCATTTCCCGATTGGACTATACCTATAAAACAATAAAAGTCTTACAACTCACATCGCTTTATCAAAAAGATGCTAATTAAGCACCCAGGTCTCATCGTCCATATAAAGTAACACCTCAAAAGGCGTCACCCGCTCTTGTACTACTACTGTCTATCAATACTTTCAATGAACTCTTTTCAATACGCTCCCAAAGCTAAAAAATAACCCGAAAGCGGATGCAAAGGTAAAACAAAAAACAACCACACACAAGAAAACACAAAGAAAATATTTTATAACTATCTATGTTTTTATAATTATTTACAACATAAGACCAAAAGAACAACATACACCTTATATATATTATACAACCAAAAGAAGAACATGAAAAATCAATCAACGCCGATTCAGCAACCTGCAAACCACACAATCCATAAAAGTCGACAATCAATCATCAAGCTTCCATCCTGGAAAGACACCGCGAAAATCTTCAACCATCAACCCAAACACCTTCTTTCCCACCGCTCAACGCCATCATCTCCGCTGCTGAAAACCTCCTTCTCCACGCCTCAAAACCTGGATAAAAACACTCTACATAACCCTCTCATCATCAATACCTTACAAAATACCCTGCCATCTCTTAGCTTTTGCACCGCAAAAGCTAAGAAAACGACAGGCAAAAGATAAGAAAACAGCAGACAAAAGATAAGAGATAGGAAATCGTGTATTCAACCGTGGCAAAGGGATAACAAGAAACGGGTTCTACAAAGCAAGAAAGATTCAACTTCAGAAGAAGGGAAATGCCATCTTATAGAAAGAGAAAAACCAGACCATCCATATAGGAAAGGACGTCTCGTTATATAGCGTGCGCGATGCAGAATTTCTCCCCCAACTCAAAGCCCTCTTCATAAAGCCGTTCCAATTTGGTGGTATCGCGCTCCATCCGCCCTACTTCCATGGGTCGGATCGGTCGGATACAAGCGATACGACCTTGACTTTCAAGGTCTTCTACGAGCTGAAGTTGCTCGTTATAGACCTCGATCCGCCTACTGAGTGCTACCCGCAAGCGAGGATAATGTTTGTAGATGAAAGGAGGAATTTTGTGGTCGCGACCCGGCGTTCGATAACCATAGTTGCGCGTTAGAACCACCACGTTGGTTTCATGGCCCGTTTCTATGGCTCGCATCACGGGAATACTGTCAACGATTCCGCCATCGAGCATCGGCACGCCATCCACTTCTACAATCTTACTAACAAAGGGCAGACTGCCTGAAGCGCGAACGATGTCGAGCATACGTTGGCGGTTTTGCGTTTCGGAGAGATACATAGCAGCTCCCGTTTGACAATTGGTGGTTACGATTTCGAAGACTGCGGGATTGGCAAAAAACGCGTCATAGTCGAATGGAAGCAATTCGTTGGGAATTTTATCATACAGCAAATCAGGATCGAAAATACAACCTTGACGCAGCAGATGACGTAGACTGAGATAGTTGTATCTCGCCAGGAAATCGATGTTGGAGATGCGTGCGCGCCGCGGTTGCCTACTGATGTACGACGCACCGTTACCCGCTCCGGCAGAGACCGCTACCACATAGTTGAACCACCGGCCATGTTTCATAAAAGCATCAAGCACACCACAGGTGAAAATACCTCTCATTCCTCCTCCCTCAAGCACCAATCCCGTATTCCGTCCGATTTGCATAAAACACATTAAATTTGTGGCAAAGTTAATAAAAGGTGATGATTTTTTTCTATCTTTGCGAGCAAATGTCATAACACAGAATATCATGTTTAGCAAAGAAACCTACATTCGTCGGCGTGCCGAGCTGAAGAAGCTGGTACAAAGTGGCATCGTTCTGATCTTCGGCAATAACGAGTCGCCTTGCAATTTTCCAAACAACGGTTATTATCCTTTCCGTCAGGATTCGTCGTTTTTGTATTATTTCGGTGTGCAACGCGATGGTCTTGTCGGTGTGATCGACATTGATAACGACACGGAAACATTGATTGGAGACGATATAGACATTGACGACATCGTATGGTATGGCTCGGTAGACAGCGTACAGGAAATGGCTTCACAGGTGGGTGTGACCCACTCGGCCCCCATGAAGCAGCTAAAGACGCTCTGCCATGAGGCTATGCGGCAGAAACGTAAGCTGCATTTCCTGCCACCTTATCGGCATGACATCAAGTTACAACTGTTCGACCTGCTGGGGATTCACCCCAATCAGCAGAAAGATGCGGCCTCGATGCCACTCATCCGCGCGGTGATCAAGATGCGCTCGGTGAAAGAAGACCAAGAAGTGGAGGAACTGGAACGCGCCGCCGAGATAGGTTATCGGATGCATACAACGGCGATGAAGCTTGTACGGCCGGGCGTTACGGAGAAGTTTGTGGGCGGACAGGTGAGCGGAATCGCCCATTCCTATGGGGCAATGGTAAGCTTTCCGACCATCTTCTCGCAACATGGCGAAATCATGCATGGCAATCCCTCGATGGCTTTGCTCGAGGAAGGCAGACTGGCTCTGTGCGATGCAGGAGCCGAAACGATCAACAACTATTGCTCAGACAATACCCGCACAATGCCCGTCGGCGGAAAATTCACGCAGCGGCAGCTTGAAATCTACAGCATTGTAGAGGCTTGTCATGACCACGCTTTAGAGCTGTCGAAGCCTGGTGTGAAGTATTATGACGTGCACATGGGCGTGTGCCGGATGATGACCGACCGATTGAAGGAGCTCGGACTGATGCGAGGCGACACCGAAGAGGCTCTTCAGGCCGGTGCACATGCGATGTTCTTGCCGCACGGATTGGGGCACATGATGGGCATGGATGTGCACGACATGGAGTCGCTCGACCAGCGTTATGTGGGCTACGACGAAGAGATTCAACCTTCCACACAATTCGGCACCAGTGCTTTACGTATGGGCAGACGTTTGGAAAAGGGCTTTGTCGTGACCGACGAACCGGGTATTTATTTCATTCCGGCTCTAATCGACAGTTGGAAAGCCTGTGGTCACTGCAAGGATTTCTTGAACTTCGACCTCTTGGAAAGCTACAAAGACTTCGGCGGAATCCGCTTGGAAGACGACATTCTCATCACCGACGAGGGTTGCAGAATCATCGGTAAACAGGTGATACCTTATCATCCCAAAGACGTTGAAGACTATATGGCATCGTGATAGACAAGGGGCTGCGAGCCTGTCAGGCCGAACAGCCGAAATGTCTGCCAACTCATTACCCACATAAGAGCGACGTATACAATAAAATTTAAACAAAAACAATAATGAAAAGAATCTTCCTTGCCGCACTCGTTGCCTTCACGACAACGAGCCTCTGTGCAAAAACGCCTAAAACAAAGACAACAACCAACAAGAACAAGCCTGTGTTCACCGTTGTGAAAGAGAACAAAATCACCAGTATTAAAGACCAAAATCGCAGCGGAACTTGCTGGGATTACGCCACGATGAGCTTCATCGAGAGCGAGATTCTCAAGGCTTCAGGTAAGACTTACAACCTGAGCGAGATGTTTATTGCCAGCAAAAACTATATGGATCGTGCCGTTAAGGCCGTTCGTACGCATGGAGACGTGTCTTTTGCGCAAGGAGGTAGTTTCGACGACCCTATTTATGTCATCAAAACACACGGTATTGTGCCCGAAGAAGCCATGGCTCTGCCGGGAACAATGACTGGCGATTCGTTGGCCAACTTCGGCGAATTTTTCGACGTGCTGTCGCCCTATGTCGCCGCGGTAGCAAAGAGTAAGAGCAAAAAGCTGTCTCCGGCCTGGAAGAATGGTCTGCAAGGCATCCTTGATGCCTACTTGGGTAAATGTCCCGAGAACTTCACTTACGAAGGGAAGAGCTACACGCCGAAGTCGTTTGCCGAGAGTCTCGGGCTGGATTGGGACAACTATATTACCTTCACCAGCTATACACACCATCCTTGGTACAAGAAGTTTGCCGTGGAAGTGCAAGATAATTGGCGATGGGCGCAGAGCTATAACGTTCCCATCGAAGATCTGACCCGCATCATCGACAATGCCATTATGAACGGATATACCATCGGATGGGGCGGCGATGTGACCGAAGATGGATTCACCCGCAAAGGACTGGGCATTGCTATCGATGCAAAAAAGGTTCGGTCGATGGCTGGCACAGATGCCGACCGTTGGTTCAAGCTCTCGGCCACAGAGAAAAAGAGTCGCTACGACTCGTTGGGCATCAACGCTCCGGAACTGGTTCCTACGCAGGAGATGCGTCAGGAGGCTTACGACAACTGGGAAACCACCGACGATCATGGCATGCACATCTTCGGTATTGCCAAGGATCAGAATGGAAGGGAATATTATATGGTGAAAAACTCCTGGGGAACGTATGGCGACTATAAAGGTATTTGGTATATGACCAAGGCTTACGTGGCTCTGAAGACAATGGATTTCATGGTAAACAAGAATGCTGTTCCGAAAGACATTCTTGAGAAAATAGGGTTGTAAGGGTCGTCTCTCCGGTTGATTTTACCGGTAGAGCAGATCTTTATCATTCCTTTCATCCCTGTATACAAACAGCGCAACCAAGAGAGATTTGCCTCTCCTTGGTTGCGCTGTTTGGTTATGATGACGTTCTTTTTCTCGTTCCTCGAAATCAATTCACCGCTAAAACACCAAGCGGACCACTGGTGCTGGCCCGATACCGAATGAGTTTATGTCCTCTATCGCCTGCCGTAATGATGCCGCCATTGTTCAAATCGTATTGGCGACGACAGGTGGAACACGTGGCGGTGCCATTGCCGTCGATGGTGAGAAAGAAGTCTTTTTGCGGGATGACGTCTGCCGAGAAACAGTTGGGACACTCTAAGTCGTAGGCGTAAAACGTCAGTGGGTCGCTCAGATGTCCATAACCCACCACCAATCCGTTGCCCAGACCCAAGAGAATAGTGCGTTTCAGGTCGACGGCATTGGCCTTCGAGGCTTCGGTCTGCCCTCCTTGATTGCTCGTAAATGAGAGATAGATCACCTGATGACCGCCCACCCAGGTCGTAGTCTTCTTCACCGTGGCGAAAACATGGGCATGCGGCGTCATTGCTGCTGAGAGGACGCTGTTCTGATGCACTGCATTATCGAACACAAAAAAACACCGCGCCGAACTAAATTCGTTCTGCGCGTCACCGCAAGCCAGAGCTAACACACTGCTTGCCAGGACAAAGATACGCTTAATGGTTTTGATCATCCTTCGCCGTTTCATCATTGCGGGGTTTGTATAGATGCCGTTTCCCTCGGCAGACTCTGCCGGCTACACCTGCTGCTAGCTCATTCGTACTGAATGAGCTGAAGCATGTCGGCCACCTTTTCCAGTCCCTCGGAAAGAGGTTTCTTCACCATACCTTTGATAAAGGGATTAAGTTCGGCCTTAATGGTGAGCTTGATTTTGCAGGCTTTCTCACCTAATGGCACCACCTGAATCCACATATTGAAGGGTAAGGGCGACTCTTCCGTTTCGAACTTGATACATTTGGGGGCCTCGCGTTCGATGATACGAAGTTTGATCTGCCCAACAGGATTCACACTGATGGTGAGCGAATCTTTATCAAAAGCAAACTGTTCGAGCTTATCCTGCGGCAGTTTGTCTTTCACGCGTTCCAAGTTAGAGAGATCGCTGAGGGTGTTGAACACCGCTGTCTGCGTAAATTGTATCTCACGGATACTGCTTTCAAAAGTAGACATCTAAGAAATTAAAGTATTAGTATACAAAAACAAAGGCTCCAAGAGACGCTCCATACTGTATGAATGCGTTTCTCTGGGCACATCGAATGCGATTTACCACGTCTGTGGACTCCTTCTCCAGTCGTTCAACAGTTCTACATCGGCTGGCGTAATATATCCCGTGGCCAAGGCTTGAGCTACTACATGGTCGTAATCGGTGAGCGTCACGAGTTGCACATCGGCCTCTCTGAAGGCTTCTTCGGCCACAGCAAAACCGTAAGTATAAGCTGCCACCATGCCCACCACCGTGCATCCCGACCGCCGGAGGGCTTCAACGGCTTTCAAACTGCTACCGCCCGTCGAGATGAGATCTTCTATCACCACCACCTTAGCACGTGGTTCGAGTTCGCCCTCGATCAGGTTTTCCAGTCCGTGGTCTTTGGGTTTACTACGCACATACACAAAAGGCAGATGCAGAGCATCGGCCACGAGCGCGCCTTGTGCAATCGCTCCCGTAGCCACTCCTGCCACAGCGTCGGCCTGGGGAAAATGTTTCAACACGGCATGCACCAATTCTTGTTTGATGAAACTGCGCAATTGGGGGAACGAAAGTGTCTTGCGGTTGTCGCAATAGAAGGGCGAACGCCATCCCGATGCCCACGTGAAAGGTTCGTTGGGCTGCAATTTAATGGCTTTTACCTTGAGCAAACGCTCAGCAAAATCTTTTTTCAGAGGATTCATATCCATGATGTTTGTGATGTGTTGATAATCAATTGACGGATTGCAAAGGTACGGGATTTGCCTCGTTGTACAAAATATTATTACACAAGTTCGGAGCGAAGCGATGAGAAAAGCTGAGCGAAAAAGTGGGAAAACAAGATTCTACCCCTGGTAGATGATCAGGATTGACTAAAAAACGGGGTTCTCCCCCCAGTAGATGGACTAAGAAACGGTTTTTAATAAAATCTCTCGATTCGTTTCCACACAGTATCCACCTGCAAACCAAGTTCTCGCGATTGTGCATCGACATAACCGTCGAAGAAATTTCCCGTGTATCTTGCTATCTGCCCTTTTTGGATAGGAACCTCCAAAAATTCCCGTTTGATGACTTCTTCTCCCGTCTTAGATTCTGCCGAAACCTGTATGCGAAGCTCCTGACTGTCGGCACGGGGGAAAGTGTAAATCTGAAAGGAACTGGGCTTGCCATATTGTTCTGCTGAGACCTCACGCGTCTCCATCTCTTTCGACTTAATGCATCCCTGTCCACTCACAGCATCGAACGTGCTACTGCCACCCGTGTATCTAAATACCAATCGGGCGATCTTCTCGGGCATGGCATCGCTGATGTTGAGCTGAAACATCGCTACGGCTCGTTCGAGGGTGAGAGTCTGCTGTCCGGCCTCTTCTACTGTCACGTCGCCGCAATAATAAAAGGTGTCGGTCACTTTGTTGTTGGTAAACTTGATTTTGGAAGGACTGCTAATCGTTGCCGTGCCTGCTCCGTTGTGAGCGATAATCACCACTTTGTAAGTACCCTTGGGAACAGTTACAGTCAATCGACCGAAATGAGCATCTCTCCGCGTCTGATTAACAGACTTCACCTTCTCTTCACCCTTAAAGAGAGCCAAACTAATGCGACTGCACACTTGATCAATACTTACCATCGATCGCGACTGCGGTGAGAGCGCTGGGAAAGGAACCATCTCTATGGCCGATACATTGAATACGATATTCATCTCGCCGGCTTTCACCTTTGGTTCATTCTCCAAAATCGGCTTTTCGCACGATGCAAGTAGCACTCCGGACAGCAATAAAAGCATGTTAGTTGTTATCTTTTTCATTGATTCTTTTGATTTTAGTTATAACAAAGGAGGATAGAAGTTTTCGAAAGAGAAATCGCAAGACTAATTTCACAAGATGCATCTACCAGGGAGTTATCCTACAAGAGGAAACACAAAGAAGAGTCTTTACACTATGACTCCTCTTGTTTTAATGGATTCCAACCCTGTGCCGTCAGTTCGAACTCAGCACCGTCGCGTGCAACAAGCCATGTGCCGAACTCAGGTTTGGTGATATGCCCGATGAGTTTCACTCCCTCCAAAGCCTCGATTTTTGCGTGATCGCCTATTGGGACGGTGAACAGCAATTCATAATCCTCACCGCCATTCATGGCACAGGTGGTTACATTGAGGTTTAATTCCTCGGCCATCACGGCGGTTTGATAGTCGATAGGCAGACTTTTTTCGTATACTCTACATCCGCAATTGCTCTGACGACAGATGTGAAGCAGTTCGCTGCTTAGTCCGTCGGAAATATCCATCATGGCTGTGGGATGAACGTTTGCTTCGCGCAAACGAGCGATGATGTCACCACGAGCTTCAGGGCGAAGCTGGCGTTGCAAGAGATATTCTTTTCCGGCAAAGTCGGGTTGGAAACTCTTGAGTTGCTCAAGCGTACGAGTGTCGTTCTTCTTCCGTGCTTCATCCACTTGTTGATAATAAACCGATTTTTCGCGTTCAAGCAATTGCAGTCCCATATAGGCCGCACCAAGATCGCCGGAGACACAAATCAAATCGGTATCATGGGCTCCGTTCCGATAGACTATATCCTCTTTGTCGACCTCACCGATGCAAGTAATGCTAATAGCCAGTCCAGTGTAAGACGAGGTCGTATCTCCTCCCACAATATCTACTTTCCACTCTTTACAAGCAGTTTTCAGTCCGTTGTAAAATTCCTCCATATCTTCCACCTTGAATCTCTTGCTCAAAGCAATACTCACCGTGATCTGCCGCGGCGTCCCATTCATAGCAAAGATATCGCTGATGTTCACCTGCGCAGCCTTGTAGCCCAGATGATAGAAATCAATATAGGTGAGATCGAAGTGTACACCCTCCATCAGCATGTCAGTCGTGATAAGCACTTCTTTTTGGGGATAGTGCAACACCGCACAATCGTCACCCACACCGTAAAGAGTGGATGGGTTGCCGGGTTGGATGTCGGAGGTGAGATGTCGGATAAGCCCAAACTCGCCAAGGGTTGAAATATCGGTCATAATTATTATTTTCTATCAAAGATCAGGCACTTCTCCTTATCATCTCTCGCATAATCTCGGTCATCAACGGCTGTGCCTTGTTGGCAGCTTCCTGTACCTCTTCATGACTCACTTCTACAGGCTGATCCTCCAATCCTAAATCGGTAATAATACTCATGCCAAACACCTTGATGCCGCAATGGCGTGCTACGATTACCTCGGGAACGGTACTCATTCCTACTGCATCGCCCCCCAAGCGATGATACATTTTATACTCGGCAGGCGTTTCAAATGTCGGTCCAGAAACGCCTACATATACGCCATGCATCACTCGAATACCTTTCTCCTTAGCAATATCGTCGGCCAATGAGCGCAGATTTTTATCATAGGCTTCGTGCATATCTGGGAAGCGAGGACCCGTGGGAAAATTCTTTCCACGCAATGGATGCTCAGGGAAGAAGTTGATATGGTCGTCAATCACCATGAGATCGCCGATGCAGAAACTGGGATTCATCCCTCCCGAGGCATTGGAAACAAAGAGCGTCTCAATGCCCAACTCGTACATCACACGTTGTGGGAAAGTCACTTCCTTCATGTCATAACCTTCATAGTAGTGAAACCGACCTTCCATAGCCATTATATCTTTTCCACCAAGACGGCCAAAAATCAACTTTCCTGCATGCCCCTCTACCGTAGAGACGGGGAAATTGGGTATCTTACTATAGGGAAATTCGTATCTATCGGTTATTTCTGAAGCTAATTGTCCCAGTCCTGTTCCCAGGATAATGGCCGTTTTGGGATTTGTGGTCATCCTTTGCCTTAACCAGGATGCTGTTTCTTGAATTTTTCTGTACATAGCTTATGATTTTGTTATTAAATTCTTCTTGTCCATGCATAAACCGGATGTGCACCGGAAGAACAAACAGATGTTGTTTCACTTCATCACTTAATCCCTTAGTATACTTCAAGCGCGCAGCATCTTTCTCTGTTGTGATGATAAGTTTAGGTTGAGGGATAGCAGCAAAGTGTTGATTGATATGTCGCACATCTTTCGCTGTAAACTGGTGATGATCGGCATAAAACATCTGTTGTATGTTGCAAGTGTGTATTTGTAAGTCGTGCAAGAGTTGCTTAGGTGACGCGATACCCGTAAGCAATAACACCTGTTCATCCGTCTTCAGAGAATCTACATCTCTTTCTTCCTCACCAAAAAGTTGCCGCATGGGGGAATATTCCAATGAGGTGAAATAAAGACTTTGATAGGGATATAGCTGCATGGCCTTTGTTAGTACCCGGTATTCCATCGGTCGCAGGTCCTTCGGGCATTTCGTAACAATCACGATGTCGGCCCTCTCTTTACCTTTTTGAGGTTCACGCAGACAACCCGCAGGCAGCAATTTATCATAAATAATCAGTCGGTGATAGTCTACCAACAAGATATTTATTCCCGGCTTGACATACCGATGCTGAAAGGCATCATCAAGAAAGATGACATCTACATCGTCCGTATCTTTGTCTTCCATCAGTCGGCATATGCCTCGAGTGCGTTTTCTGTCTACTGCCACGTAGACATCAGTAAACTTCTCTTTCATCTGATAGGACTCATCACCAATCCTAGGCATCGGAGTTTGAGCATCCGCCAATACGTATCCTCGACTCTTACGTTTGTATCCCCGCGAGAGCACGGCCACTTTCATATCCTCTTTCAGTAATTTCACCAAATACTCGACATGAGGAGTCTTACCCGATCCGCCCACCGTAATATTGCCAACCGAGATAATAGGAATGTCGAAAGCCCGTGATTTGAGAATGCCTATCTTGAAGAGTAGACTACGAATCCACACTCCTAATCCGTAGAGCCAACTCAAAGGCAAAAGCCATTCTCGTATTTTGATAAAATCACCCTCGGTTCTCATACTTCCATCTATCTAATATTCGGCTCCATGGGCATGCGAGCCTGTATGGCTTCGCGTTCATTGAGTTTGCGTATCAACATAAACGGTTCATAATAGCTACCCAATGTCAATCGCAAGTGGTTGTCAAGTGTGCCACGTTGTGTCGTTATATTGAACAATTGCTCCTGCCAACCCGGCAATACGGGATATTCGTCAACCCCATAATCTTTTAGTTTCGCCAGTTGTGCAGCTTTCTTCACCGCATCGCTCATACCTCCAAGCTGATCTACTAACTTTCTTCTCATCGCATCGCTACCTAACCAAACACGCCCTTGGGCTATCTTATCAACTTCATCTACAGGCATTTTCCGACCTTGGGCAACACGTTTGAGGAAGAGTGAGTAACCGCGATTGATGTATTCTTGCAATATATCAATCTCTTCTACATTGAACGGACGGGCGTAGATATTGCCAAACGCACTGTTACGGTTGGTCTTCACCTCATCAAATCTCACCCCGAGCTTCTCGGTTACCAGTCCACTCAGATCGGGGAATACGCCAAAGATGCCGATACTGCCTGTTAGCGTTGTCGGCTGCGCTACAATCCAGTTGGCTCCGCAACTCATATAATATCCGCCTGATGCAGCATAATCTCCCATTGAAATAACAACCGGTTTGCGTTTCCTCAATTCTATGATCTGGTGCCAAAGCTGTTCAGAAGCATAAGCATCCCCACCAGGAGAATTTACCCGCACAACAACTGCCTTCACATCGTCATCATTCATCAAGTCTTCCAAATCCTTACAAACCTTCTTCGCCACAATGTCGTTACCCGAGGTAAACATCCCGGCCGCACTGTTCTGCACGATGTCACCCTGAGCATAATATACGGCAATTCGATCATCAGCATCATTGGCCTTCTCAGGTTGATTTCGCATATCAGCAATACCCACTTGACAAATCTCATCGTCAGCGTCTATCTTCAGGAGCTTCTTTACCTCTGCTTTTACCTGGTCCGCATACAACAAGCGGTCTACCATATTGTTTTTCACAAGGTCTTCCGGTTCTGCAAGCAACAGATATTTATCAGCATACTCATTCAGCTTTTTTACACTAACTCCGCGACTTTCTGACACCTCACGACAAATATAATCCCATGTACCGCCAAGAAAAGTCGTTACCTGTGCACGGTTTGCATCGCTCATTTTCGTCTCAGTGAAGAATTCGGTAGCACTCTTATACGTTCCCACCTTCACCACTTGATATTTCACTCCAAACTTAGCTGCAAGGTCTTTAATATAATAAGGTTGCGAAGCTAAGCCATGCCAATCTACCTTTCCTTGAGGATTGAGGAACACCTTATTGCCTACCGAAGCCAAATAATATGCACCTTGCGTGTAAAGATCTCCATAGGAAACAATCCACTTACCACTCTTGCGAAAGTCCTGCAATGCCTTTCGCAATTCTTGCAATGTGGCATAGCGTGCGCTCAACATGTCGGTTTCAATATAGATACCTTTTATCTTGTCGTTCTCCTTTGCCTTTCTGATAGCCGAAAGAAGGTCGTTCAATCCAATTTCATTAAGTGCATTCCCCGTCAGCTTTCCCAAAATATCGTTTCCGCCCTGCTCGGTTATCTCACCTGAAAGGTTCAACACCAAGACAGAATTATCTTCTATCCCTTTCACTGTCTCGTCCGAAGCAATCATACCGATAAGAGTCATCAATCCGAAAACGAATGTAATGGCACCAAAAAGAAAAAGTCCGGCAACTGTCGCAAATACGTTTTTAAAAAAATCTTTCATTTACAAATCATTTAAGCATTCAACTCATGGAGGCTTACGCCCAAGAAAAGGTTCCGCTATTTTCTTAAGAAAAAACCTCTATCAAAGTTTATCTTCCAAAAGGATGCAACCTATTTTATGCAAAAATGGTGTCAATGAGAGCAATGAAAGCTTGCTCTCAAATTGCTGAGTGTAACCTATTTTATGCAAAGATAAAGAATAAAATTGAAAAGAATCGTTTTTTACAAAAAAGTTTCATTGCAGTTATTAAATAAGGTATTCTTATCTTTTAATACCCCAAATGGCCCTGTTCTATCGTTCAACCCAAGCTCATGTTGCCACAACAACAATCGACAACGAAAGTTGGTTGAAGATTCGAGATTGCGTACCTTTGTCCAAAACATTCAAGACCACACATATGTACACTTTCTACACCCCTTATTCCAAACTCATTTTGGGAACAACGATTGCAGGAATGCTACTGATGCACGGCATTTTCATGTTTTGTATGGGCGGTATGGCTCGCCATTCCGTCGATGCTCTCAGCTTTTATCTCTATCTGTTGCTCTTCATTGTCAGCATTTTCATTGTACTTTACGCTTTCCTTATTCAAATCAAGAAGGTAACGCTTTCCAACACTCACCTCACCCTTCATCGTCGAATGGGTCGAGTCTCCATTCCTTTAGACTGCATTCAGAGCGTAGAGCGCAAAGAAAACATCATCGAAGACATTCGTCCAAAGAGCATTGCGTTCTTCTTCGGGCATTATGGAACCTTTCAAAGTAAGACATTGGGGCCCTACCATGCCTATGTAAAGGACCCTCAACAAATGCTTGCCATCCACACCTCGACCTGCATCCACGTATTCAGTTGTGAAAGATGCGAAGAACTCATGCACCTGATCAATACCCGTATTCAACAGTTATAACAGACAGAGTTCTGACAAACAAAAGATGGTTTCGGATCTTTTCCGAAACCATCTTTTTCATTTTCTTCTTTCTTATGTCTTCTATAAAGGGATGTCCACCATCTTTCGGAGGCCATCCACCTCGGTTAGAAGAACAGATAGCGATTATCTACAACCTTAGCCTTGACATACAGCTCATTCATAAAGTTGCTAGCATACTGCATCGCACGCTGGCGCAACTTCTGCTCCTGAGCCTTTGCATCATATTTCACAGGACGCATCGTCCTACCGGTAACCTGAAACAAGTAGACACCTGCGTTTCCTTTTACCGGAGTCTTGTCAAACGCTCCCTTGGCAACGGCAGAGACTGCTCCACTTAGTGCCGGTTCGACAGCACCGGTCGAAGTAATGAACACAGGCGAAGCAAAAGTGATTTGGTTCACCGGTGTAATCATAGCCCCTTTGGCCTTTGCTGCAGCAATGCTTCCCACTCCATTGAGTTTCGCCATCAACTGTTCTGCTTTCTTATCACGAATCACTTCGGCCTTAACGATTTCCTTCACCTGTGCATCTTTCAAGCTGCGATAACCCACCGGATTGATTTTATCCAGCACAACCACCAGCAGATGATTATTATCTCCACACTCGTAGAGAGGAGAAACGTCGCCTTCCTTTGCATCGAAGAGCCACTTGAGTGCCTCACGCGTACTGCGAATGCCGGCCAAATAATGTTCTGCGGTAGACACCTCATTGGCTTCCTGCAGACGATAACCACTCTTAGCCGCATTCTTCACAATGCCTTCAGCAGTTGGATTGGCTCCGACAAAAGAGTTAAACTTGTTGTAAGCCGTGCGATAAGTATCTTTCGAGAAGTCTACCGTTTTCTTAATCACCGCCGCATCATATTTATTGATCATCCCCTTGCGGTCGAGCACCTGCACGATGAGGTTTCCCTGTGTCAGCGCAATGTTTTTAACGGCATTCACAGGCAGAGTGTTAAGACTTGCAATATATTCTTTGGTATCTTTATCCATCGACGGTGCGTTTTGGTATTGACGGGTTGTAATCCACGTCTTTTCACCCGTCTGTCCGTATTTCTTGGCCAACGCTTCGAAATCAGCTCCATTATTCAAAGCCGCATAGATAGAGTCGGCCGTCTTATGTGCCGCCTCTGCCGAAGCTCCCATCACCTGAATCTGTCGATATTGCACCGAGTCGGGCAATTGGGTTTTAGCCATCAGTTTGATGATATTCAACGTATTGTCTTGCCGATTCTCAACAGGACCGTAGACAGAGCCCACTCCCATCGAGTCGAGTCGTGCTGCAATGTCTGCGGGATAAGCCTCTTTGGAAACAGGAATACCCAAATAATTCACCAACGAAGTGCTCTTCCGAACCACCGTCGACGGGTCGGCAGCAACGGCCAAATCCTTTGCATAGTCGGCAAACTGCTTTTTTAAAGCGGCTCTATCGGCTGCCGATGCATCCACCTGGACATCTACATATTTAATATTACGGGTCTCGACAAACTGTCTGAAACGGGGTTTCAATTCGTCGTATTTAGCCTTCAGGTCTGATTCCGATACCTGAATCTTACTGTCATCGATGCTCGAATAAGGCAAAGAGGCCAGTTGTATTTGGCTTTCCTCATTCTCTTCTTTGAAAGCCATTTTGGCTTCTACGGGATTAGAGAGCAGACAATGGGCCAATAAACTTTGATATTTCTGTGCGAGCAACTGCATACGAAGTTGCTTTTCGATGAAAGTCCAATACTTATAGATAGCCTCATACTGCGATGCCATCTGTGGATTGGTCATCTTTTGCGCTTTATAGTCGGCCAAGAACTTCTTGAGCGAGCTCACGTCAAAGCGTCCCGTTTGCTGATTAACGAACGGAGTTTGGAGAAGCATTGGGTTGGTGCCTTGCGAAAGAATGTTTTGCAATTCCTGGTCGGTAACAGTCAATCCCAGCTTCTTGGCTTCATCTTCCACCAATTTAGACTGTACATAACTGTTCCACACAGCGTCTTTCACCTGATTCATCTGTTCGTCGTTCAGGTTTTCTTGTCCTTGTTGCATTTTTAGGGCTTCGGTGTATTCGTCGACGAGCTTTTGAAACTCTTGAACACTGATTTTTTCGCCATACACTTCGCCCACTTGCTGCTTTTCATTGTTTCTTGTGGTATTGTAACTTTCCACAGCCTGTTCGGCAATGAACGCAAACAAAGCCAGACCTATAATGCCGATGAGAATCTTGCCACGGCTTCTAATCTTTCCTAATGCTGCCATTATATTTTTTAGTTTTTTAATTATTTTATTTCTATTCCTATTGGTTGTTTCTCAGGCCTTTGGCAAAACGTTCTATAAGGAAGTGCCTGCCAGCGGCGTATGAGATTTAAAATGGCATTAAAATGCGCACAAAAATACGAAAAAGATACGACAAACCCCTCTCTTTCATCTAAAAAAGTGGGCTTAGTCATTGACTTTTAGTTTCACAAGTTCTATTTTGTTCATCGCATTCTTGATAATCTTAAATTCGAAACGCCCGATGATCACCACCTCATTGATTTTTGGGAAACTTTGATAATGACTGAGAATCAATCCGCCGATGGTCATATATTCATCGCTTTCGGGCAGATCCAGGCCGAACATTCCGTTCACTTTGTCTATCTCCAAACGAGCAGAGAGCACATATTCTCCGTTCTCCGTCTGCTTAGCCACATATTTTTGACTATCGTGTTCGTCTTCAATATCTCCGAATATCTCTTCAACGATGTCTTCCAGGGCAACAATTCCGCTCGTTCCGCCGAACTCGTCCACCACCACCCCTAAGCTTCGCTTCTGTACCAAGAAGGTTTGCATCAGTTTTTGGGCAGCCATTGTTTCGGGCACAAAGGGCATTTTGCGGATATGCTGTTGCCATTGCTGCGGATTTCGAAACAGTTCGGACGAGTGGATATAACCAACGATATGGTCGATGTCGTCTTGATAGACGATAATTTTTGAATTTCCGCTCTCGATAAACTTCTGCGTCAAGGCCTCGACGGTGCAGGAATTGAGGTCTACCGAATTGATTTCAGTGCGCGGAATCATGCAATCGCGCACCTTGGTGTCGCGAAACTCGAGTGCGTTTTGAAAAATTTTCACCTCGTCGTCTATCTCTCCGTCGTGCTTAGCTTGGTCCAGACTCGACTGCACCAGGTAATCCAAATCGGTTTTGGTGAAGAGAATATTCTCATTTTCGTTCTTCACGCGCACGCCCACCAAGCGTAGCAGAATGCGGGACAGGAAGATGGAGAAGCGGCTCACCGGCCACAGCACCACGTAACACAGGTAAGCAGGAACCGCAAAGAGAGAGAGCAACCGGTTGGGGTTGTTTTTAAAGAACGTCTTGGGCAGAAACTCGCCGGTGAACAGCACAATCAACGTAGAGAGAACGGTATCTGCCGGAACCGTAAAACTTACATCCATGCCTCTGAAAAGGGTGTTATCAAAGAGGCGGGCGATGAGAATGCCATACACCACCAAGGCGATGTTGTTACCCACGAGCATCGTACTGACAAAGTTGTTGGGATGTTTATAAAACACAGTCTGTGCTTTCTGTGCCAGCCTGTTGCGTTCTTTATCCATCTCTGCCAACATTCGATTACTCGTAACGAAAGCTATCTCCATGCCTGAGAAGAAGGCCGAGAAAACCATTGTCACTGCGATGCCGAGAAGAAGACTGATACTGATGGGGTCGTCCATAGTCGATGATTACTATCGATTTGAGATTTGGGGATTGTCAAGGCTGCCCGAAGTTGTACCGTCGTTGAGGGATAGCCGATGGGCGGAGCATCACTTTCATTGTATCGGGGGCCGAAGAGAGGGTGTCGTTCTTGCCGGCAATATCGGTACGGGCAAACGAACCTTTCGAGTTCGACACGTAATAGCGCGTCATTCGCTCATCGCTCCTGAAGTAATTACCCTGCAACTGTCGGTCGGGGGTGATCAATCGCGAGAATTTATTGGAGTAGAGCTCATGCAGATTCTCATCTCTGAACAGCTCTTCGCTATAAAAACGCACGCCGTCTTTGGTCTTCACCCGCACTCTGCCCCGCAATTCCCACAGTCGTTGCGTGTCATAGTAGTACGCTGTGTCGCATTGGATGTAGAGTTGCACATGAAAATTCTCATCAAACTCTTCCAGGAAAATGCCCTTATCAAAGATCCAGCGCGAGGGTTCCTTAGCTTTGTTCACCTCATATCGCTCGGTAACGATTCGATATTTAACCACACCCGAGTCTGAGATGAGTGTATTGACGCCATACGTCACCATCACAGGCACCGAGTCGCGAGGATTCACCGCCGGAGCCGTATGTTCCACCGCTTTTTCGCAGGAGAATAGCACCGCCACAAAGCCCAAACACAGAGCCCATAACGTTGTTTTGAAGAAGGATGGCATCATGCAAATGCGGATGTGCAACGATGGAGCAAGCCTTCTTATTCGGCCTTCCACTTCATGAACCAACGTTCGTTGAACGTCAGTCCCACGTTGATACGGAAAATATTTTCCCGAATATAGTTCTTCGCACTCGAGCGAACCCACTGCGCACTCACATTCAACTGCGAGCGGTTGTTATAACCATTGATAATGGGCATTGAGAAACCCAAACTGGCACTCAGCTCTTTCGGCCCCTCGTTGCCCTGTATCTTGACATAAGGGGTAGCATACGAAACACCGGCACGATAGTGTATGCGCCTGAAAAGGCCGCGTCCGGTGGTGGCGGGACAGTAGTCGCCGCCCAAGGTGAGCTTGTGCCGGTCGGAAAACATCTGATCGCGCAGCGCATAAGTGGCCACGTGGTTGTCGACCACATAGTCGGGATATTGCAGCGAAGCCCATTTTTGCAGGGTATAGTCCACACCTATCTCCCATTTTTGGTCGTGATTCCACATCGCTCCCACTCCAAATGTGGTGGGGATGGAAAGTTTCATGTCACCACCATAGGTCGTTGTGTCCGAGACATTGGTCTGACTATTGGTAGAAATCACGTTCAGTGCCGGCTGTCCGCCGATTTTATGCCCCGGACTAAAGGTTACGCCCAACGTCAGACGATTCTTAGCAGAGATGCGAGCGGTATATTGTGCACCGAAATCAGCTTTATAGCTGCGCACATCCACCGTATAATAATGAGCCACAGTTTTGGCCGACGCGTCGCTGTAGCTATTCAGAAAGGAGCGATTATAGTTGCCCCAAAGATAAGAAACATTGGCTCCCAGAGCCAGACCTTTCAACGGTTCCCAGCCTACGCCTACATAAACTTGATGCAATCCGCCGTTTCCTGCATAGCCATTGGTATAAGTTGTCGTACCCGATGAGGTGGTAATGCTTCCCGTCGTAGAGTAGTTGTACCCCACATTGGTGTAAGGCACGAATCCGAAGCTGAATCCTAAACCCTTCCCGGCCCTGAATCCGGCCACGACATACTCCAAATAGGCATTCTTGGCATTCTTCTTTTTCCCATTTTCGGCAAAGTTGGTGAGATGCAAAGATAGTCCTGCGTCGAAGATAAACGTCAGCGAATCGATGCGAGCATACGAGGCCGGATTAAGATAATTCACCTGATTGCCTTCATGGAATCCCAACCCTAGTCCGTTCATACCGCGACTAAAACCGCTGGTCTGTTCGGAAAGTAGCCCCAATCCAAACTGACTATAGGGAGAGTTTGTGCCGCTTTGTGCGGACGCACCCGCACAGATGGCCGCCATCAAGGCTATGCCTAATGTTCTTTTCATCGTGATGTGTATCTTTTTTAAAGGAGTCATGTCCTATTTGTCGTTCATATATAATAAGGTGTAGACAGTATGAAAGGCAACTGCTCACAAGTGATTTTAGGGGCAAAAGTATCGAAAAAAAACGATATTATCGCATCCCTCGGCAAATTATAAAGTTTTTTTGTTTTTCCCTTCGCCGTGAAATATGGGTTAGAAGCGGGTACAACAAGCCTGGAACCCACCTCTTGGTGGCAGAGATAACGCCTCTTGTTTTTCTTCCTCTTCCACTCTTTCCCGCGCAGAAGTTTCCCTTCTTTCTCCATGCCTGCAACACACTGAATATCAATAGATTAGAAAGCAGATCCCATTTTCTTAGCTTTTGCACGTCGTTTTCTTAGCTTTTGCATGCCAATCTCTTAGCTTTCGCACGGCATTTGCTTAGCTTTTGCATTTCTCAAAGACCGACAAGGGCTTGGCTGTAGACTGATGTCGAGAGGTGAGCCCAAAGATGACGGGGACGAACAGATGCAATTTGCGCTCTCAACATTTGTATAAATACGGGCAAATGGTTACCTTTGTCTGTCGAAAAGGCCTGCAAATGATTGTAGGAGGCTCTCTTACGCCTGTAAAAGACAGAGGAGAGACCGAAAAGAAAAGGCTTGTACAGTGAATCGATTGAGGGTTTTAGGCTATCTTTTTGTGGTGTTCCTGGTTGCCGGTTGGCAGACCGCGGCCAAGGCGGAAGAGGCTTTGCACGGAGAAATGGACTCGGTGCAGATCAGTCTGCTCACCTGCGAACCCTACGAAAACGTGTACAGTTTGTACGGACACACGGCCATCAGATATGAAGACAAGACAAGAGGCATCGATTTGGCCGTTAACTATGGTATGTTTTCGTTTCAGAAGTCGTTTTTTGTGCTGCGGTTCGTCTTCGGACTCACCGATTATGAGATGGGCATAGAGCCCTTCGATGCTTTCTGCGCGCAGTATGCACAGCGAGGAAGTGGCGTTTGGGAACAGCATCTTAACCTCACATCTAAAGAAAAACAGGTGATTGCACAAGCTATCGACGAAAACTACCGGCCCGAACATCGCGTTTACCGCTACAATTATTTTTACGACAACTGCACGACAAGGGCTCGCGACATGATTACGAGGCATCTGACGCGCAGGGTGGATTATGGAAAGAAAAGCGACGAGCGGGTTTCTTATCGCGACTTGGTGCACCGATGTTGCAGTCGTTCGCCATGGATTCGCTTCGGAAACGATATGCTCTTAGGTCTGAAAGCAGATTGGCCTATCGACGATGAGCAGCAACAGTTCTTGCCGGAGAACTTAAAACAGGACTTTGAGCGGGCTCTTCTCCATCACGGAAAAGGGTCGACGGAGAGATTGGTGAGCCGCTCGGGATGGGTGGTTCTTCCGGGAGTGCAGACGCTCCCCTCTGAGTTTCCTCTCTCGCCAAGGGTATGTATGCTGATGGTAGCGATGCTAATTCTCGTGCTGACGGCGATCGAGGGCAAGCGGAAAACACGTTTCCGGTGGTTGGATGCAACGATTCTGCTGGTCTGCGGATTGGTGGGCATGGTGCTCTTGGCCATGATTTTCTCGCAACATCCCACGGTAAGCCTCAACCTACAGATACTCTTTTTCTGCCCTTTCACCTTATTATATATATATAGCAGTTGTCGAGAGAGCGGCAAAAAACGATTTCTGAAATGGCTGAAGGTTTGGTGCGCGCTGATGATTCTCTTCTTCATCGGCGGACTTTTCCAAGATTATGCCGAGGGAATCCGCTTTTTGGCATTGTCTTTGCTCTTTAGATACACATACATCCTTTATCGCAATAGAAAAGAATGAACAAATATCTCTCTGTCATCGCCCTGGCAACACTTGCCCACCTGGAATGCAAGGCTCAACCCAACACAACCCTTCCTCGACTGGTTGTGAGCATAACGGTGGACCAGCTGAACAGCAACGACATGGAACACTTTGCCGCACTCTATGGCAACAAAGGCCTGAGAAAGCTGCTGAGAGAAGGAAGAGTTTATGAAAACGCACAATACGACTTCACACCGGTGGACATGGCTTCGGCTGTTACTGCTCTTTCTACCGGTGCATCGCCCAACGACAACGGGATAACGGCTCGGCAATGGCTCAGCAGAGAGACGCTACGCCCGGTGCAATGCACCTTTGATAAGAAGTTTTTGGTGTCGCCCGGCAACATCCTATCCTCAACCATCGCCGACGAATTGAAGCTTTCGACCAACGGAAGCGGATTGGTTTACTCGATTGCTGCCGATCGCGATGCTGCCGTTTTGCAAGGCGGACATGCTGCCGACGGTGCTTTTTGGAGAGACGAGCACACACAGAAGTGGACGACTTCTGCCTTTTATCCCCGCGCTGCACAAACGTGGATCGATGCCTATCAGCGCGCCATAGCGGGTCAGGAGCAAAAGAAAAACGCGAACTTGGCTACAACCCAGTTGGCCATCGACTGCATCAACGATAACGCAATGGGACGGGACGACGTGAGCGATCTGCTCTTTGTCACCCTATCGGCCCGCACAACTGCTACCGAAGGAAAGGAAACCGCCGAGTGGACTTACCGCTATCTCGACACCAGTGTGGCCGAACTCATTGAGCAAATTGAAAATAAAGTGGGCAAGGAGAATGTGGTTTTTCTGCTCACCAGCACCGGTTGCACAGACACTCGATATCAAGACTACGCTCGATTCAACATCCCCTCGGGAACGTTCTACATCAATCGCACGGCCAATCTGCTCAATATCTATCTCAATGCGCTTTACGGCGAGAGTCGAATCGTAGATGGTGTGCACCGTAATGAGATTTATCTCAACAAACGTTTGCTCGAACAGAAACGCATCAACTTGAACGAAGTGCTCAGTCAGGCACGCGACTTTCTGATTCAAAGTTCGGGCGTGAAGGAAGTCTACACAGCTCATCAACTGCTGTTCGACAACCGCTTGCTGCAGAAAGTCAGAAACGGATTCAACCACAATGTCAGCGGAGACCTCCTCATCCAAGTGGCTCCGGGGTGGAAAATCTATAACGAAGAGACCCGAGAAGAACTATTCCCCTCCGTCTCCTATCTGCCCTTCCCTATCATTCTCTACGGAGCTGGCATCAAACCTTTACTCATCGAAACGCCGGTCACAACCAACCGGATTGCACCTACCCTTGCACGCACCATCCGCATCCGAGCTCCGAACGCTTGTGCTGTACCTCCTCTGCCCTAAAAGACACCGGACAGGGCGCAATATCAAGGCAAGAGACGAGAAATCACACGATTTATTCGTAATTTTGCAGCCAACATTATTACAACACAAGAAAACCCACAACAAATGAATTTCAATAAAATTCTACAATCGCTGTTCGGCAATAAGTCGACACGCGACATGAAACTGATTCAGCCTCTCGTAGAAAAGGTAAAGGCTACTTACGAAGACATCAAGCAACTCAGCAACGACGAGCTGCGCGCACGCACCAAACAGATTCAACAACAAGTGCAAGACGCAGCCAAAGAACAAAAAGAGAAAATTGCCCAACTGAAGGCGCAGATTGAAGAAACACCTATCGACGAACGCGAAGGACTTTTCAATCAAATCGATAAGCTCGAGAAAGAAGCGCTCGACTGCTACGAAACGGCTCTCAACGAAGTGATGCCCGTGGCCTTCAGCATTATGAAAGACACGGCCAGACGATTTGCCCAAAACGAGGAAATCGAGGTGACCGCAACCGACTTCGATCGCGACCTGGCCGCCACCAAAGACTTTGTGCGCATCGAAGGCGATAAAGCCATCTACACCAACCATTGGATGGCCGGCGGAAACGACACCCGATGGGACATGATACATTACGACGTGCAAATCTTCGGCGGCATTGCGTTGCATCAAGGCAAAATTGCCGAGATGGCAACAGGTGAAGGAAAGACACTCGTGGCTACGCTTCCTGTGTTCCTCAACGCTCTCACGGGCAACGGTGTGCATGTGGTGACCGTCAATGACTATTTGGCCAAGCGCGACTCTGAGTGGATGGGCCCGCTCTACGAGTTCAATGGACTTTCGGTAGACTGCATCGACAAACACCGTCCCAACTCGCCCGAACGCCGCAAAGCCTATTTGGCCGACATTACCTTCGGAACCAACAACGAATTCGGCTTCGACTACCTGCGCGACAACATGTCCAGCTCGCCCGAAGACCTGGTTCAGCGTAAACATAACTATGCTATTGTTGACGAGGTAGACTCCGTTTTGGTGGACGATGCCCGTACACCGCTCATCATCTCAGGTCCTATCCCCAAGGGCGACGACCAAATGTTTGAAGAATATCAGCCTCTTGTCGAACGTCTGGTCGAAGTTCAGCGCAAATTGGCCACCCAATATCTGGCCGATGCCAAACAGCAAATCAGCGAGGGACAAACCAATAAAGACCAAAAGAAACTCGACGAGGGCTTCCTCTCGCTCTATCGGTCGTACAAAGCTCTGCCCAAAAACAAGCCTCTCATCAAATACCTCTCCGAAGAAGGTATCAAGGCCGGTATGCTCAAGACCGAAGAGTTCTACATGGAGAACAACAACCGCAAGATGCCTGAAGCCGTTGCGCCTTTGTATTTTGTGGTGGATGAGAAGCTCAACTCCTGCGACCTCACCGACAAAGGTACCGAATGGCTGGCCCATCAGGTGAACGACAAAGATCTCTTTGTACTGCCCGACATCGCTTCACAACTCTCTGCCCTCGAAGCAGAACAAGAACTGGACGACCAACAGAAGCTCGATCGCAAAGACGATCTCCTTAACTACTATGCCGTTCAGAGTGAACGCGTACACACTCTCCAGCAATTGCTCAAGGCCTACACGATGTTCAACAAAGACGATGAATACGTAGTGATCGACGGAGAAGTGAAAATCGTCGACGAACAGACCGGCCGAATCATGGAAGGACGCCGTTGGAGCGACGGACTCCATCAAGCCGTTGAGGCCAAGGAACATGTCAAAGTGGAAGCCGCCACGCAAACCTTCGCCACCATCACATTGCAAAACTATTTCCGCATGTACCACAAACTGGCGGGCATGACCGGTACGGCTTCCACTGAGGCTGGCGAATTCTGGGACATCTATAAACTCGATGTCGTCGAAATCCCCACCAATCGCCCCATCGCCCGCAACGATATGGACGACCGCGTCTACAAAACGGCACGCGAGAAATACGCTGCTGTCATCGACGAGATTGAATCGCTCAGAAACCAAGGTCGGCCTACGCTGGTAGGAACCACATCCGTGGAAATCTCCGAACTGCTGAGTAAGATGCTCAACATGCGCAAGATTCCGCACAATGTGCTCAATGCTAAACTTCACCAGAAAGAGGCTGCCATTGTGGCCGAAGCCGGACAGTCGGTCAATGGCCTGGGAGCCGTAACCATCGCCACGAATATGGCCGGACGCGGAACCGACATCAAGCTCTCGCCCGAAGTAAAAGCTGCCGGCGGACTGGCTATCATCGGAACCGAACGCCATGAAAGTAGACGCGTAGACCGCCAGCTCCGCGGACGCGCCGGTCGACAAGGCGACCCTGGCTCCTCTGTCTTCTATGTTTCGCTCGAAGATAAACTCATGCGTCTCTTCGCCTCCGAACGTATCGCCAGTATCATGGACCGACTCGGATTCAAAGACGGCGAGCGCATCGAAAGCCCCATGATCTCCAAGAGTATTGAACGCGCACAAAAGAAAGTAGAAGAAAACAACTTCGGTATCCGCAAACACCTCCTCGAATACGACGACGTGATGAATAAGCAGCGTACCGTCATCTACGAAAAGCGCCGACATGCTTTGATGGGCGAACGCATCGGCATGGACATCACGAACATCATTTGGGACCGCGTGGTCAACATCATCCAAACCAACGACTACGAGGGATGCAAAGAATGCTTCCTCAAAGTGCTCGCCATGGAATGCCCTTTCTCCGAAGACGAATTCATCAACACTCCAAAGGCTACCCTCGAAGAGCAAGCTTTCCAATTCGCCATGGCAGGCTTCAAACGCCGCACCGACCGCATCCAAAGCACCGCCTACCCCACCATCAAAGAAGTCTATGAGACACAAGGAGATCGATTCGAAAAAATCCTTGTTCCCATCACCGATGGCAAACGCGTGCTCCAAATCCCTTGCGACCTCAAGGAGGCCTACGACACTGAAGCCCGTTCCATCGTAAAGCAGTTTGAAAAAACAATCATGCTCCACATCATCGACGACTGCTGGAAAGAAAATCTACGCCAGCTCGATGAGCTTCGTCACAGTGTCCAAAATGCTTCTTACGAACAGAAAGACCCGTTGCTCATCTTCAAACTCGAGAGCGTGAAACTCTTCGATAATATGGTCAACGAGATGAACAACCGCATCGCCGCCATCCTCATGCGTGCTCAAATACCCGAATTGCAACAAGATGCACCTCAGGCTGCACCCGAGGAGAGACGACAACGTCAAGAGTACATCGAGTCGAAAGAAGATCTTGCCGATCCCGCTCAACGCGAAGCCCGCAACCGCGACACCCGTGAGAACGTCGCTCAACAGGCCCGCACACCACTCGTAAAAGACAAGATGCCACGACGCAACGATCCTTGTCCCTGTGGTAGCGGCCGAAAATTTAAAGATTGCCACGGCAGAGGAATCGTATAGCCTCTCCTCCGTCCCTCCCTTCAATTCATCTCTTCCAGGTTCACTCCCTGCTAAGAGATGAATTCTTTTTAGGAGTTGAAGGGGTGAAAGGAGTGAAAGGGAGTTAAGACATGATCTTTGTTCGTTCATTCGTTTGTCTTTCCTATACAAGACATTTGTCTTAACTTCCTTTCACTCCTTTCACTCCTTCACTCCTTCTCCAACTCCTCCAACTCCTGAAATTAAATACAAAATTGGGAGAGCTTCGCTGGAAGCTCTCCCAATAACATAGAGTGAGGTACCTGGCAGAGTCGAACTGCCCTACACGGTTTTGCAGACCGTTACCTAACCGATCGGCCAAGGTACCTTGTAATTGTGGTGCAAAGGTAGAAATAAATCTTCAGAGCACCAAATGTTTTCAGCTTTTAATGCCGAATCCCACTCAACGCTTACCTCTCGCCCAATATCTCCCACCTGTAGAACACCCTCAATCGAGCCCACAATCAAGGTCGGCCAAAAGTCGAGCAATATAGGGACGTTGCCAATCGGCGGGTCGAAGCCTTTCTGAGTCGAATTGCAGCAAGTCGATATCGATGACCACCCGTCCGTGGCGATGCTCCTCGCTCGAGCTACCCATTTGGCACTCCATCTCCTTCAATCTTCGAGAAAGATCCGCACAGGAAAGTTCGCTGCTTCCGCGAGCAAGGCAATTGAGGAAACGAGGCGAACGGATGCCGATAGGTTCTGTCCACAGGACATGCGAGAATTCGATGTCGGGCATCAAAACCCGAAGCCGCCGCTGAGCCTGCGCCATATTTGCCTCGGGCAAGAGATTGCTGCCAAGGCTTAAAAGGACGTCGTGCCTAATCATCATTTAAGTTGACAAATCAACAGAAATCCCCTTAATATACTCGGAGGCGATCCCCCACCCGAGCTTGATCATCCTCGCCCAGACCGTTCATTTGATAGAGACTTTTGAGACGAATGCCATACCGCTGGGCGATGTCATACAGACTCTCGCCCGCCTTCACCACATGCGGTCGATCTTTAAAAGCTCTTTCAGCCCGGCGGCGTTTCTTCTTGAGGTAGACAATATCGCCCTCAGCAAGCATCTCGTGCAGGTCGCGCTCATTGGCCCGAGCCAGAGCGCGAGCCGAGAGCTCCACTTCCTGGGCAATCGATTGGAACGTATCGCCCTGCCGGGCCCTGAGATAATAATTCTCGTTATAGCGGAAAATCGGGTGTAGTCGTGCGTTCGCCGTCCCCGCAGGATAATTGCCCGAGTGTCGCGCCATGAAGTGATCGTAGCCCGTGGCCGAATCGTAGCGATAAAGCTGATAGAGCTCAATGAGACGAATCAGTTTCGTGGCATACTGCGGATCGGTGGCATATCCACACTCTTTAAGACCGCGCGCCCAGCCCCGATAGTCGGTTGTGGCCAATGCATAGAGTCGCTTGTATCGCTCGCGCAGCAGAAACCGGCTATGGTCCTCAAAACTCTCGCGCGCACTGCGATACACCCGGAAGCACTCCCCTTCCTCGTCGTCGTTGCGATAGGTTCGCGCCCCTGTCCAGTCGTGGCATTTAATGCCGAAATGGTTATTGCCTTTTCTCACCAATTCACTCATCCCCGCACCACTCTCCAGCAGTCCTTGCGCCAGCGTGATACTGGCCGGAATGCGATGTTTCATCATCTCTTCGATGGCGATATCCTTATACTCGGCAATATAGCTCTGCCATTGCGCATTCCACTGCATCTGCGCTCCGGCTGACAACCCCCACACGCAAAACAGCAAAAAGCAAATCGTTCTCTTCATCTTAAAAATCATGATTTCTTGAAATTTCCCCACAAAAGTACAGATTTTTCTTTAGTTGACGAGGAATTCAATTGACGAGTTGACAAAGAGTTGCCCACATGGGTCATCTCCTTGCCAACTTGCCAATCCTGCCTAAACCATACGAATAAATAACAGCTCTATAAGGGCTGGGCGCCGTTGGGGGGGTGGTACAACGTCTACTCATATACGACTGATCACCTCCCAATACGAAAAAGATGATCTCCAAATACGGCAGAGGTGATCTCCGAATACAGCAGAGGTGACTTCCCGCACATTGGGAAGTCACCTCCGGCGTTGTAAATGATGCTTACGCGCGGCATTGCTTGGTTGCGCATCGAGGCGGTGCTATGGAGGGTCGAAGCAGGAGGCTTCCCGCCAGAGCCTAATGCCTCACGTCACCCCAGGGGCGTTCTTCAAACTGTTCTTCTTCGTTTTCTTCGTCGAAGAAGTCGCTGCCCTTAGCGTCGCCCGAGTTTTCGGGCACAGACTTGGAGGTGACAACAAACTGAGCGATGCTCTCGCCCATGCCTACCTGAACGATGTGAATGGCGGGGGATGTATATGTCTGTTTCATTGTTACTAATCCTTTACTACTTATTCCTTTACTACTTTCTTCCCATTGATGATGTAAATACCGCGGGTGGGATGGAGAACGCGGCGGCCTTGCAGATCGAAGATGACGTCTTCCTTAGATGCGGGTGCAACGTGGGGCAGCTGGCGGATACCTGTGGCGAGTTGCTCCTTGGCAGCTTCGAAGTCGAAGATGAGCTCTTTGGCCGGGGCAAAACCGTGACCGGTGACGGGCAGCCGCAATCCGGCGCGGTGAGCTTTCACCTTAATCGATTGGCCCTTACGCGTACCTTGATGGTAGAAGCCTTGCCCCAGCGATCCGTCGCTGAAGATGTAGTATTTATAACCTGCGCCAGAGAATTCTTCTCCGGTGGCCGTACCTACGAGCAGATTGTCCGATACGTCTACCTCCGTGCCCGAGATGTTGGCGTGATAGCCGATGGTTTTGCCTTTCTCACTGAGGTTTTCAAGAATGAAGGCAGTCTGCTTGGGGATGAGGCTGCCGGCAGCGAATGCCACGAGGTCGGCGTCAGGATAGTTGCCGACTCCTTGCTTCGATCCCTTTACGATGTATGCTGTACAGCCCGTGGGAACTTCGAAGTTCTCGTTCTCTAAGTACAGACTGGCATAACCATTAGCATTGAGCGTGATTTGCTCGAGGTAGGGGATTGGACCATAATCTCCTCCTGCATTCATTTTCCAGTCTTGGCCTGCCTTATAATTAGTGGAACAATCTATAGGCACATAAATTTTCACATATGTCAAGTCCATATTGAAAACAGGATAACCAACACCTTTTGCTGGCGGTGTTGTTCCCATCAGATAAATTTCCATGGGGGAAGTGGGACTTGCTGCAAACTGGAAAACAATCCCACCGGTTTCTTCTACTCCGGCAGGCAATACAAATTTCTTTAACGATTGTATTCCCAAGAAAGGTTGCCATTCCAGTTTTTTCAATGTATTGGGTAAGGTCAATTCTTTCAAGGAAGGAAGCTGATGACCCGTTGAAAATGTATATCCTATTTCTGTTACTGTATATTCCGTTCCGTCACTCTTCTTCACTTTATCAGGAATCACCATCTTTGTAACACCTGCATAGGGATAAAACACATGGTCTGCAGCTAAGCTCACTTCTTTTTTTGTCTCATCAACCACCTTATAATATAGAGTTAAACCATCATCGTTCACTGCACTGAAATCATAAGTGGATTGTGCCCTGACCAGCTGCATGGTGGCAAGGCAAAAGAACACAAGTAATAATTTTTTCATCATTTTCTCTCTTGTTTATCGTTAAAAGTTGATTCTAATTTATTGATTCCGCATAGATAGGCACACACGAAGAAGCCTGCAAAGAGATTCGCTGGGAATCTCTTTGCAGGCTATGGTTACGCCACGCTTCGCGCGCGCGTAGGAAAAAGGTGAAAAAGTCTTACACTTACAATAGGTGCGAATATTGTGTGTGTGTGTGTGTGTGTGTGTGTGTGTGTGTGTGTGTGTGTGTGTGTAAGGTAGCAAATTCCTGCGACACTACCAAACAATCAGCGTTAAAAGATGCAGAAAAGTTCGCCCCTTTCTGCCCTTCCTGATACTGCCGATATGTCAACACATTCTGTTTCACGGCGGCAAAGGTAACACAATCTTTTGGTTTGACCAAAGGTTGAAGAAAGGTTTTACGAGCGTGGTGAGGCGGTCGGGACTTTGAGAACCCTTTCTGTCTGCTTGGCTTCTTCGGGAGAGAGGCAGTGCGAGGCGAGGTATCGGTGAAGAAGCTGGGTTTTCTCTTTAAAGGCAAATTCTTTGGAGAGACGACCTGCGCACTGACGTAGCGGAAGTTCCCGATAATAGGCATCAAGGGGGCCAAGACCAATGCGGGGACCTTGCAGAAGATAGGTTTTGTCGCGCGGGTCGACAGAGGTGGCTGTGGGTTGCAACACTCGTTGATACTCTACCAGAGGAAAAAGTTTGGATAGTTCGAAAGTTCCGGCGTGTCGCCGCGTAAAGTATTCGGCATCGAGAAGGCCTTTCTGCGCATTCACCTGCTGCATGAGATGGGTGAGCACGGTGTTGGGTCCAAACAGAGATGTGCCGTCGGCAAATATGGCACTGCGCACAAGGGCGGAATAATAATAGGTGTCGGCGGTGGAGAGCGAGATGCCCATACAAACGCGGTTATCCATCTTGTAGGGATCGGTGGAACGACGGCCACGACGATGGATGTAGAGCTCGCCAAAATGATTCATCTGTAGTTCGTTGCTATGTACATAGGGGTCTTCGAAAATGCCTTGACGGTAGAAGTAGCTTTCTACTTCGATGGGGAAGACATCGATGCCGCATACGCTGATTTTGTAACAACAGAGCAGCTGTTGCAGTGTGTCCTGCAACAGCTGCTCTATCTTTTCTCGTTCTTCGGCAACAGATAATTCTGCTAAGATTTGTTGCAATTCCATTTCTTTCCTTACTCCTCTTATTATACTTACTCTTTCCCTCTATTCCTTCTCTCCTTTTATTCTCTTGAGACTCTTAATTAGCCATTTCGGAGAGGAATTTAATGCGCACGAGTCGGATTTCCTCTTCGGGATATTCGCTGCCCAACTGCTGGGCGGCCACGCGAAGGTTGTCGGTATCGCTTGTGCGGAAGTATTCGTAGATGTCGTCAATATGATCTTCGTCCATCACTTCTTCAAGAAAATAGTCGATGTTGAGCTTGGTTCCGCTATAGACGATGGCTTCGATCTCATCGAGCAACTCGTTGAAATCGAGATTCTCGGTGCCGGCGATGTCGTCGAGCGGAATCTGCCGATCGATGCTTTGAATGATTTTCACCTTGTTCATCGACTTCTTTGCCACGGTGCGCACCCGCAATTCTTCAGGTCGCTCGATGTGGTTATCCTCACAATGTTTTTTAATCAGTTGGCAGAATGGCTCGCCATAACGTTTCGCCTTTCCGATACCCACGCCGGGGATGTTTTGCAATTCTTCGAGATTGACGGGGAACATTACGGCCATCTGTTCGAGCGAGGGATCTTGAAAGATGACGTAGGGCGGCACGTGGTGCTTGTCGGCCACGTCTTTACGCAACTGTTTGAGCATGGCGTAGAGTTCGGGGTCGAGCGTGGAAGAACTGCTGTCGCGGCTTTCGTCGTCGAAACCGTTGTCAAATTCCTTGTCTTCTACAATCATAAACGACTGGGGCGACTTGATGAAGCGGCGTCCGGCGGGTGTCACTTTGAGCAGTCCGTAGTTTTCGACATCTTTCTTCAGATAGCCGGCGATGAGGGCTTGATGAATGACGGGTGTCCAGAGCTTATCGTCTTCATCTTCTCCCAAGCCGAATTCTTCCAACTCGTTATGTTTGTGCGACACGAGTTCGTCTGTAGGACGACCTTTAATGAAGTTGATCACATAGTCGGTTCGGAAATTTTCTTTTACCGCCAAGACAGCTTTCAGAGTGATAAGCAATGCATTCTGTGCCTCTCGTTTGGTTTTGGGATGTAAGCAATTGTCGCAGTTGTGGCAGTTTTCCTCAGTGTATTCTTCACCGAAGTAGTGGAGCAACATCTTGCGGCGACATACGGAAGACTCCGCATAGGCAGCGGTCTCGAGCAGCAATTGCCGACCGATGTCTTGTTCGGCAATGGGCTTCCCCTCCATAAACTTCTCCAGTTTTTGAAGGTCTTTGTTTGAGTAGAATGTCACACAGAGCCCCTCTCCGCCGTCGCGTCCGGCCCGACCTGTTTCCTGATAATAGCCTTCTAAGCTTTTAGGAATGTCATAATGAATGACAAACCGCACGTCGGGCTTATCGATTCCCATCCCAAAAGCAATTGTGGCGACGATGACATCAATGCGTTCCATCAAGAAATCGTCTTGCGTTTGCGAACGGGTGGCACTGTCTAAGCCTGCATGATAGGGTGCTGCCTTAATATCATTGGCCTGCAATATGGCAGCCAACTCTTCTACCTTTTTACGCGAAAGACAATAGATGATGCCGCTCTTCCCCGCATGTTGCCTGATGAACATGATGATGTTGCGATCTACCTCTGCCGTTTTCGGACGTACCTCGTAGTAAAGATTCGGCCGATTGAATGAGCTTTTGAATTCGCGAGCGTCGTTGATACCGAGATTCTTCTTGATGTCACACCGCACCTTGTCGGTAGCTGTTGCCGTAAGAGCAATCACCGGCGCATTGCCTATTTTTAAAATAGTGGGTCGGATGTTGCGATATTCGGGCCGGAAGTCGTGTCCCCATTCCGAAATACAGTGCGCCTCGTCTACGGCATAGAAAGAAATCTTAATTGTTCGGAGAAATTCTACATTCTCTTCCTTGTTGAGCGATTCGGGAGCAACATACAATAGCTTGGTTTTTCCCGAACGTACATCTTCCATCACCTGAAGAATGGCAGCCTTGTTGAGTGAAGAGTTGAGATAATGTGCAACACATCCGTCTTCGCTCATTCCGTTCATCACGTCCACTTGGTTCTTCATTAGTGCGATGAGTGGAGAGATAACAATGGCCGTTCCCTCCATCAGTAGCGATGGAAGCTGATAGCAGAGGCTCTTTCCTCCCCCTGTTGGCATCAGCACAAAGGTGTCATTACCTGCCAGCAGGTTACGGATAATGGTTTCCTGATCGCCTTTGAAATGATCAAAGCCGAAATATTGTTTCAAGGCTTTTGTGAGATTTACGTCCTTTATCATAACTATTCAGGTTTCATAGATGAAGGGAGGAAAGAAAAAAGGAGGTGAATGGAAACGACGGACAGACAGTCAACGATCAAGACGAAAGGAAACACGTACTCAGAATGGACTATCTATTCGTCGCCAAGCCCTTAACTGGCTTGTTGCAAGCCGGCTTTATCCAGCTGTGCCTGAGCATATTCGAGTGTCACCTCAAAGTGTTTGATGCGTTTCGACGGGATTTCGAACATCGTGTCCATCATCACCGCTTCTACAATCGAACGTAATCCACGCGCACCCAGTTTATATTCCACGGCCTTATCCACCATATAATCGAGTGCTTCGGGCGAGAAGTCCAGTTCGATATCGTCCATCTTAAAGAGTTTGACATACTGCTTGATGATAGAGTTCTTAGGTTCAGTGAGAATCTGTCGCAGAGCTTCCCGGTCGAGCGGATTGAGATAAGTCAGCACGGGCAGACGTCCGATAATTTCTGGAATCAGTCCAAACGACTTCAAATCTTGCGGAAGGATATATTTCATCAAGTCTCCTTTATCTATCTTTCTTACATTCTGCACCGAATTATATCCTACCACATGCGTATTGAGTCGTTGTGCTATCTTCCGTTCAATGCCATCGAAAGCTCCGCCGCAGATAAACAAGATGTTGCGCGTATCGACATGGATGTAGTCTTGATCAGGATGTTTGCGTCCACCTTTGGGCGGAACGTTCACCACCGTTCCTTCAAGGAGTTTGAGTAGACCTTGTTGAACTCCCTCTCCGCTGACGTCGCGGGTGATACTGGGGTTGTCACTCTTGCGGGCAATTTTGTCTATCTCGTCAACAAAGACAATCCCTCGTTCAGCGGCAGCCACGTCAAAGTCAGCCACTTGCAACAAACGACTCAGAATGCTTTCCACATCTTCGCCCACATAACCTGCCTCCGTAAACACTGTTGCATCGACAATGGTGAAAGGAACATCCAGCAATTTGGCGATGGTTCGGGCCAAAAGCGTCTTACCCGTCCCCGTACTGCCCACCATAATGATGTTACTCTTCTCTATTTCCACACCATCGTCATCCTTGGGTTGTTGCAAACGCTTGTAGTGGTTATAGACCGAGACAGCAAGATAGCGTTTCGCTTCATCCTGTCCGATGATATATTGGTCCAGATATTTCTTTATTTCTTTAGGCTTCGGCACCTTTTTCAGGCTGAAGGGCTTTGCATCTGTCCCGCCATGTTTATCATTCAGTTGTTCGGACGACTGAACTATCTGATAAGCCTGTAAAACACAGTTATCGCAGATATGTCCATTCAACCCGGTTATCAGCAGATTCACTTCTTTTTCGCTTCTTCCGCAGAAGCTGCATACATTCTTAGACATCCTTATTTCTTCCTTACCAACACCGTATCTATCATACCATACTCTTTTGCCTCCTCTGCGTTCATCCAATAGTTGCGGTCAGAATCCTGCCACACTTTCTCAAACGGAGTGTGCGAATGGTTGGAGATGATGGTGTAGAGTTCCTTTTTAAACTTCTGAATCTCTTTGGCTTCAATCTCTATATCCGATGCCTGTCCCTGCACGCCTCCCAGCGGTTGATGAATCATCACCCTGCTATGGGTTAATGCCGAACGTTTTCCTTCCTGTCCCGAAACGAGCAACACCGCAGCCATCGATGCTGCCATACCTGTGCATATCGTAGCCACGTCGCTCGAAATAAACTGCATCGTGTCGTAAATACCCAAACCTGCCGTAACACTTCCACCGGGACTATTGATGTAGATAGAGATGTCTTTACCCGCATCCACAGAGTCGAGATACAGCAATTGAGCTTGTAATGTGTTAGCCGTATAGTCATCGATTTCCGTTCCCAGGAAGATAATGCGATCCATCATCAGTCGTGAGAATACATCCATCTGCGTAACATTGAGCTGACGCTCTTCCAATATATATGGATTGAGATATTGCGCCTGCGCTTTCATCACATCGTCTAACACCATACCGTTCATTTTCAAATGTCCGGTTGCATATTTTCTGAAATCATTCATACATTAAATCCTTTCTTTATCCAACAAACAAAAGAAGAGGTTGCTGACTCTTTTTCGCTTGTCGATGAACAAAGTTAGTAAAAAAAGTCAACAACCTCTTTATAAAGAGAAGTTTTTCTCAAAAAAAATATCTATTTCTCTTCCATCAATTTCTTAAATTCTTCGAACGAAACTTTCTTCTTCGTCAGTTTCACCACATTCTTCAACGCCTCCGTCAGCTTGTGGTCCACAGCCTGATCCACCCATTCGTGAATACGTTCTTCCTGTTTCATCATCTCAGTGACATAGTTGTCGAGAACCTCTTCGGTTACATTATTCATGCCGTATTGTGCAAACAGCATGCGTGCTTGTTCCTTAGCAGCTTTCCGCACGTCAGCATCTTCCACCTTGATGCCCGTCGTTGCCACAAGCTGTTCTTTGATGAGATGCCATTGCAACTCTTTAATACTGTTTTCGAAGTTCTTTTCAACAAAGTCTGCGCCTTTGTCTTTGTTCTTGGTTTGCATTACACGTTTCAGCAAATCTTCGGCAAAGGGCAATTTCCCCACCTTCTTTTCGCAATAAGCACGCAGATCGACGAGGAACTTATAATCACTGTTTTGCGCAAGATCTTTGCTCATTCCTTCTGCAATTCTCTTACGGAAATCTTCTTCGCTTGTCACTTCTCCCTTGCCATAGATCGTGTCGAAGAGTGCCTGATCTATCTTTGCCTTATTGAAACGACTGATTTCTTTGATCTGATAGCTGAAATCTGCCGTCAGGCCCTCAGCCTCTTCTTTCGATATTTTCAGCAGAGAGGTCACCTCGGTATTACTTTCCGGATAAGCCTTTTTAGGGTTGAAGGTAATGATGTCGCCCAATTTCGCACCGTCGAAGAGTTTTTTCTGGTCGTCCACCTTTATATATTGAGGCATGATAATAGCATCTTCAACGGTGATACCGCCTTCTTTGGTGCTTCCATCTTCGTTCAGTTCGCGCAAGTCGCCTTTGATGAGATCGCCCTCTTGGTAGTTTTCCGACTTTTCATATTCTCCGGCACGCGAGGTAAACACGTTCACCTGCTCATCCACCATCTTGTCGTCTACTGTTATTTCATAGTAGTTCAACTTGTCTTTCTCTGTCAGCTCCACCTTAAACTCAGGCGCAATAGCCATGTCGAACACAAATGTGTAGGGAGCCGGTTGTTCCAAGTCCTGCGGTTGCTGTTTTTCTGAAGGGAGCGGTTCGCCCAATACGGCGATATTGTTTTCCTTTATATAATTGTATAGCTGTTCGCCAACCAACCGGTTGATCTCATCCGCCTTTACCGAAGTTCCTATTTGGCGTTTGATAAGCCCCATTGGAGCTTGTCCCGGACGGAACCCTGGCAGATTAGCCTTTTTGCGATAGTCTTTCAGTGTCTTCTCAACTTTGTCTTTGTAGTCAGCCTCTTCAACGGTGAGCGTAAGCAAACCGCGGATTTTATCGGCATTTTCAAATGAAATGTTCATCTTCGATGTCTTTATTATAATGTTGTTTTTATCTTTTCACATTGAGTTGCAAAATTACTGATAATTGGTGTAATGACCTAACATAAAAGCATAAAAAACATTTCGCCTCGGGAGAATCTGAGTGCAACGAAAGTGCAATCCTGTTCCTCGATGTGGAGTATAAATGGGTCACTTCCCAACAAACGTAATGCTACCTATACCTTATTCTTTCGTATGCCGGTCGTAATCCCATTTATTGTAGACGAGTCTTAGCGTGGGTTTCCACGAGTTGCTGCTGATGTCTTTTTGTGCTATATAATAAGGTGTGTCGATGTGGGCGATGCGAAAGAGGAGATGGCAGAGCGCATCCGACATGCCCGGACGAGCAGTGGCCCGTTGCAGGTCGTGCCAAAGGTGGGGATGAGAGCGGATGAAAGCAGCAGAACCCCACACCACCAGGGGGATGTCGTTCATGCTGTGCAGATATTCGGGCAAGTCTTCGGGCGTTGTTGCTCGGCCGAACTGGTCGCGCCAGTCATAGATTTCTTCGCCATGATCGGAGAGATACACCACCGCTGCATTCTTATTGCGCAGGGTATTGAAGATGGTTCCCATCACATCATCATTATATCGCGTAGCGTTGTCGTATTCGGCCACCTGCTGCCGTTTGGCCCGAGTCATCCAAGGGCCACCTTGCGGGATATCTTTCGCCGCAAAAACGTTGAAGGTCGGCGTGTCGGGATATTTGTCTTTGGCATCAAAATGTTGCCCGTTGAGATGGAAGAGCAACAGGCGGAGTCGTTGCGGGTGAGCGGTGGCATGGCGCAGACCGCGCCATACGAGGTCGCCGTCGAGCGTTCCTCGGCTGCTTTCCACCAAATGATAGGCCAAAGGGCGAATGCGAGGATGGTAGATGAAGCCGCTGAGGGTGTATTCGGTAAAAACAGAACTGGCGGGATTGAACTGATTATCCCACATCTCCACCGTGTAGCCCGCCTGTTTGAAGACGACGGGAAACAAAGGACTCGCACTCCAGTTCTGCCTTTTCGACACATCGTTGCAGCTCAGTAGAGCTTTCACGGCCTCGGTGGTGAAGTTGTACGGACTGATATAGCGGTCGAACGCCAACAGCTGCCCTCTTTTCTGCTCGGCTACCATGTGCGGCGTGGTGGGCAGAGGGTAACCATAGAGCTGGGCATGACGCTTGATATACGATTCGCCGATGACCACTACCAACGTCAACGAGTCGGTTTCTCGCCGCAACAGACACCGTGCGCGCTGCTTTGAGGCCCGTTCGTTACTGGCGATTCCCTCTTCTATCTCGTGCTTCATCAAGTGCGGAACAAACAAACTGTAAGTCATAATCGAGAGTTCGTCTTTCGAATAGCCCTCATATCGTATGTTCCACCATTCGGCTTCGGCCGTGGTACGGCATCGAAACAGTGCCGGAAGGGCGCAACCGGTGTAAATCAGTGCCGCCAAACCTGTCAGGAGGATGCCCGAAAGCACCTTGTCGTTCAGCCGATTTTGCAACCATCGCCCCCAACGAATACGGTTTCGTTCGCCCGTCACCACGAGAACAACAAACAGTAACGTCAGTGCATAACTCTTGAAAGCCCCTTGGGAGAGGGCGAATGTGGAGAAAAAGCCGGCCGCCTCGCTTCTGTTGGTTTCCATCACCAACATCACCACCTTCGGCGTAAGTTCCGATTTGAGGGCGAAATGCAGAAAAGTGCGCAACAAAACGCACCACACCGGCAACACATACAACAGCCTTTTGACCCATGCTCGGCCAATGCCGTGCACCAGGGCGGTGAAAAGATAGGCTATTCCTAAAGCAGCTGCAAGGTGAAGCACAGCTGCCGCCACCTCCATAGGATAGGCATGCAGATGCTTAATGGCCTCAAGCGGCATCAGAATGATGGAGGAGAACAGGGCTAAGAAGAAAACCCACTCTCTGAGCGGACGTATCAGCAAAGGTGTCATTGGGTTGTTAGGGTGTTGATGGAGTGCAAAGTTCGACATTTTTATTCGGAAATAAGCCATTGACCTGCGGTTTTAAAAGGTCATTCTGGAGCAAATCCGTTCTGTCGAACATTCTGTTTGAGATCGAGACGCCAACATATTCATTTTCAATCATTTGCAAAGGCCCTTGCAAAAGCTTAGCTTTTACACGCTGTTTTCTTAGCTTTTACTTCTTATTCTCTTAGCTTTCGCACTTCATTTTCTTAGCTTTTGAAATATGTTTCACAACGACATAAAAATCAAGAATTTACCACGGTCTAAAATCAATCTCAAATATCGTTGCACAAACAACCGTATAACGAGGGGTTTGTTTTCCTGTTTATTCGGTTCTCATCTCATGTATCTTTATGTAAACAACTGCGTCGCGATGGATCTGCTTTCCTATTTATTCGGGTTCTATCTCATACATTTTTGCGCAAACAACCGCATAGCGGTTGGTCTGTTGGTAGAGCAGGGTTGGCGAATGAAATGAGCCTACCCTGTCTACGGCACACAAAGAGAAAACAAGGCCGTAGGTCTTGGTCTCTCCAATCTCTCCCTGTTAGAGATTCAAACAGACCGAAACCTGCCCAATCTTCTTTATTTAGGAGGTGTAGAGAGACCAACCCCGATGGGGTTGAAAGGGGAAATGTCCCGCTTAGACAGGGTAGGCTCATTTCATTCGCCAACCCTGTCCTTCCAACAGACCAACCCTTACAGGGTTGTTTACTAATTCGACAACCCCACTCCTTTCCTCTCTACTTCTTACTATTTCTCTTCTTTTCTCCTTACTACTTTCCTCTTACTCCTTTCTACTCCCCTCCTTACTCCTCCACCTCTTAGCTTTCACAATCTGTTCCTCTTTTTTCAATTTTTCTTCCGTTCTCCCTGCAACTGAAACACCAGGTGTCCACCCTTCAAAAGTTCTTCGTGCGACACACGATAACCTTTAAATGGCTTGTTGCCAAGGGTGATGGCGTTGATGAAAATGTCGGTGGGCTGTTGGCGTTTTGCCTCGATAACCAACGCGTTGCGTCCCCATTGTCCCTTGTCTAAGTGAATGGTTATGCGGTTGAACACGGGCGACGAAAGCGTGTAGGCAGGTTCGCCGGGACAGTCGGGATAAAAGCCCATCATGTTAAACACCAGCCATGCCGACATTGTTCCTGTGTCGTCGTTGCCTGGGATGCCGTCGGGTGCGTTCTTAAAGTATTTCGCCATCAGTCGATGAAGCTCTTTTTGTGTGCGCCACTCTTCGCCCTTGAAGTACGAGAATAGGTGCGGATAGGCAATATCGGGTTCGTTGGCAGGGTCGTAAAGTTCCTTGTCGAACACCATTTGCAGCTTATCTACAAAGGGCTTTTGTCCACCCATCAGCTTGGCAAGCCCCATTACGTCGTGCGGAACATAGAAAGTGTAGTTCCAAGCGTTGCCTTCGTGAAAGCCTGGACTAGGCTCGAAGTTCTCACCTTGTTTGGGATTGAAGGGCGAATAGAACTTGCCGCCCGGCAGGATGGGCCTAAGTGTGCCGTATTCTTTGCTGTAATAGTGGCGATAGCCCAGCGAACGGTTGTAGAATAGTCGTGCATCGGCCTTCTTTCCCAAAGCAGCGGCCAACCGCGACAGAGCATTGTCGGCGATATAATACTCTAACGCGTGCGAAACAGAGTTGTCGTACTGTTCGCGCAGCGGCACATAGCCCAGCGAAAGATAGTCGTCGTTGTCGGGACGAAGTAAGTTTTGGGGGCCAGGAGTGGTTGCGCCCTTGCGCATAGCCTCGTATGCCGTGTTGATATCATAACCACGAAGACCTTTCAACCACGTGTCTACGATGACGGGAATGGCAGGGTCGCCCTCCATGGTATAGGTTTCGCGGCCGTAGAGTTCCCATTTGGGCAGCCAACCATGCTCGCGATACATGTCGATCATGGTGCGAACCATGTCGCGTTGACGGTTGGGGTAGACGAGGGTGAGCAGTTGGTGCACGTTGCGGTAGGTGTCCCACAGCGAGAACACGGTGTAACGGTTGCCCTCGCGCATAGTTTTCACCTCGCCCGTCTCGAGTGTGGGGTATTGCCCATTAACGTCTTGCAAGATATTGGGGTGCAACAAGGCGTGGTAAAGGGCCGTGTAGAACACCGTTCGTTGGTCTTCTGTTCCACCTTCAACCTCTATGCGTGACAGGTCTTTGTTCCAAGCGTTGCGTGCCTCTTCCTTTATATTGTCGAAATCTTTGCCCTTTTGTTCGGCATCGAGGTTTTCGCGGGCGTTGGCCATGCTAACAAACGACACGCCCATGCGTACCACAACGGGTTCGTTGGCATGGCTGTCGAAGTTGAGATACACGCCAATGTCGTCGCCAGCGATCTCTTTCGTGTAGTTGGTGTATAGCTTATATTTGCCGTTGTCCTTATCCCATTCGGCCTCTACGCCCGTCATGGGACGTTGTTTTTTCCAGTATCCGGCAGCCGTGGGCTTAGTGTCTACGCGCATAACGAAATAGATGGGGAACACGGCTTGTGGGTTGTAGCAGAACGTTCCCAGCAGTTTCACGCCCTCGTATTCGGTATCGCTTACGCGACGAACCATCGCTCCCGTTTCGTTTGTTAGTCCTTCGCCCAGGTTCAACAAAATGTTGCTCTTGCCTTTGGGGAACCAAAAGCGCGCCATCGAGGTGCGTGGGGTGGCCGTTACCTCGGTGCGCACGTCGTAACGGGGTAAGTAATTGGTGTAATAACCTGGTGAAGCCTGCTGCTGGGTCATAGAACTGCCATACGCTTTGTAGTCTACTTCGAGCTTACCTGTTGTGGGCATGAGCAGCAGCGAACCCAAATCGGGACAGCCAACACCGCTCAGGTTGACGTGAGAATAGCCAGTGAAGTAAACGTTATGATACTCGTAGGGCGTTGACCACCAACGTGCGTCCTTGTCGAACTTATTGTTGGCAGAACCCATCACATTGAAAGGCACCACCGACATCAGGCCATTGGGGCACACTGCACCGGGATTGGTGGTGCCGAAATTGGTTGTTCCGATAAAGGCGTTCACATAGTCTGCGGGTTGTTTCCGGGCACTGACGGTATGCGTCAGCAACATCAGACCGGCGATCAGCGCACCGCGCCAAAGCGTTTTTTCTATCTTCATTCTGCTTAGGTTGTTAAGATGCACTGCCGTTCTGGCTGTTTCAAAGCGTCAAACAGCTGGGACGGCGTGGTGCCTCGTTGAATTTCTCTGCAAAAATAGGCATTTTCCGGAGAATGTCTGCCTCTTTGTCTGATTCTCCTTTTTTATATTTCGTCTTTTAGGAAAAAAGCCATCGCTTTTCATAGAAAACTATCTGAAGAACAATGAGTTATCAAACCGGTTTCCCATCTCTTAGCTTTCGCCTTCCATTTTCTTAGCTTTCGGCCTGCGTTTCCTTAGCTTTCGGGTGGCGAAAGCTAAGAGATGGAAAATTAATTGTGGGAAGATTTGTCCGGGAAGAAGATTTCGCTTATCTTTGCAGCCGTGATAACAAATGTGCGTATAAATAATCAAAGTGTAACAGAATGGAAGAGTAGAAATTTTTCTACATCTTTTAACACACACTGTTTGGTAGTCTATCAGAAAATGATTACCTTACACACACACACACACACACACACAGTATGCGCACCTATTAGTAGCGCAACACTTTTTCACTTTTTTCTACGCGCGCGCAAAGAGCGTGTGTTCCTTATCAGCAAAGGGCTTGCAAGAGTTCCCTTTGCTTCTCTTTTTCATGCGGTAGTTGTTCGCTCATCAACTCCATATTCTCAACAAGTATATCAACTCAAATAATATAAATATGAAAAGAATTTTATTTTTAGTTCTCTTAATTATTGCATTCATGAAGATTCATGCTCAGGGTGTTTCCTATACCTTTAGCAAAGTATTCAGCAAGGCCAATTCGGATGGAGTAACTATTTGGTATGGAATAACGGATGCTACGAAAAGAACCGTAGCTGTAACATACGATCCTGCCCATGTACCTTACTCTTCAGATCATACTTATTCGGGGACGATAAAGATTCCTTCTACTGTTGAATATAATAGCAAGACATATACGGTCACGGGAGTAGGACGGCATGCATTTCAATATTCTAACTTGGATGATTTGCACTTTCCTTCTACAGTAAAAGAGTTTGAAGATGGTGCACAGATCAATTATGGTGGTAAGGTAAACAATATCTATTTGCCGGAGAATATGCCTTTTATCGGAAACAATGCATTATGGTATTCACAAATGAAGCATATCTGGATACCATCGGGGCTGAAAAAAGTGGAAGGTATGAGCTTATGTAGTATTGGAGCAGACCCTCGAATTCACGGATTTGCAGAATCGAACATTGAAGAAATAGGATATGCGGCGTTTTTCGCTGCTTCTCAAGATGTGTATCAAGATTTGGCCGTTTTGCCACAAACAATTCGTATTTTGGATAACAGTTGCTTCTCACTGATGGGTAGAATGCCACTCGATAAAGTAACCATTCCCGCCTCAATGGAAAAGATAGGGTCAAATGTCTACGACATTGCAAATGACGTGTATATCAAGGGTACTACTCCTTTTACACTTGCCAACAATGCTTTCGGCACGCAGTCTACCTTGAAAATACATATGGAGGTAGATCGCACCTTTGCTTTCGCTACTGCTGCAGGTTGGTCAAGCTATGTCGACAAATTTGTTGAAGAAGTAAAACTCGGCTCCACTGGTTATATTTCTTATTACTTAGAGAACGAGAACTTTAAAGTGCCCGCAGGCTGCACGGCGTATATCATTACGGGCATTACGAAGAGTTCAAATCCTGCACTACCCGACCAAGCCAACGTGATTGCGTTCACCGCAGGAAAAATTATTCCTAAGCAAACAGGATTTATCTTGAAAGGAACGGCGAACAGTACGGTGGTATATCAAGCGAACGTGACGGGCACGGAGGAAAGTGTGGCAGGCAATTGGCTCGTTGGTACGGCCATAGAACAGGAGTTCTCCTCGGCCGGACATAAATATTATGTGTTGGCCAACGGCGACAAAGGCATCGGCTTTTATAAACAAGGTACGCGTAAAGGAGCTTCCATCAAACTGCAACCGCATCGCGCCGGTCTGCGTTTGGCCGACGCTGTTGCGCCTGCTAAAGGACTCATCATCGACTTCGATGCTGCCCGAGAAGAAGCAGAGACTACCGGCATTCGCGATGTTCGTCCTTCCGTTCAGCCGCACGAAGACATCATTTACGACTTGCAAGGCCGCCGAGTAACCAATCCTGGCCGAGGCATCTACATTGTTAATGGCAAGAAAGTAGTAAGGGAGTAAGGAGAAAGAGGAATAAAAGTAGTAAAAAGTAGTAAGTAATAGAGTAGTAAATAGAAAAGTAGTAAGCTATGAAACAGAGATATATCACCCCCAGCATAAAGGTTGTTCAGTTGATGACCGACGAAAATATCGCACAATTCGTCGTCAGTTCGCACTCTGTAGGTGAGAGCGAAGGGCTGGCTAAACACGGTTTTTTTGAAGAAGATGATGAAGAAGAAACGGAAGAACGCTCCTGGGGAGAAGTGAGCTACTAAGTTTTGTTTTTGTCATCTATACCATCACCGCGGAGACTTTCGTCTTACAACTGTACTTTACAGTAAGTCTACGGAAGTCTTCGCGGTGTTTTTATGCCCTACAGTAGCGATCAACGCGCAACCGTTTGCATCTTTATCTTTACATTTTCTGTCATCGGCAGATGCCGAGCTTTGTAAATATTCTCTATCTTTACGGCATGTTTACTAACCCCTACAGTCTATGAATCTGTATTTCAACATCGAGTATCAGACCATCTTCGGTGAAGAGTTGGTACTGAACATCATCTGCAAGAAGAGTGAAGGCGAAACGGAGATTGTTTCGTATCGTATGAACACGACGGACGGACGACATTGGACGTGTCGAATCACACAGTTGCCGGCGTCTTGCACTGACGTGATCGACTATTATTATGCCGTGGATAGTGCCGGAAGCGAGAAGCGCAGGGAGTGGACGGTGGAGCCGCACAGGTTGTATCTGTCGGTAGCGGAAACACCAACCTACCATATTTACGACCGATGGACGAGCATTCCTGAAGATGCCTATCAGTATTCGTCGGCCTTTACCGACTGCATCAAACGCAGAACGCCGCATCATCTGCCGTCTACGACTTATCAACGGGGACTGCGATTGGTGGTGCGTGCACCGCAATTGCGCAGCGGGCAACGGTTGTTCGTCTCCGGTTCCGACCTGGCTTTGGGCGCATGGACGTTGTCGAGGGCAGTGGAAATGACCGAAGTGAACTTCAACGAGTGGGCTGTTGACTTGGATGCCGACCGCTTTTCAACCCACAGAATCGAGTTCAAATTCGTGGCTTTGAGCGATGACGGCAACGCTAATCCGCTTTGGGAGACGAGCATGAACCGCTTTGTCGACTTGCCCGAACTGGAGAAGGGAGAAGTGGCGGTGTATAGTTTGGAGCAGGCTTTCTTCGAGCTTTGCAACGAACGAATGGCCGGAACGCTGGTGCCGGTGTTCTCGTTGCGCAGCAGACAGAGCTTCGGCGTGGGCGACTTCGGCGATCTCTTGCGAATGATCGACTTCGTGGCGGCCACTCGCCAACGGGTGCTTCAGTTGCTGCCCATCAACGATACCACCACCACGCACACCTGGACCGACTCTTATCCCTACAGCTGCATCAGCATCTTTGCCCTTCATCCGCAGTATGTAGACCTTACGCAGTTGCCCGTCTTGAAAGACGAGGAAGAGAGAAAGCGGTTGGAACAAATCAGAGAAGAACTGAATACGCTGCCGCAGATCGACTACGAACGTGTGAATAACACCAAAACCGAATACCTACGTCTGCTTTTCCTCCAAGAGGGAAAGGAACTGATGAAGAGCAACGACTTCAAAACCTTTTTCCAAGAAGAGGCGCATTGGCTCGTGCCCTATGCGCAATACTGCCATCTGCGCGATCAATACGGCACTGCCGACTTCGCCCGTTGGCCCGATCACAACACCTGGGATGAGACCGAACGCAAACCTCTCTCCACGCCTACGACCAAGGCTTATCGGGAGGTGGCTTTCCATTATTTCGTTCAATATCTGCTTTATACTCAGATGCGGCGAGCCCATGAGCATGCTCGCGCCAAGGGTATCATACTGAAAGGCGACATTCCCATCGGTGTTAACCGCCATGGTTGCGACGTGTGGACCGAGCCGAAATACTTCCATCTCGATGGACAGGCTGGTGCACCGCCCGATGATTTCTCGGTGAATGGACAGAACTGGGGCTTTCCTACGTACAACTGGGACGAGATGTTGTGCGACGGTTGTGCCTGGTGGGTACGCCGATTCCAAAACATGGCTAAGTTTTTCGATGCCTATCGCATTGACCACGTGCTGGGTTTCTTCCGCATTTGGGAAATTCCCATCGAGAGTGTCGATGGACTGCTCGGACAGTTCTCGCCCGCATTGGGAATGAGTCGCGAGGAAATCGAGGCCTACGGACTACCCTTTAATGAAGAGGCTTTTACTCGGCCGTTCATTGCCGACTGGGTGCTCGACCGCATGTTTGGCGAAAATGCCGACCAAATAAAAGCCACCTATCTCGTTCATAGTCACGACGACATCTGGCAGTTGCGTCCCGAATACGACACGCAGCGCAAGATTGAACAGGCTTTCGAAGGGCGAACCCAAGAGACCGACCTTTGGCTTCGCGACGGACTCTTCGCCTTAGTGAACGATGTGCTTTTCGTACGCGACCGCCGTCGACCCGATCGCTATCATCCCCGCATCTCTGTTCAGCACGCCTTCGTCTACGAAGCCCTTTGGGATAAGGACAAGGCCGTGTTCAATCGCCTTTACAACGACTATTATTATCGTCGCAACAACCAGTTCTGGTACTACGAGGCGATGAAAAAGCTGCCCAAGTTGGTAGAAGCCACACGCATGTTGGTATGCGCCGAAGACCTCGGGATGGTGCCCGATTGTGTGGCATGGGTGATGAACGAGTTGCGCATTCTGTCGCTCGAAGTGCAGTCGATGCCCAAAGATCCGAGTGTACGCTTCGGTCATCTTGCCGCATTCCCCTATCGCTCGGTGTGCACCTTCAGTAGTCACGACATGCCAACGCTTCGCCAATGGTGGGACGAGAACTGGGAACGAACCCAGGAATACTACAACACGATGCTCTATAAAGGCGGTCCCGCACCCCATCCGCTACCCGGTTGGCTGGCTACCGACATTGTTCTGCGTCAGCTTCTCTCGCCCTCGATGCTCTGCGTGCTGAGCCTGCAAGACTGGATGGCTATCGACGAAGACTTGCGCCTGCCCGACGCCGATGCCGAACGCATCAACATTCCTGCCAATCCGCACCACTATTGGCGTTATCGCATGCATCTCACACTGGAAGAACTGATGGCCCATGCACCTTTCTGCGCGGCCGTCTCCGACCTGGTGCAACAGAGTGGACGATAACCATTCTGCAAAGATGTACACCAAACCTCGCCCCGAGGCAAAGATCAAAAAGAATGTCTGTCGCTTCGGGGCGAAAATCTAAAATAAAATATGTTGAGAGTGTGGGAGATCCTGCAGCGCAAAATAAAATAGGAATGAGGCACGGAGCTCTCAGCAGCGCAAAAATAAAATAGGAATGAGGCACGGAGCTCCCAGCGACGCAAAAATAAAATAGGAATGAGGCACGGAGTCCCCAGCGGCGCAAAAATAAAATAGGAATGAGGCACGGAGCTCCCAGCGACGCAAAAATAAAATAGGAATGAGGCCGGAACTCCCAGCGGCGCAAAAATAAAATACGTTGAGGGCACGGGGCATCGGCTGAAATAAAATATTTCGAATCTCATGAAACTACCGGTCGAAAGCATTTCGACAAAAAGACTAAAAACATCAAATCACATAAAAACATCATCTCTATGACGACAAAAAGAATTCTCCTCCTCGTCCATCTCCTCCTCATCCTCGCCAATAGCGTGGCACAGAGCCTGCAAGAGATGAACTACTCGCCCACACAAACCAAGTTCCAACTACACGCCCCCTCTAATGTGCGTCGTGTATGGGTAAAGATTTACGCTGAAGGGCAGGGTGGACAGCCCTTGCAAACCTTGCGAATGAAACCCGCAGGCAAGGACTTGTGGGCCGTTACAGCCAAAGGCGACCTTAAAGGACGTTTCTATACCTTCGATATTCCTGCCTTTAACCTGGGCGAAACGCCGGGCATCTTTGCCAAGGCTGTGGGAGTAAACGGTAGGCGAGCAGCCATCGTAGACCTCGAAGAGACGAATCCCGAGGGGTGGAATGCCGACAAACGTCCGCCATTGGCTTCGCCTGCCGACCTCGTTATCTACGAGCTTCACCATCGCGACTTCTCCATTCATCCCTCGTCGGGCATCAAAAACAAAGGTAAATTCCTTGCCTTAACCGAAGAGAAGGCCATCAGCCACCTGCGCCAACTGGGTATTAACGCCGTGCATATTCTGCCTTCGTTCGACTTCGCCTCGATAGACGAAACGCGTTTGGATAAGCCGCAGTATAATTGGGGCTACGATCCGCTGAACTATAACGTGCCCGAAGGCTCGTACAGCACCGATCCCTATCGTCCCGAAGTGCGCATACGCGAGTTCAAACAGATGGTGCAAGCACTGCATAAAGCAGGCATCCGCGTTATTCTCGACGTGGTTTACAACCACACCTACGACCTTTCGGGCAGTGCATTCCAACGCACCTGGCCCGACTACTTCTATCGCAAACGTGCCGATGGAACGTATTCAGACGGGTCGGGCTGCGGCAACGAAACGGCCAGCGAGCAGCCTTTGATGCGCCAGTTGATGATAGAGTCGATGAAACATTGGGCGAAGGAGTACCACATTGACGGGTTCCGAGTAGACCTGATGGGCATTCACGACATCGAAACGATGAACCTCATTCAGGCTGAAATGCAAAAGATTGACCCCTCCATATATATATATGGTGAGGGATGGAGTGCAGGCACGTGTGCCTATCCGCAAGAAAAACTGGCCACGAAAGCCAATACTGCGCAGATGCGGGGCATCGGAGCGTTTAGCGATGAGCTGCGCGACGCCCTGCGCGGACCATTCTCAGACGACCGCAAGCCTGCTTTCTTGGCCGCTCTTAACGGTCACGAAGAAAGCTTGAAATTTGGCATCGTGGGTGCTATCGCTCATCCACAGGTGGATATGAGTCAAGTAAATTACAGCAAAAAGCCCTGGGCCAACCAGCCAACGCAAATGATAAGCTACGTTAGCTGTCACGACGACATGTGCCTAACCGACCGCATACGCAACTCGATACCTGGCATAACCACTGCCGAACTGATCAAACTCGACCTCTTGGCACAAACGTTTGTGTTCACGTCGCAAGGCGTTCCGTTCATGCTTTGTGGTGAAGAGATGCTTCGCGACAAGAAGGGTGTGCACAATAGTTATTGTTCGCCCGACTCCATTAACGAGCTTAACTGGACCAACCTCGAACGTTATCCGCAGGTGTTTGCCTATTACAAGGGGCTTATTGCCTTGCGCAAGGCTCATCCCGCATTTCGTTTGGGCAACGCCGAGTTGGTGCGTAAGCATCTCGAATTTATCAAAGCGCCTGCCAATGTGGTGGCCTACCGCCTGAAAGACCATGCTGGAGGCGATGCTGCAAAAGACATCGTGGTGCTACTTAACGCCAATCGCGAGGCACAGGTGGTGGATATTCCGCAGGGCGAATACCGTGTTGTGGTGTGCGATGGTGTAGTAAACGAAGCCGGATTGGGTACGATGAAGGGGGGAAAAGCCACCGTCGATGCACAGTCGGCATTGATATTGATGACTTTGTAAGTTGACGAGTTGACAAGTTAACAAGTTGACGAGACAAGTAGTTACTAAACGACAAGACATTTGGCTTAACTCCTTAACTCCCTTATGACTTACTCCTTTACTCCTAAAAAAGAATGAAGAAAATACTTATGGCTCTAACGCTATTCTCGTTAACGGCATCAGCTGCTGTAAAGGTGAAGAGAATAGACCCCACCAACTGGTTCGTGGGTATGAAGGATCCTTTGTTGCAACTGATGGTCTATGGCGAAGGCATACGCAACGCCAATGTGTCTACAACTTACCCTGGCGTTGAAATAACCAGCGTCGAACGTATGGATAGTCCCAACTATCTATTGGTTTACCTTAACATCGGCAAAGCCAAGGCGGGCAAAGTGCCCTTGGTGTTTGCCCAAGGAAAGCAAAAAACGACGGTAACCTACGAGCTTAAAGCGCGCGATAAGAAAGGTGAAGAACGCATGGGATTTACCAATGCCGACGTGCTTTACATGTTTATGCCCGACCGCTTTGCTGCGAGCGGCACAAAAAAGCATCCCATGCCTGGCCTAAACGCCTATCGTGTAGACCGCTCGCAGCCCAGTTTGAGGCACGGCGGCGACCTTGAAGGCATTCGCCAGCACTTGGATTACTTCAACCAATTGGGCGTTACAGCCCTGTGGTTTACGCCTGTGTTGGAGAACAACACGCCCGACGACAAGACACAAAGCACTTATCACGGTTATGCCACAACCGACTATTACCGCGTTGACCCGCGTTTTGGCACCAACGACGATTATCGCAGACTCATAGACGAGGCACACAGCAAGGGTTTGAAGGTGGTTATGGACATGATTTTCAATCATTGCGGCATCACACACCCATGGATTAAGGACATGCCTTCACGTAATTGGTTCAATCGACCCGATTATAAGAACAACTATTTGCAAACCAGTTACAAGCTGACACCTGCACTCGATCCCTATGCTTCGGAAGTGGATATGGACGAGACGGTTGATGGATGGTTCGTGCCTTCTATGCCCGACCTAAACCAACGCAATCCCCACGTGCTGCGTTACCTCATCCAAAACAGCATTTGGTGGATTGAAACGGTGGGCATCGACGGCATCCGGATGGACACTTACCCGTATGCCGACCGCGAGGCAATGGCACAATGGATGGACAGACTTAACAAAGAGTACCCCAACTTCAACACCGTGGGCGAGACATGGGTTACAGAACCGGCCTACACCGCAGCTTGGCAAAAAGACTCGAAGTTGTCTACCATTAACTGTAACCTTAAATCGGTGATGGATTTTGCTTTCTTCGATCGCATCAATCAGGCCAAGAACGAAGAGACCGATGGTTGGTGGAACGGGCTGAACAGGGTGTACAACGTCTTGTGTTACGATTATCTGTACCCCAATCCTTCATCGGTTATGGCCTTTATAGAGAACCACGACACCGACCATTTTCTCGGGAACGGCACCGACACCTTAGCACTTAAACAGGCTTTGGCCCTTTTGCTCACCATGAATCGTATTCCGCAGCTGTACTATGGCACAGAAATATTGATGAATGGAACGAAAGAAAAGACCGACGGACACGTGCGTAAGGACTTCCCCGGCGGCTTTCCAGGTGACAAGCAAAATGCTTTTACGGCCGAAGGAAGAACCCAAGAACAAAACGCAATGTTCTCTTGGTTAAGCCGTCTGTTGCATTGGCGCAAGGGCAATGAGGTGATTTCTAAGGGCAAACAAACCCATTTCATCCCCTTTAATGGCGTCTACGTGTTGGCGCGAACCCTCGGAAAACGTCACGTCCTCACCATTATGAACGGCACATCAAAGTCTGCCATCATGCCTGTGGCCCGCTATGCAGAGGTGATTGGCGATGCCGACGAGGTGCGCGACGTGCTCACTGGTCGAACTGTCAGTTTGTTGGAGGACGTACAACTCAGTCCTCGCGAAACGCTGGTGGTGGAATTCAACGCTGAATAAGAACACCTCTTCCGAAATGTTCAGAACGGCCGCTGGCACCCAGCGGCCGTTCTGAACATTTCAGAAAGCTTCCCTGGATGCCAGCGGCGGTTCTGAACATTTCAGAAAGCTTCCCTGGGTGCCAGCGGAGGTTCTGAACATTTCAGAAAGCCTCCCTGGGTGCCAGCGATGGTTCTGAACATTTCGGAAAGCTTCCCTGGGTGCCAGCGGCGGTTCTGAACATTTCAGAAGCATCAGGGAGTCTTCATTCTCTCTTCCTGAGCAGCAGTACTCGGAATAAAAAACACCGAAATTCGTTTTTCTCCCCACATACCACTACCTTTGCAGTCGACATCGCCCCGAGAAAGAACAGCCTCCCCGGGGCACTTTCAACCCAAAAGATATGAAAATGAAGAAATTGGTATTACTCTCCATGATGCTCTTCGCATTCGTGGGATGGGCCGCAGCACAACAGCAGGCCGAGATCAAATTCGACAAGGTGAGTCACAACTTCGGTAACTTCAGCGAGAAAAATCCCGTTCAAGAGTGCACCTTCACCTTCACCAACGTAGGCAAAGCCCCCCTCGTCATCAATCAGGCCGTGGCCAGTTGCGGATGCACCGTGCCCGCCTATCCCAAAAATCCCATCAAACCGGGCGAGAAAGGCGAAATCAAAATCACTTATAACGGAAAAGGAAAATTCCCCGGATATTTTAAGAAAACTGTCACCATCAGAACCAATGCCATCACGGAGATGACCCGCCTCTACGTCGAAGGCGTGATGGAAGAGGCCAAGTAAGATGACACAAAACCGAAAAAGACTGTGCCAAAGGAGATACACTCCTCTTGGCACAGTCTTTTTTTCGTCCCTCCTCCTGAACAGAAAGGCCGTTTCGAGTGCAGAGAGACATTTTCTCGGATTTTAATCGTAACTTTGCCGCAAAAAGACAAGCCATCATGGGGATTTTCGATTTTTTCAATAGAAACAAGAAAGAAACATTCGACCGAGGACTGGAAAAGACCAAACAAAGCGTCTTCACCAAACTCACACGCGCCGTAGCCGGTAAATCGAAGGTGGACGACGACGTGCTCGACCAACTCGAAGAAGTGCTCATCACCTCGGATGTAGGCGTAGAAACCACCCTGAAAATCATCCAACGCATCGAACGCCGTGTAGAACGAGACAAATACGTCTCCACCGCCGAGCTCAACGCCATCCTACGCGACGAAATCGCTCAACTGCTGGCCGAAAACAACACCGCCGACAACAACGGATGGGAACTGCCACCAACGGGACAGCCCTACGTCATTCTCGTCGTAGGCGTTAACGGTGTAGGTAAAACCACCACCATCGGCAAACTGGCCCACCAATTTAAACAAGCCGGAAAGAAAGTCTACCTCGGAGCCGCCGACACATTCCGCGCCGCAGCCGTCGAGCAAATCTCCATCTGGGGCCAACGAGTAGGCGTTCCGGTGGTGAAACAACAGATGGGAGCCGACCCTGCTTCAGTAGCCTTCGACACGCTCAACTCAGCCAAAGCCAATGGAGCCGACATCGTCATCATCGACACCGCCGGGCGACTCCACAACAAAGTAGGCTTGATGAACGAGCTCAAGAAAATCAAAGACGTCATGAAAAAAGTGCTACCCGAAGCCCCCAACGAAGTGTTGCTCGTACTTGACGGCTCCACCGGACAAAATGCCTTCGAGCAAGCCAAACAATTCTCTGCCGTCACCCACATCACTTCACTGGCCATCACCAAACTTGACGGAACGGCAAAAGGCGGCGTCGTCATCGGCATCAGCGATCAACTGCAAGTGCCCGTGAAATATATCGGACTCGGCGAGGGTCTCGAAGACCTCCAACTCTTCGACCGACAACAATTCGTCAACTCCCTTTTCAACGCCTCAACCTCCACTCCGGAATGAAGAAAAATCAAGTAGACATCGTCACGATGGGCTGTTCCAAAAATCTTGTCGACAGCGAATTGCTCATGCGACAGTTCGAAGCCAATGGCTATCACTGCGTGCACGACAGCAAACAGCCCACCGGAGAAATCGCCGTCATCAACACCTGCGGCTTCATCGAAAGCGCAAAAGAAGAAAGCATCAACACCATCCTCGAGTTCGCACAAGCCAAAGAGGAGGGGCGGCTCAAACAACTCTACGTCATGGGATGCCTTTCGCAACGCTATAAAGACGAGCTGGAACGCGAAATCCCACAGGTGGATAAATTCTATGGGAAGTTCAACTACAAAAATCTCCTCAATGACCTCGGTATGGGCATCATCGCCTCCTGCAACGGCTCGCGAAGCATCACCACACCACCCCACTACGCCTATCTCAAAATTAGCGAAGGATGCGACCGCAGTTGCGCCTATTGCGCCATTCCGCTTATCACCGGCAAACACATCAGTCGTAAAAAGGAAGACATTCTGCAAGAAGTGCACAACTTGGTGGCCCAAGGCGTGAAAGAATTTCAAATCATTGCGCAAGAACTCACCTACTATGGCGTCGACCTTGACGGAAAACGACAGATCGCAACGCTCATCGACGACATTGCCCAGGTAAAAGGCGTAGCCTGGATTCGGCTGCATTATGCCTATCCCAATCAATTTCCCGTCGAACTCCTCGATGTCATCCGTCGACGGGATAACATTTGTAAGTACCTTGACATCGCCCTACAACACATTTCCGACCACATTCTCACCCGCATGCATCGGCACGTATCGAAGGCCCAAACCATGGAGCTGATTCGTCGAATACGAGCCTCTGTTCCTGGAATACATCTCCGCACCACGCTCATGGTTGGCTTTCCGGGCGAGACCGAAGAAGATTTCAACGAACTGATGGACTTTGTCCACTGGGCGCGATTCGAACGAATGGGAGCCTTCACCTACTCGGAAGAAGACGGAACCTATAGCGGCGAACACTACGAAGACGACGTCCCTGCCGACGTAAAGCAACGACGACTCGATCAACTCATGGCTCTGCAACAAGAAATCAGTGCCGAAGTAGAAGCCGAAAAGGTAGGACAAACAATGAAAACCATCATCGATCGCAAAGAGGGCAACTATTATATCGGTCGAACAGAGTATTGTTCGCCCGAGGTAGACCCCGAAGTTCTCATCCCTGCAACTCGCCAACTGCGCATCGGCGAGTTCTATCAAGTGCGCATCACAGACAGCGAAGAGTTTGACTTATACGGCGAAATAGATGAACAATAAAGAATATATCACCGAGTTAGCGCAGCAAGCGGGCTACACACAGAGCGTCGCCCAGACGCTCGTGCGCACCGTTGTAGACGAGATGACTGCTCGTTTCGACGACGGAGACAGTGTTTCTATCCCCGGATTCGGAACCTTCGAGGTGAAAAAACGATTGGAACGGGTAGCCGTCAATCCCGCAACGCAACAGCGCATGTTGGTTCCACCCAAGTTGGTGCTCAACTTCCGTCCCACCTCTTCGGTAAAAGAACGCTTAAAAAACGGAGGTGAAGATGAGTAGCAAAGCTGGAATACGCGAGTTGGCCATGGCCCTTGTGCGGAAACACGACATCACTCAGAAAGACGCAGAACGGTTTGTGACCCTGATGTTCGACACGTTGAACGAAGGATTGGAGACCGACAAACTGGTTAAACTCAAAGGACTGGGCACCTTCAAGGTAACGAACGTGAGTGCGCGGAAGAGCATTGACGTGAACACCGGCGAGCCCATCGTCATCGAAAGTCGAGATAAAATATCATTTACACCGGACAACACCATGCGCGACCTGGTGAATCGCCCTTTCTCCCAGTTTGAAACAGTTGTCGTGAACGAGGGAGTCGACCTCGAGATGCTCGAAAATGTGTCGACCACACCGAATAGCGAGGAAGAACCAAACGAGCTTTCCGAACCTGAAATGCCTTCCACCCACGAAGAAACAGAGCCTATTCTCACCGCAGAAGATGTTCCTACAACGATAGAAACGCCCGTTGAAGACCCGACAGAACAGCCGCAAGGCCCTTCCACCGTTCAAGAAAGCACACCCTATCGCTTGCCTGGAGAACCCGCACCTGTTCCTACAGAGACGACCCCTTCTGCGGTTTCAAAAGAAGAAACACCGGCCGAAACCGCCGTTCCATCCTCATTTCGCCTTTCCATCCGTCAACTTTCAATGCTCAATGCCGATGAAAATCCCGAGCAAAAAGAAGAAACAACGGTCATGGAAGAGCCGAATTCTCCAACAACGAAAGAAGAAACGGCAGAAGTAGACTTAGCAGATGAGGAAGAAACCACTACCACCGACAACAGCTTTGTAGACGAATTAATCGACGAAATAGATGGTTACAGGCGGCAGCGTAGCGGATTAGTGGCCGCCTTGGTTGTACTTTTGTTGTGTGGAGGCGGCTTGTTTTGGTATGTCAGCGGAGAGATGGAACAGAGAGACCATCGCATTGCCCATCTCGAAACGCTGCTCAAGTCGGTGCCAACCATCAAAAAGAAAAGCACAACCACCCCTCCCGACTCGACCGTCTCTGCCTCCACTGCCGACGTTCCGCCCGTTGTGGAAGAGACCCTGCCGCCGGATGCCACACAACAAAACGTATCTCAAACTCTGTCCAAGAAACCTTCTGCCCCGTCATCCACCCCTGTTTCAACAGGAAAAGTTGCTCAACAGAAGCCGGAAACATCCTCCGCAGCCCCCATCGGGAAAGCTTCTGTTACGCTTTACAACTCAGATGCTCGCGTCAGAACCGGTGCCTATCGCATCGTTGGAGTAGCGCAGACCGTGACGGTGCGTAAAGGACAAACCCTCCAATCCATCAGTAGAAGCCTCTTAGGCCCGGGAATGGAATGTTATGTCGAGGCACTTAACGGCAAGAACGCAGACCTCAAAGAGGGTCAAACCCTCAAAATTCCTCAGTTGGAACTGAAAAGACGAAAACGCTGATGCCCCCAAAAGGGCGACGGAAGGGAGACCTGCGTCGCCCTTTTTTTAGTTTCCCTTTGTCTCGACATCTTCAGATAGAAGAAAAGCAAATCTCTCCCATCATCTCATCACAACCCCTCGACAAATGAAAAAAGCAATCATCATGGGAGCCTCCTCAGGCATTGGCCACGCTGTGGCACAGCTTCTCATTGCAGAAGGCTGGCAAGTAGGTCTGGCAGCACGCAGAACAGAACCTCTGATGGCCCTGAAAGCAATGGCACCAGAGCGAGTAGAAGTCATGGCAATAGACGTGACCGACGAAGCCTCACCTTGCCTATTGGCAACCCTGATGGATCGAATGGGCAAGACCGACCTCTATTTTCATGCCTCGGGAATAGGCAAGCAGAATGCCTGTTTGGACACTACAATCGAGCAAAACACCATTCAGACCAACGTCTTAGGTTTCACAAGGATGGTAGACGAGGTCTTCTTGCAAATGGTCAAACAAGGAAGTGGACACATCGCCGTGATCTCTTCCGTGGCCGGCACCAAGGGTATGGGCCGCGCCGCCTCGTACAGTGCCTCCAAAGCCTATCAAAGCACTTATATACAGGCCCTCGATCAGTTGGCAGTCGGTCGGCAACTGCACATCCGTTTCACCGATATTCGCCCAGGATTTGTAGACACACCGCTACTCACCGGCGACCATTATCCAATGCTCATGCAAACCACCACCGTGGCAAAAGCCGCCCTGCGAGCCATCTTTCGTGGCCAACGCGTGTGCATCATCGACTGGCGTTACCGACTGTTGGTGGCCCTTTGGCGGATGATTCCCAATCGTTTGTGGCGTAGCATCAGATTGGGCAGAACACAATAACCCCTTCCTCACTCCTTACTACTTCCCTCCTTCTCTCTCCATCTCTTAGTTTTCATCCTCCAAAAGCTAAGAGATGGATTTGCATTTTCTTAGCTTTTGCACCTCAAAAGCTAAGGAAATGCAGGGCAAAAGCTAAGCTTTTGAAAAGCACTTGATAAACAATTGAAAACCAACAGCTTACAGGCCCATCTTTTCTTTCTATAAAACCTCATGCAGACGGGGCCGACATCGCCTTGTCATCTCGGCATCGAGATGAGATGGATGGAGAGCGGAACCTCCCGAATAAGCAAGCGGAGAAACCTCCGTACGTTGCCCCATAACTCATTTGTTTTTATTAACTTTGCAGCGATTTTTGGGATACATCGCACACAACGCGTGTTTTTAGTAAGACAAACAAATGCAAAAAATGGAAGAGAATCAACAGATTGCTTCGAAGAAATTGCTGCGTCGCAAACTCGATTTGCTGCTACGCACAGGTAAGATTTTGGTAGAAAGCTCGGCAGACACCAGTCGTATCATGCGCAACATGAAACGAACGGCCGCCTATTTAGGACTGCCCGAGGAAGACCTTCACATCCACATTACTTATAATATGCTGATGGTAAACCTGAGCGACGGCACCCATTCGTTTTCGAAGTTTCAGCGTTGCGACAAGCACGGCATCGAGATGCTGGCCATATCGGATGTGAGTAAACTCTCGTGGAGTGCCATTCGGGAAGACTATTCGCTGGATCGATATGAAGAAGAGCTTGAAAAAATAGCCCATCGCAAGCGCAGTTACACCCCTTGGCAGGTGGCACTCTGTGCAGGTTTGGCTTGTGGCGGATTCTGTATACAGTTCGGTTGTGACTGGACGGCTTTCTTCTATGCCTCCATTGCAGCAGCCCTGGGTTTCCGTTTGCGCACCCGGCTCAACGAGATTGGCTCCAATGGCTATGCCAACATTGCTGTGGGAGCTTTCGTGGCTACGCTCATTGCCTGGTTGTTGGGTATGTTTTCGGCCTCGCCACTGGTGGTCTCGCTGCCCGGTTGGCTCTCGTCGGCCCTGCAAACAGCCACCCCGTGGCATCCGTTGATGGCCTGTACGCTGTTCATCGTTCCGGGAGTGCCCATCATCAACTTCGTAAACGATGTGTTGGACAACAATATCGAGGTGGGAATCGTTCGAGGCATCAACACGTTGCTCATCGTTGCAGCCATGGCTTTCGGCATTGTGGTGGCCATTCAAGTGTGTGGTATCGACAATTTTGTGAAAGACCTGAGCATGACTCCTCACCACTCCTATTGGGAATTTGCCCTTGCGGCGGCCATTTCGGCCATGGGTTTCGCCACGATCTACAACTTTCCGCCCAAGAAACTTTGGATTTTAGCCCTCGGAGGGATTGTGGCGGTGTGCACACGCAACTTTATCAACTTAGGACCGAGCAGCGATAATATCGGGTTAGACTGGGGACCGATTCTCGGATCGCTCATCGGAGCCTCTCTCATCAGTGTGATCTACATCAAAGTGGTGCATTGGGTGCATCTACCCCACCAGTGTTTGTCTATCCCTACAGTCATTCCGATGGTTCCGGGCGTACTGATGTATCGTTGTCTCTTCGGCTTACTGGGCATGCACGGCGTGGTTGGCGAGCTCACCGGAGCCATGTACAACGGCATTCGGGCCTCGCTCATCGTGCTGTGTATCGCTATCGGCGTGGCCATACCCAACATTTTTGCCCGCAAATGGATTGCTCCCGAACGGCAGCGCAAGCTGAAACGGATGATTGAAGAACGCAGGGCGCGCGGCGAGTTCATCGATCTCACGAGAGTAGAACAATGAAAAAAGACTGACAACATTGTCAGTCTATCGTGCCAAAACCGACAAAAGGAGGTTTTGGCACGTTTTTCGTATAGAGAGAGGCGAAGTCTTTCGCAAGAAGAGACCCTACAGAACGAATCGTTTAATTTAAAATAGAATATGAAAGTGAACATTCAACCATTGGCAGACAGAGTGCTGGTGCTCCCGGCACCTGCCGAAGAAAAGGTAGGCGGAATTATCATTCCCGACACAGCAAAAGAAAAACCGCTCAACGGAACCATCGTGGCCGTGGGCGAAGGAACGAAAGACGAGAAGATGATTCTCCAAGCAGGCGACCGTGTTCTCTACGGTAAATATGCCGGAACAGAACTGGAATATGAGGGCGAGAAATATCTGATGATGCGCCAAAGCGACGTTCTCGCCATCGTGAAGTAAAGAGAGAGAAAACTCATCACTCATCAACAAACCAACTAAAATACAGATACAATGGCAAAAGAAATTAAATTTGATATAGAGGCACGCGATCTATTGAAGAATGGTGTAGACAAACTGGCTAACGCTGTCAAGGTAACGTTAGGCCCGAAAGGTCGCAATGTTGTGATTGAAAAGAAATTCGGTGCACCGCAGATCACCAAAGACGGCGTCACTGTAGCTAAGGAAGTGGAACTCGAAGATCACTTCGAGAACACCGGTGCACAGCTTGTTAAGAGCGTGGCCTCAAAGACCGGAGACGATGCCGGAGACGGAACCACGACGGCAACCATCCTCACACAAGCCATCGTAAACGAGGGTCTGAAGAATGTTACTGCCGGAGCCAACCCCATGGACTTGAAACGCGGCATCGACAAAGCCGTGAAAGTGGTGGTAGACTTTATCAAAGACAACGCCGAAAAGGTGGAAAACAACTACGATAAGATTGAGCAGGTGGCAACAGTGAGTGCCAACAACGACCCCGAAATTGGCAAACTCTTGGCCGATGCCATGCGCAAGGTGAGCAAAGACGGCGTGATCACGATTGAAGAGAGCAAGAGCCGCGACACCAGCATTGGCGTGGTAGAGGGCATGCAGTTCGATCGGGGTTATCTCTCGGGCTACTTTGTGACCGATGCCGACAAGATGGAGGCTGTCATGGAAAATCCTTACATTCTGATTTACGACAAGAAGATCAGCAACCTCAAAGATTTCCTCCCCGTATTGCAGCCTGCTGCCGAGAGCGGACGTCCGTTGTTGGTCATCGCAGAAGATGTTGACTCAGAAGCTCTCACAACACTTGTGGTCAATCGACTGCGTGGCGGCTTGAAGATTTGTGCAGTAAAGGCTCCCGGATTCGGCGATCGCCGCAAGGCTATGCTGGAAGATATTGCCGTGCTGACGGGCGGTTTGGTCATCAGCGAAGAGAAAGGACTCAAGCTGGAGCAGGCTACACTCGAGATGATGGGCACCTGCGACAAGGTGGTTGTGTCGAAAGACAATACTACCATCGTAAACGGTGCCGGCGAAAAGCAACTCATCGCCGACCGTGTGGCTCAAATCAAAAACGAGATTGCTAATACCACCAGCTCTTACGACAAGGAAAAACTGCAAGAACGCTTGGCTAAACTTGCCGGAGGCGTGGCCGTTCTCTACGTAGGAGCTAACAGCGAGGTGGAGATGAAGGAAAAGAAAGACCGCGTAGACGATGCTCTTTGCGCCACCCGCGCTGCTCTTGAAGAGGGCGTTGTGGCAGGCGGAAGCACCACATACATCCGTGCACTCGACGCGTTGAAAGGTTTGAAGGGCGACAATGCAGACGAACAAACGGGTATCAACATCGTCGAACGGGCCATCGAAGAGCCGCTCCGCCAGATTGTCATCAATGCCGGCGAAGAGGGTGCAGTGGTTGTTCAGAAAGTGCGTGAGGGTAAAGGCGACTTCGGTTACAATGCCCGCACCGGTGAGTATGAAGATATGCGTAAAGCAGGAATCATCGATCCGGCTAAAGTGGCTCGCGTAGCATTGGAAAATGCCGCCTCTATCGCAGGTATGTTCCTTACCACCGAATGCCTGATTGTTGAAAAACCGTCGGACACTCCGGCCATGCCGATGGGCAATCCCGGTATGGGCGGCATGATGTAAGCTACGTGGGCGGTGAACAGCAGACCAGTTGTCTGTCTGTATAACGTTGCTCGCAAAAGCAAAGGAAAAGGACGTTTGTCTTCGGACAGACGCCCTTTTTATGTTTCTTTGCATGAGAACGAGATTTTATAGACGGAAGACTTTGATGCGAGCACCCTTGTTTCTATATTTGCAAACAAGAAAAAGAGTGTCCTATCATAGGACGAAAATCAGAGTTGTAATATTTTGATTTGTTTGAGTAGATGAGTTTGAAGTAGTTGGATTTGAAATCGGATGTCTCACGACAACCGATTTTTTTTGCAATCAGCTTGGGTGTAGGCTTGAAATATTTGTCCGTTTCGGTGGTAATGTGTACTTTTGCACCCATCATTAAAAAGGAAACAACATGTATAGGACGAATACTTGTGGAGAACTTCGCCTCTCGGATGCAGGCAAAAATGTAACGCTGGCAGGCTGGGTTCAGCGCGTAAGAAGAATGGGTGGCATGTCGTTCGTAGACATTCGCGATCGATATGGCATCACGCAGCTGGTGTTTAACGAAGCGGAAAATAAGGAACTCTGCGACCGAGCCAACCGTTTGGGACGCGAATTCTGCATTCAGGCAACGGGCACAGTGAACCAACGTGAAAGCAAAAACCCCCATCTACCCACAGGAGACATCGAAATCATTGCCCGCGAACTGACCGTTCTGAGCGAAAGCGAGACACCTCCGTTCACCATTGAGGAAAATACCGATGGAGGAGACGACATTCGGATGAAGTATCGCTATCTCGACCTGCGCCGTCCGAACGTGCGAAAGAACTTAGAACTGCGTCATCGTATGACGATTCTGATCCGTAACTTCCTCGATAGTCGCGACTTCATCGAAGTAGAGACACCTATTCTCATCGGTTCTACACCCGAGGGAGCACGCGATTTCGTGGTGCCCTCGCGCATGAATCCGGGACAGTTCTATGCGCTTCCGCAAAGTCCGCAAACGCTCAAGCAGCTGCTGATGGTGAGCGGATTCGACCGATATTTCCAAATTGCCAAGTGTTTTCGCGACGAAGACCTGCGCGCCGACCGTCAACCCGAGTTTACGCAGATAGACTGTGAGATGAGTTTCGTAGAGCAAGACGATGTCATCGACCTCTTTGAAGACATGGCCCGACATCTCTTCCGCGAGATTCGTGGCGTAGAACTGCCGGCCAAGCTACGTCAAATGCCCTGGCACGAGGCCATGAAGCTGTATGGCAGCGACAAGCCCGACCTGCGTTTTGGAATGGAATTCGTAGAATTGGCCGACGTTCTGAAAGGAGCGGGCGAGTTTAGTGTCTTCAATTCGGCAGAATATATTGGTGGAATCTGCGTTCCCGGCTGTGCCGACTACTCGCGCAAGCAACTCAACGAACTCACCGACTTCGTTAAGCGTCCGCAAATAGGGGCAAGTGGATTGGTGTTCGTCAAGTTCGAGGCCGACGGTGGAGTGAAGAGCAGCATCGATAAGTTCTATTCGCCCGAGGTGTTCGCCCGTCTCAAACAGGCTATGGACGCAAAGGATGGCGACCTGGTGCTCATCATGAGCGGCGACAAACCCAATAAAACCCGCACCCAGCTTTGTGCCCTGCGCTTAGAAATGGGCGAGAGATTGGGGCTACGCGACAAAGATCGTTTCGAGTGTCTTTGGATTGTCGACTTCCCTCTCTTTGAATGGAGCGACGAGGAACAACGCCTCATGGCTACTCATCACCCCTTCACGATGCCTCATCCCGACGACATCCCGCTGCTCGACACGCATCCCGAGCGCGTGCGTGCCAAGGCCTACGACTTCGTTTGCAACGGAATCGAAGTGGGTGGCGGCAGTCTTCGAATTCATGACGGGGCTCTACAGGAGAAGATGTTCCACATCCTGGGTTTTACTCCCGAGCGAGCCATGGCACAGTTCGGCTTCCTTATCAATGCCTTTAAATACGGTGCGCCCCCTCATGCCGGACTGGCATTCGGTCTCGATCGCCTTGTTTCCATCTTTGCGGGGCTTAATTCGATTCGCGATTGTATCGCTTTCCCCAAGAACAATAGTGGCCGCGACGTGATGCTCGATGCTCCTTCGACCATTGCAGCTCAACAGCTCGACGAACTTTGCTTAAAGGTTGATTTACATCAATAAAACCCGCCGCCGCTCTGCCATCTCCTTTCGGTTGGCATCGGGAGCCAGAAGAAAGCGTTAACTTTGTGCCCGATTTCAGCTAAGATTGTAACCCAGGCGGTTACAAGAATCATAAAATTATAAGACATGGCAGAAAAGAAAGCAACCAAAACTTCTGGTGCAACCGCAGCGGTTGCGACCGAGAAGAAAGCCGTAGCAGTGAAGAAACCCGCAGCAAAGAAAACATCGAAACCTACTTGGGGAATAGATGCCGAGAGCGTGGGCTTCAGAGCAGGAGATGTTTATCAAGCTCTCTCTTCGGCAGGCAAAGCCCTGACCGTGGCACAGATTGCTAAAGCGTCTGAAAAGAGTGAAGAAGAGGTGCTCTTAGGCATCGGCTGGCTCTTTAAAGAAGGAAAAATCAAAGGTGAAGGTCAACTCGTCACTTTAGCTTAAAACTAAAAAGAGCCGCTTCTTTTACAGGAAGCGGCTTTTTTAGTGGATCAGATTCATAAGTTAACGAGCTGACAAGTTAACAAGTCGATCGGTTGACGAGTTAACAAGGAAGTTAGCCCCTCTGCTCAAAAACTATTGTCTTAACTCCTTAACTCCCTTACTCCTTATCTCCCTTACCCAATGTACGCCCGCGAGATATTTCGTGTACTGGCCGAAGCCGGCGAAGACGGACTCTCTGTTCAGAAAACGGCCCTGCACGTTTTCAACGCCTGCAACTCCTTCTTCAGCGAAGTGAGTCTGGATGAAGTGCGGGCCTACGTTTCGCGGTTTCTTGCTGCCAACTCACGCAATCCCAATTCAATGGTAGAGCGCACGCAGACGCGCGGAGTCTACCACCTCAACCTCCATTCCCAGCAGACGCAGCAGCTGATGTTGCAATTTGAAGACGAACGCACCGAGGAACAAGACAAGGAATCACGACCGGCAGCGGAAGACCTTTCGCTCTCACTCTTCGACGAAGCCCCATTCCGTTAATTACTTTGCTCGATCAAAACAAACAATTTACCTCTTCCATCAATTCCTCATTTTCTTTAATCTTTCTTCAACCTTTGGCCAAACCAAAAGATTGTGTTACCTTTGCCGCCGTGAAACAGAATGTGTTGACATATCGGCAGCATCAAAAGGAGCAGAAAGGGGCGAACTTTTCTGCATCTTTTAACGCCCATTGTTTGGTAGTCTCCCAGAAAATGATTACCTTACACACACACACACACACACACACACACACAGTATGCGCACCTATTGGTAGCGCAATACTTTTTCACTTTTCCATACGCGCGCGCGAGGCGAGCGCAACCCCAATAAACAAAGGGCTCACTGGAGTTCCCTTTGTTTCTCTTTTTGTGTCCGTTTGCCAGGCAACGGAAAAAAGAAATGATAACGATTTGAGATAAGTATTCAGTAATAAAAAAATCAATGATATGAAGAGAATTCTATTTTATTTAGTTGCGCTTGTATATTCGTGTCAACTCATGGCGCAGAGTTTCATCCTCAACAATGCCGATGGCATTCCTTTGAAGTACGACATCATCAACACCAATCCGCGCCAAGTAAGACTCACCGGGCGTGGAACAATTCCAGCCGGTTTCACCGGGACAGATTTAAATCTCCCTGGCTTCATTTTGTATGGAGGAAATTCCTACCAAGTTGTTGAAATCGGTGAACAAGCTTTCTATACGGAGAATAAATTCACTAACTTCCATATCTCAGAAGGTGTTTTAAGGCTCAAAAAGAGTGCCATAGCTCAAGGTCGATATGTTTCCGTTACGCTGCCCAGCAGTTTGGAAAAGATAGAAGATCCCCAAATGTTTTGGAGTGAAACCCTTAAATATGTTTATGGGCTTGAGAATACCAAAATCACCGAATTGCCAGAGAATACTTTTGGTGATTGTTACGCCTTGGAGTATGTCAAATTGCCCTCTCAATTGCAAGTAATCGGCGGTTATTGTTTTATGCAGACCAATCTTACGGCGTTGGAGATTCCTGCCACGGTAAAGAAAATCGGAGATAACGCTTTTATGATGAGCAATATTGCCGAGTTTGATATTCCCGCCTCGGTGGAAGAAATTGGATGGGCAGCATTTACTTCTAACAACGTGTCGAAAATAAGGATGCATCGCGCTATTCCTCCTACTGCAAGTGGTCAGCTATTTTATAATCTTACGAATCTGAGCATCTTTGTTCCAACTGAGGCCACACTCACCTACGAAACGACAGCACATTGGGCAGACTTGAAAGGAACCTATCGCGAAGAGGTGCCGATCGGCACCTCTGGTTACGCCACGCTCTATCTCGAAACCGAGAACTTCGAGGTGCCGGCAGGTTGTACGGCCTACATCATCACCGAGGTGAAAAAGGAAAGCGGGCAATATCAAGCCAAGACCGAGGCCTTTGCTGCCGGCAACATCATCCCCGCCGGGCAAGCTGTGATATTGAAAGGCACGGCCGGACAAACCTATGCCTACAAGGCCAACCTGACCGGAACACCCGTTACCATTGCTAAGAATCTGCTTGTGGGCACGGCTATCGAGCAAACCCTCAACGCTGCGGGTTACAAATATTTCCTCTTCGGCAGCGGTCCCGACGGACAAGGCTTTTACAGGCAGACCGGGCACGACATCAACTCGATTCACCTCAAGGCGCACAAAGCCGGATTGCGACTCCCCAGCACCGCCATCGGTTCGGCCAAGAGCTTCGTGATCGACTTCTCTACGCCCGAAACCACCGGCATCCGCTCCGTCGGTTCCGCAGTCCAGCCGAGTAAAGAAGACGTTTACTTCGACTTGCAAGGTCGTCGCGTTCTTCATCCCACCCGCGGCATTTACATTGTCAATGGAAAGAAAGTAGTCAAGGAATAAATAGTAAGGTATAAGTAAAAAAGCAATCAGACAATGACAAGCAAACAAACATACACCACGCCCCTCAGCCACATCATCCGTCTCACAACCGATGGCGACCTGGCTCAGCAACAGTTTCCCGTCAATTCTCACCATTCCATCAGCGAGGGTGACGCCAAGCAGGGCGACTTCTTCGACGAAGAAGACGAAACGCAGTTTGAAGAACGGCCCTGGAGCGAGGTGAGCTATTAGGCTTGGCGGTGAAAAGCCCTCCCATTTGGGCCTTCTGTAGCACCGTCTCGATGCGCAGCCAAAGTCAATGCCGTGCGCAAGCATCATTTACAACACCGGAGGTGACTTCCCAATGTGCGGGAGGTCACCTCCGGTGTATTGGGAGAGCACCTCTTTCGTATCGAGAGGTTATCTACCGCATATTTGTACACGTTGTACAAACATTCCCAACAGCCCCAGCCCTTATAGGGTTGTTATCTCTTCGTATCGCTTAGACAGGGTTGACGAGAGTAAACAAGTTAACAAGGTAGCTTGTTTCTTAAACTGACGAGTTGACAGGAAGGTTGCCTCCTTGTCAACTTGTCAACTCGTCAACTTGTTCACCTGTCAACTTAACTCCTTGTTCATACGCGTTCTCTTTTCTTGCTTTTCCGGTTCCAGAAAATCAGGCCGATGGTGAGGAGCACTAAGAGAGCGTAGGCGATATAGGCCACGAGCTCGGTACGCTGGACGGACTGAGGGAAGAAGCTCAGCACGACTTCATGGCGGCCGGGCTTGACGTGGATGGCACGGAGGAGATAGTTGACGCGGCCCACTTCGACGGGATGGCCGTCGACGGTGGCGGTCCACTCGGGATAATAGACTTCGGAGAAGACGAGGATGCCGCCTTTGTCGGTCTCGAGGCTATAGGTGAGCTGGTCGGGGGCGTACTTCGTGAGAACGGCTTTGGCAACGTTGCCCTGCGGCTGGCTCTGCCCAAGGACGGACTGGAAGCGTTTGTCGGCCACGGCTTCGTGCTTGAGGTCGATATGGGCCAGGGCATCGAGTTCGGCATTGGCGTTGTCGACATAGCTGATGCGGTCTATCATCCAGGCGTTGCCGAAGGCGTAGGGGTTTTGAAGAGGAACGGTTTGGTTGTTTTGAAGGGGGAGAATGAAATATTTGGTGTTGAGCATGTTGAGAACGGGATAGAGCGAGTCGCCGTTGACGCGGGTCATATCGCCGCCGGCTTTCACGAGGGCGGGCATGAGGCGTTGCATCTCGGGAGAGATGTAGGCTTCGATGAGCTCTTGGTAACGGCGCAACTTGGCAGCGTGATAGCCGCCGATACTCTTGTGATAGTAGGAGGTTTCGTTCTCGTTAAAAGTGTTCGAGGCGAGGTTGAGCACACGATAGTCGAGAGCTTTGTCTTGAAGAATCTGCCGGTCGGTGGGCGTGAGGGGCTGTGGGGTGTCGCGAACGGTAGACTCGACAAACATGCCGTCGTTGAGGTATCGCTTGTTCACCTGCCACATGTCTACCAAACACAACAGAGTGATGGCGGCAATGGCGTATGGAGCTTTCAGTCGTTTGGTTGTGAAGAGCAACAGAAGGGCTGTTCCAATGACGATGATCCAGAACGTGCGCCAACAGTCGGCGGCGAAAATGGCTTGACGGACGGTGCGCAGATTGGTGAGAATGGGTGTGAGCTGCTCGGAGGGGAACTGCGACAGAGCACGCATTTCGTCGGTCGAGATGAAGTCGGAAAAGAAGACGCCGGGCATCAGGGCGAAGAGTAGGGCCATACCGGCGGTGAGACCGAAGCTGACATATAAGTATTTCATCTTGCTCCTCAGAAGATCGGGCTCGTCGACAATCTGCTTCAAGGCCAGCATGGCCAGCAGAGGGATGGTGAATTCGGCGATGACCAGAATCGAGGCTACCGTGCGGAACTTGGCATACATCGGGACGTAATCGATGAAAAAGTCGGTGAGGCCCATGAAGTTCTTTCCCCACGAGAGCAATATCGATAGGACGGTGGCCGCAAGCAAAGCCCACTTCATCGGCCCTTTCACAATGAAAAGACCGAGGATGAAGAGCATCAGCACAAAGGCCCCGACATAGACGGGACCTGAGGTTCCCGGCTGCTCTCCCCAGTATTGCCCCATCTGTTGGTAGAGATAAGAGAGTTCGGGGGAGCCTTTCTCCTGCACGATTTTGTTGGCAGACATCGGCACGGCAGACGTTCCTCCCTTGGCGTTGGGGATGAGCAGCGTCCAGGTTTCACCGATGCCGTAGCTCCATTGCGTGATATAGTCTCGCTCCAATCCGCTGTTGGTTTGGTTGGCGGTATTCTTCTTCACCAATTCGCTTTTACCCCGCATCGATTCCTGTCCATACTGCCAGGTGTGATACAGATTGGAAAGATTGATGCAAATGCCCAGCGCGGCTCCCACGATACAGGCCAGCGTGGCTTTCAGAAAGCGAGTCATCTGTCGCTCTCTGAAAGCTTGCACGCCGTAGGCGATCACGATGAACAGGAGGATGAATAGGTAGTAATAGGTCATCTGCACGTGATTGGCATTGATTTCGAAGGCCGAAAAGAGGGCCGTGAGGACGAGGCCGCTGGCCCATTTCCCACGATAGGCCAGTATGACGCCCGCTATCATCGGCGGAAGATAGGCCAAGGCCATGACTTTCCAGATGTGCCCGGCAGCTATAATAATGAAGAAATAACTGGAAAAGGCCCATACCACAGCACCCAGAACGGCTAACGAGTGCCGGAAGTCGAAGGCTCTGAGCAGGATGTAGAAGCCCAGGAGATAGGCAAAGACGTACCACACATAGTCGGGTAGCCACAGGTGATAGGCTTTTGTGGCAGCTACGAGCACACCCATGCTCTGATACGAGGGCGAGGTTTGATAGGTAGGCATTCCGCCAAAGGTGGAGTTGGTCCACCGCGAGATCTTTCCTGTCTGCTCACGATATTGCAGAACCTCTTGTCCGGCTCCTCTTCCGGCCGATGCGTCGTGCTGATAGAGAATTCGTCCATCAAGGGTTGCGGGCATAAAATAGGCCAACGAGATGACTGCAAACACCACTACTGCCACCACATCGGGCAGATATTTCTTCCATATTTCCATGTGTGAGTAAGGATTTTGTTAGTTTCTTGCAAAGATAGATATAAAATGCAAGAAATCCGTTGTTTTTCGCCCGTTTTGCAAAAGCTAAGAGATGGGAAATTGACGAGTTGACAAGTTAACAAGTTGATGAGTTGACAAGTTGACGAGGTGGTTTGCTTTTAAACAAATGAGTTAACAAGGAGTTCCCACATGAGTAATCTCCTTGTCAACTCATCAACTTGTTAACTTGTCAACCCATCAACTCGTCAACTAAAAAACACTTATAATTCGTCGAGGTTGAGGGGCTGCTCGGTGGGATGCGAGCGTTTCTTTTCTGTACCCTGCTCGGTGGGTTTGAGGTCGTTGGGGTTGACGTCTTTGATAGGATTGCCCTCGCCATCGAGGATAATGAGACCGTCGGCTGAAGCACTGTCGCTCTCAGTGGTATCGCGTTTAGCTTGGGGATAATAGCTGGCGCAGAGGTACATGTCGCGGGTGATGTCGGCATCTTTCGGATTGCCGAACTTGGCATGATATTGTTTGAAAGCAGGATCGCGGAAAACGGCCTGTAGGAAGTAGCCGCAGATGGGCAGAGCCGTGCGACTGCCTTGCCCCAAGGCTCCGGTTCGGAAGTGAATGCTTCGATATTCGCCACCCACCCAGGCTCCGACGACGAGTCGCGGACTCACCCCCATGAACCAAGCATCGGAGTGATTGTTGGAGGTTCCGGTTTTTCCGCCGAAGTCGGTGTCACGATAGTTTCCCACATATCCCCAAAGACTTTGCGAGGTGCCGCCTGGTTCGCGCATGCCACCCATGAGGAGTTGCTGAACAAGAAAGGCACTTTTGTAGGGTACAACTTGCTCGGTAGTGGTGGGACCGACAAACACTTCGTTCCCGTCTTTATCCTCAATACGGGTGACCAACACAGGCTCATGATGCTGACCGTCGGCGGCAATGGTGCAGTAGGCGTCGGTGAGTTCGAGCAGATTGACGTCGCTCGAGCCCAAAGCCAGTGAGGGGGCATCATCGAGCGGACTCTTGATGCCCATCTTTCGAGCAGTCTCGATGATGCGCTTGATGCCCATCTCTTGTCCTAATCGCACAGCCACTGAGTTGATACTTTTGGCGAAAGCGGCTTTCAGGGGGAGGGAGTCGCCCGAGAAAGAGCCATTGGCGTTAGAGGGTGTCCACGTCGTCACTTCTCGTTTCACTTTGTCGTAGACCTGCATTGAGATATATTCGTCGCGGCGTTTATCGCAGGGAGTCAGTCCTTGGTTCATCGCTTCGGTGTAGACAAAGAGTTTGAAGGTGGAACCGGGTTGGCGCATAGCCGTCACCTTGTCATACTTCCACGACCCGAAGTCAATGTCGCCCACCCAGGCTTTCACAGCACCCGTCTGCGGTTCCATGGCTACGAAGGCGCAGTGCATGAACTTCACCATGTAGCGAATGGAGTCCATCGTGGAGAGTTGCATCTCGATTTCTCCTTTTTGATAATCGAATACCCGCACCTGATGCGGCTTATTGAGGTAATAATGAATAGAGTCGGGCTGATTGGGATATTTCTCTAAGAGCCATTTGTAGACAGGTTGCTTGCGGGCAATGCCTTCGATGAAGTCGGGAATGACTCGTCCTCGTTCGTCTACCCACGGATCGTTGTTGCCCCAGTGGTTTTTGAAGTTCTGCTGAATCTGCCGCATCTGTTTCATTGCGGCCTCCTCGGCATATCGCTGCATGCGGGTGTCGATGGTGGTATAGATTTTCAGACCACTGCTGTAGAGATCGTACCCGTTGCTTTGACACCACTCTTTGAGATAGTCGGCCACGGCTTCGCGGAAATATTTCGCCTGACCGTCGTAGTTGCTCTCAACGCTGTATTTCAGACGGATGGGAACTGAGCAGAGCGAGTCGTATACCTGGCGACTCAAATCGCCGTGCCGAACCATATTCGAAAGCACCACGTTGCGGCGGCGCAGACTGTTTTCCGGATGCGAGATGGGATTGTAATAGGTTGTGGCCTTGAGCATTCCCACGAGCGTAGCGGCCTGTTCAGTGGTCAGATCTTTTGGTGTAGTATTGAAATAGGTTTTGCAGGCCGTTTTGATGCCATACGAATTAGCTCCGAAATCGACGGTATTGGCATACATCGTAAGAATCTCGTTCTTGTTGTAGAGCATCTCCAGCTTGGTGGCAATGATCCATTCCTTGCTCTTCATGATAAGCATGCGAATGCCGGGAATCTTACCGAGCAGTCCGGTGGAATATTGCGTGCGAACGCGGAACATATTCTTGGCCAACTGCTGAGTGATGGTTGACGCGCCGCGGGCATCGTTCCGCGCCACGGCATCTTTCACTGCTCCGAGCATTCCAGGAACGTCGATACCGAAGTGGTGATAGAATCGTTCATCTTCGGTGTCGATGAGCGTCTTCCAAAAGAGTGGATTCACCTCGTCGAACTTCACCGGCGTGCGATTCTCGTTGAAGTATTTGCCGATGAGTTGTCCGTCGGCACTATATATCTCGGAGGCTTGCGACGTGGTGGGGTTCTTGATCTGAGCAAACCCGGGCGACTTCCCGAAGAGCCACAGGAAGTTACAGTCTACCATCCCCAGATAGAGGAAAAAGAATACAATGCCCGAGACCAAACCTACGGCCGTTCTGAATGCCCAGTTTCGGCCCCGATACAGACCTTTATACCAATGCCAGAAGGTGCGGAGCCTTTGCTCCCCCCATTGTGCATAATAGATGATTTTTCGACGCATGATGTGTGTGTTGATTTGTTTGCAAAAGTACGGATTTAATCCGTTACGGCGATAGATGTCTCGATATAATTTAGGATTTCAACGGGGTTGTCGGGATGGAACCATTTGATTTGTGCATCCCGCTTGAACCACGTGAGTTGCTTGCGCATGTACTCCCGTGTGTGCGACTGGATCTGTCTCACGGCCTCCTCTTTGGAGATCTGTCCGTCGAAATGTGCGAAGAGTTCTTTATAGCCCACTGTGTTGAGCGAGTTCATCCCGCGTTGCGGATACACACTCCGAGCCTCGGCCTCAAGTCCGGTCTCCATCATCTCAAGCACTCGCGTGTTGATGCGGGCATAGAGTTCTTCACGTGGGCGGTTGAGTCCGATTTTCAGGATTCGGAACGGACGTTGTTTCACCTCTTTCTTTCTGAAGGAGGAATAGGTGGTGCCCGTCATCCGGCAAATCTCAACGGCATGGCACACACGTCGGGGATTCCGCTGGTCGACGATGCGGTAATGTTCAGGGTCAAGCCGTCTGAGTTCTTCTACCAGGGCTGGCAGTCCTTGGGTTTCGAGCTTGCGTTTCACGGCCAGTCGTGTCTCGTTGTCGATGGTAGGGAGGTCGTCGATGCCGTTGCACACAGCGTCGATATACATCATACTGCCGCCCGAGAGCAGGGCCGTATCGTGCCGGAGAAAGAGTCGGTCGAGCAGGTTGATGACGTCCGTCTCGAACATCGATGCACTGTAATAATCGGTGATCTGCCTGTTGCCCACAAAAAAATGCTCAGCCTCCTGCCGCTCACGCTCTGTGGGGGCGGCCGTACCGATGGGGAGCTCGGCAAAGATCTGTCGCGAGTCGGCGTTAATGATGGGGATACCGAATCGCCGGGCAATGGCCAGGTTGAGTTGTGTTTTTCCCACGGCGGTGGGACCTACGAGCACGATGAGAGTCTTCATACGCTTCTTTTGGGGGATGAATGGGAGATTTTGAGGGCAAATTTACAAAAAATACGCCAGCCAAGGGATGAAAATGTGATTGAGTGGACCGAATCAGGGCTTTCTCCCCTGGTAGAAACGTAGAACGGGCAACAGAATAGGATTTCCCCCCTGGGGGAAACGCAGGACGGGCGACAGAATGGGCTTTCCCTCCTGGGGAAACGCAGAACAGGCAACAGAATGAGCTTTCCCTCCTGGTGGAAACGCAGAACAGGCAACAGAATGAGCTTTCCCTCTAGGGGGAAACAAAAAACAGCCCCAAAACGGGCTTGCTCCCTCTGCCGAACAAAAAGCGGAACGGTTTTGTTATCTCGATGGGCAGGCAAAACGATAAGAGAGCGTATCAAATTCACGTTTGATACGCTCTCTTGCTCCCCAGAAGAGGCTCTATCGGATGATTCCGCGCTGAGACGACTCGACGAAATCGATGATATACTGTATTTCTTTCGTAATGCGCAGGTTGCGTTTGATTTCTTCGATGCCCTCGGCCATAATACCTTTAGAATAGAGTAGGCGGTAGGCATTGTGGATAAGGTCGATGAGTTCGTTGTCGAAACCGCGACGACGTAGCCCCACGAGATTGATTCCGGCGAAGCGTATGGGGTCTTTCCCGGCGATGATGTAAGGGGGAATGTCCTGACTGAACCGACAACCGCCTTGTATCATTACGTAACCGGCAATGCGGCAGAACTGGTGACAGAGTACGGCGGCACTAATGATGGCATGATCGTCTACCACCACTTCGCCAGCAAACTTAGTGGAATTGCCGATGATGGTGCCCGAACCGATAATGCAGTCGTGTGCAATGTGCATGTTTTCCATCAACAGATTGTTGTTGCCCACTCGTGTGGTTCCGCGCGAGGCCGTTCCACGCGAGATGGTTACGTTTTCGCGGATACTGTTGTTGTCGCCAATCTCGCAGAGGGTGTCTTCGCCGGCAAACTTCAGATCTTGTGGTTTGGTGGAAATACTTGCTCCGGGAAAAATCTCGTTATTGTTGCCCAATCGGGTTCCGTAGTTCAGAGTGACGCTGTTTTGCAGGTTGTTGCCGTTTCCGATCACCGTGTTGCGATCGATGTAGCAGAATGGGCCAATAAGATTGTTCTCTCCCAGTACGGCTTCGGGGTGGACGTAGGCTAAGGGGCTGATTTGGTTCATAGCTTCCAGGGGGATTTATTTATTCTTTACGATCTGGGCGGTGAAGGTGGCTTCAGACACTACTTGGTCGCCTACAAACATGTAACCTTTCATTGAGCTCACGCCGTGGCGAACGGGATGGAGCAATTCTACACGGAAGAGCAGCGTGTCGCCGGGAACAACTTTCTGCCGAAACTTCACTTCGTCGATCTTCATAAAGTAGGTCGACCAACGTTCCGGTTCCTCCAGTTGGTTGAGCACCAACAATCCGCCGCACTGCGCCATTGCCTCAACCTGTAATACGCCGGGCATGACGGGCTCCTGCGGGAAGTGCCCCACGAAGAAAGGTTCGTTGCTCGTCACGTTCTTGATGCCGACGATGCTCGTGGGCCCTAACGAGATGATCTTGTCTACCAACTGCATCGGATATCGGTGCGGTAGGAGTTCGCGAATGCGTTTGTTGTCCATCACGGGTGCCTCGTTGGGATCGTAGATGGGGGCTTGTATCTCGTGCTTGCGAATGTCTTTGCGCAGATGGCGGGCAAAAAGGTTGTTGATCGTATGTCCGGGCCGAGTGGCGATGATGCGCCCTTTGATGGGTTTGCCCAAGAGAGCCATGTCGCCGATAATGTCGAGCAGTTTGTGGCGGGTGCATTCGTTCTCCCAAACTAAGGGCTTGTGTTGGATATAACCTTGCTTGGTGGCATCGAGATGAGGCACTTTGAGGAGGTCGGCCAACTGATCGAGTTGCTGCTGCCCGATGATATTTTCGTAGATGACGATGGCATTGTCCATATCGCCGCCCTTAATGAGGTTGGCTTTCAGCAGCGGTTCAATGTCGCGCACGAAGACGAAGGTGCGGGCCGGGGCGATTTCGGTCTCGAAATTTTCGAGAGTATCGAGCGTGGCAAACTGACTGTTGATGAATTTCGAATCGAACGAACACATTGCCGTAACGCTGAACTCATCGTCGGGCAGGATAGTAATGCACGAGCCTGTCTTCTCGTCTTTCACCTCGATCTTATGGCGAATGATGTAATAATCCTTCGGTGCGTTCTGTTCTTCTATACCCACACGGTTGATCTGCTCAACATACATGATGGCCGAACCGTCGAGAATTGGGAATTCAGGACCGTTGACCTGTATCAGACAGTTGTCCACGCCCAAAGCATAGAGTGCCGCAAGGCCGTGCTCAACGGTAGACACGCGCACATCGCCGTTGGCCAAAACTGTTCCGCGCTGCGTGTCGACAACGCGCTCTGCCAGGGCATCGATAACGGGTTGTCCTTCCAAATCGATTCTCTGTATCTTATAGCCGGTGTTTTCGGGGGCAGGATTGAACGTTACCGTGAGGTTCAATCCCGTATGTAAACCTTTTCCGCAGAGCGAAAAACTTCCTTTCAATGTTGTTTGTTTTAACATTGCATTATGATTTTAATTGCTGTTGTAATTCTTCTACTTGTTTCTGCAAATCGTTGATTTGCTTGTATAGTTCGGGCAGACGCTTCAATACGGCTTGCGACTTGAAGTATGGGCGTTGCTCCATGGGCGGTGTTCCGATGAGCTGTTGGTTATCGCCGATATTGCCCGGCACACCCGACTGCGCCCCGAGAAAAACTCTATTGCCGATGGTGATGTGTCCGGCTATACCCACTTGCCCACCGAACATGCACCATTGCCCCACCTTAGTCGAACCTGCCACACCCACCTGAGCTGACATCACCGTGTTTTCACCGATGTCTGTATTGTGTGCAATCTGCACCAAATTGTCCAGCTTCACACCTTTGCGGATATAGGTACTGCCCATTGTCGAACGGTCGATGCAGGTATTGGCTCCCACCTCTACATCGTCTTCGATCGTAACGATGCCGATTTGCGGAATCTTATCGTAGCCGTTGGCAGAAGGTGCAAAACCAAAGCCATCCGATCCCACCACGCTACCGGCATGCAAAATCACCCGATCGCCGATAACCGACTCTTGATACACCGTGACATGGGGATAGAACGTGCAATTTTCTCCTATCGTCGTATTCTCGCAGATGGTAGTATGGGGGTATATTTGTGTATGATCGCCTATTTTTACTTTACTGCCCACATAGGCAAATGCGCCGATGTAGCAATCTTTTCCTATCTCTGCATCGGGCGCAACAAAAGCCAAAGCATCTATACCGGTTTTCTTCGGCTTGGATGCCTCGTACATTTGCAGCAGACGAGCAACGCATTCGTAGGCATTGTCTACTTTAATAAGAGTTGTTTTTACGGGTTTTTCAAGTACAGTATCTTTATTCATTAGTACGATACTTGCCTCGGTATGATATATATAATGTGTGTATTTAGGGTTGGAGAGGAATGAAATACTTCCCGGTTTTCCTTCTTCTATCTTGGAAAAAGATCTGACCGCTGCGTTCTCGTCTCCTATAATTTCGCCATTGATGATTTGGGCAATTTGTTTTGCTGTAAATTCCATCAGTTTAAGCCGTGTTGAAATAATTTTGCAAATATAGCAATTATAATTTAGATTCGTTGAAAGCAAAGGTAATATTTGCTGTTTTTCTTGGAAATGCGAGCGATATCAAACAGCTCTGATGCCTCGGAAATATCTTTGCAAGTTCCGTCTTTATATTTGATGGAGATATGGTCGTCGTTCATGCTGTACATGTTCTTCCGAACGGTATTGGCACTGAGCAGATAGCGGCATTCGTCGTCTGAGAGATTCAGGCGTGTTTGAATTTCCTGGCGCACGGCATTGATTTTCTCTTCGGGGATAGGTTCGTCATAGACTTTCACCCTAAAGATGTTACGTTCGACCAGATTGGCAGAAAGCAGAGCAAGCACCCGATCTTCGTCGTTCATCCACACCTTCACGCTGCTCCATATATCATTGTCGTCCAGGGCACAGTAATGGTGCAGAGCTTCGGCATCTTGGCGAAAGCGTTCTTGATCTACATCGTTCTCTAAGAAATAGGTAAGGGCTGGTGTGGCAAACAGTCGGCGACCTTGCCTCGTTAGCTGTTTGGCGCGCCGAAGCACGTTGATGAGCATCGCCTCGCAAGCTACAGCTGTTTTGTGGAGATATACCTGCCAGTACATCAGACGTCGGGCGATGAGATAGCTCTCAATAGAATAGATGCCTTTATGATCTACCACCAATCCATCGTCCACCACATCAAGCATCTTAATGATACGGGCCGACCCGATATTACCCTCGCTCACGCCCGTAAAAAAGCTGTCTCGACTAAGATAATCCAACCGGTCCATATCCAACTGACTACTGATGAGTTGATGCAGAAATCGCTTGGGATATTCGTTCTTAAAAATACTAATCGATAGCGTCAGCGCACCGTTCATTTCGCGGTTCATCTGCTCCATCATCAGCAGCGAAATTTCTTCGTGCGAGATACCGCTGATGAGCGTATTCTCCAAGACATGCGAAAAGGGACCGTGCCCGATGTCGTGCATCAGGATGGCCGCTTCCACGGCCTCTGCCTCACTGTCGAAAATAAAAATACCTTTTTGTTGAAGCGAAAACACGGCCTCGCTCACCAAATGAAACGCCCCGATAGAATGTTGAAACCGCGTGTGTTGTGCACCGGGGTAGACCGCCGAGGCCAGTCCCAATTGTTTGATACGTGTGAGTCGTTGCATCAATGGATGGCGCACGATGTTGAGAAGCACGCCGCGAGGAATTTTGATAAACCCGAACACGGGATCGTTGATGATTTTCGCCTCGCTCATCGTCCTCGTGCTGCCAGTTCTTGCTCCATCTCCTGCTGCATCTCACGTGCTTTTTCGGCAGCCACCTCTGCAAATCGTTCTCCGCCGTCGGCATAGATGATTCCACGCGAACTGTTCACCAGCAATCCGCAATCCCTCGTCATACCATACCGACACACTTCTTGCAGACTGCCGCCCTGTGCTCCCACGCCGGGCACCAACAAGAAATGATGCGGCACATGCCGGCGAATATCCTCGAACGCTCTACCCTGTGTCGCTCCCACGACATACATCATGTTTTCCTCGTTGCCCCATTGCTGCGAACGAATGAGCACCTCTTCAAACAGCCGCCGTCCCTTAGCATCTTCCAGTAACTGAAAATCGTGCGATCCCCGGTTGCTCGTCAGGGCCAACAGAATCACCCACCGCCCATCATACTCAAGGAATGGCCGCACGCTATCCTCGCCCATATACGGAGCCACCGTCAACGCATCAAGTCCATACTCTTCGAAAAACGTGCGGGCATACAGAGCCGATGTATTCCCGATGTCGCCGCGTTTGGCATCGGCAATCACAAACTGCTCGGGATAGACCCGCTTCAGATAGTCCACCGTACGTTCGAAGGCTGCTATTCCCTTCACCCCCAGTGCCTCGTAGAAGGCCAAATTGGGTTTGTAGGCCACACAATAGGGAGCCGTTGCGTCGATAATGGCTTTGTTAAAGGCAAAGACGGGATCTTCCTCCGCCAGCAGATGTGGTGGAATTTTCCGAATGTCCGTATCGAGCCCTACGCACAAAAACGATTTCTTTCTCCATATCTGCTCCACCAACTGTTGTCTGTTCATATCGATCTCCTCTGTTTTGTTAGTTAATTTCGACTGCAAAGATACCACAGTTTCGCCAACTTCCCAAGTCATGATGCCAAAAGCCTGAGTCAGAACAAGGGGGTGGAAAGGCGCGCCGTGCGTCTTTCCACCCCCTCGGTTCTCTGTTTCGGCATTCTCTCCACCTTGAGAGCGAAAGCCGTTGCCGCCCAAACGGCCTTATGGTTTCTTGGGCTTGGCCTCTTTCTTCCTGGCGGGATTGTCTATGCTCACCTCCGCCGCTTTAGAGGCCGCGCGCATCTTTGCTTTGGGTGTGAACACGATTTTGGGTGTTTTGAGCGTACCGGCCGTCACATCTTCTTTCTTATCCATCATACGTGAGGGGAAATAGACACGTATCGAACCCACGTCGCCCAGGTCGATGCTGAAGCCCATCTTCAGCGATCGGCACGTCAGCTGTCCCAGCGTGATGAGCGTGTTCATCACGTCACCGCGTGAGAGTGAGGTTTCGGCTACAATCATGTCGCACACCATCTCGAGCGTCATGTGGTTATTGGTCTTGGCCACAGCGTAATACACCGTTTGGCCTTTCTTGGCTCCGATCGTCTGTTTTTTAGACTTCACTTCGAATTCGATCATAATTTTGTTTCCTTTCCATTTAAGTGATTATAATAAGTTGATAAAATACGCTTCTTCAAAGGTATTGAACACTCTTCCTCAAGGGTGTTGAATACTCTTGACCGTAAGTGTTCAACACCCTTGTTGCTTCTTATTTGTATTTTACGAATGGGCGGACAAGATTGTCGTATTGTGATATGGCATATCCTCCCCAGTATCCATCTGTCGGATTTGCAAGGAAAGCATTCCCGTATGTATCTGTTCCATACAATCCAGTTACAACGTATTCAGAACTTGACCAATACCTCTTAAGGTACATCGCACCTGTAATCGCATCACCACCAACTTGTGTTAACGCAATATCGGCCAAACTGCCATACCAACTATAATGAGCGGGTTGAGTTACAACAGTTTTATCACCCAAACCTAAACTAGAAAACATCCACTTAAAATCACTGTATGACGGAAGATACCATTGTAGTGCGGGTGAACCTGTGTAAACCGTACCTGGATCATAGTGAGCTGCGGCATAGAATGCAGGGAAATCAGAGTTCTTCCCTTTTACCTTTTCGCCAATTACATTACTCGTACTGTAGTTTGGATCCCATGTCTCATCTAATCCACTGGTAACTTGACTGTTTAAGGCATCGGCCTGATTTGTTACCCCATGCGTATTAGTCTGTTTATACCAATATTTGTTGGTACTCCACCATGCTGGAGCTCCTCCATTGGCGTTCTTTAATGCTACCGCCATTCCTTTGCTTTGGCTTAACACCACGGCGATGGGCACTTTGGGGGTGGCGAGCACAGTGCCTTGCTTGTCGACATAGCGTTTCGTTTTACCGTCGCTAGCGCGCAGGGCGGTATATTGGGTGGAGTTAAGGAAGTCAGTGGTGCCGTCGCTCATCAAGTAGAGGAAGTTGTATTTGAGGTTGATGTTCACCAAATACGACTCGTTGATGTCCATGACGTGGGCTGAATGAATGTTGGGATCGACAAGACTGATGAGGTTGACGCTGGCACCGGCCATGTTCATCTTGTAGATCTGCCCGCCGGTGAACTTGAGTTTGAAACCTTCCATGTCGGTACCGGGCACGAAGTAGAGATACTCGTTACTCTGGGTGGTGTAGGTACCGTCGGCGTTAGGAGTGGTGGCACTGGCAGGGAAAGTGAGGGGTTCGTTAAGAGGATTCAGTTCGCCATCAGTCAACTTATCACCGCTGTAGGGTAGTTCAAAGGTGCAATCCTCAGGCAGCAAATTGGAGTTGTAGGCTTGTATGCTGGCTGTGGTGGAGGCTTGAATGGGCATCCATCCGGTAAGCTTGATACGCATACGACAACCCACATGGCTCATTTGGAAATCGACATACTGTGGGTCGGGTGTGGCGGTTACAGTATAATCGGTTCGGGCCAGCAAGGCCTTTTCGGCGTTGTCACGGGTAAGCTTCAATCCAATCGTGCCCATGGGGGTGGTGACTTTAGTCATACGGTTATTGTGCAACATGAAGATGTAAGGGCCTGGTGCCAGGCGCAAATGCATGTTGGGAGTGAATTTGCCGTCTTTCAATGTGCCGGTAATCTCCCCTTTCAGCGTGTAGGTGGGAAAAGAGCCTTGGAATACGAGCATCGTATAGTCGTCGTTCTCCAATGCGCGGGTAGCGGCTATGGAGCGGGTAGTCCTGGCAGAGTCGCGTTGCACGGTTACCTCGGCCAGCAGGTTGTTGCCCAGGTCGATGGTTTTGCGGCTGATGGTGTCGGAGGTTGGCGTGGTGCGTGTTCCGACATATTCTTTTTCAGTATTGAAATCTTTGAAGTTTACCTTGAACTCAATACCTTGCGTAATATCCACTTTGCCTTTATCGCCATCCTCGGGCTTTACGTTATCATTGTTGCTGCAAGCTGCCAGCATGGCTAACAGTGCGAAGGATAAAATCATCTTTGTCTTCATTGTGTCTGTCTCTTTTTTACGTTTAATAATCTTCTTCTTCTCCATCGTCTTCCCACAAACCCTTTTTGGAGGGTGCTACGTTGCTCTCGTCGCCAAAGAAGACGGAACCGCCCTCATGGTTCTTTTCATCCCACGGGTCGGTGGTCGAGGGGTTGCCGCCATTGGGACGAACGGAGACGCAGATAAAACTCTCACTTTCCGTTTGAATAACCTCACATTGCGGTGCTGTGTAAGGTTGATTCTTGAATTGCTTTCTGTTCATAATTCTCTAATATTTAATTGATGAAACTTCGGTGTGAATTCGCTTTCCGACACTTGGCGAAAGAGCATGAAAAGAGAAGCAAAGGGAACTCCGTGGAGCCCTTTGCTAATAGGGGTTGCGCTCACTTCGCGCGCGCGTAGAGAAAAGCTAAAAAATCTTACACTACAATAGGTGCGAATATTGTGTGTGTGTGTGTGTGTGTGTGTGTGTGTGTGTGTGTGTGTGTGTGTGTGTGTAAGGTAGTCATTTTCTGGGAGACTACCAAGGAATGGGCGTTAAAAGATGCAGAAAAGTTCGCCCCTTTCTGCTCCTTTTGATGCTGCCGATATGTCAACACATTCTGTTTCACGGCGGCAAAGGTAACACAATCTTCCCTTTCCGCCAAAGGTTTCAATATGAAATACGAATCACAGTGAGAATAAATCGGTGATGATTAAGCCAGTGAGGACTCTTTCATCCGCTCGGCATTTTCGGCCACGGTGAGAGCGTCGATCATATCTTGGATGTTGCCGGAAACAAAGCCTTGAAGGTCGTGCGTGGTGTAGCCAATGCGATGGTCGGTGACACGGCCCTGCGGATAGTTGTAAGTGCGTATTTTGGCAGAACGGTCGCCGGTGGAGACGAGACTCTTGCGCCGACTGGCAATATCGTCGATATACTTTTGATGCTCGCGATCGTAAATAAAGGTACGCAGTCGAGAAAGGGCGCGTTCCTTGTTCTTGGGTTGGTCGCGTGTTTCGGTACATTCGATGAGAATTTCCTCAGTCTCGCCCGTGTTGGGGTTCTTCCAAGGATAGCGCAAACGCACGCCCGATTCTACCTTATTGACGTTCTGACCGCCTGCACCCGAACTGCGGAACGTGTCCCACTTGATGTCGCCTTCGTTGATATTTACTTCGAACTTGTCGGCCTCGGGCAGCACGGCAACGGTAGCAGCAGAGGTGTGCATTCGGCCCTGCGTTTCGGTAGCAGGAACGCGTTGCACGCGGTGTACGCCGCTTTCGTATTTCAGAACGCCGTAGACGTTATCGCCACTTACAGCGAAGTCTATCTCCTTAAAACCGCCGACAGCACCTTCGCTCGAACTGGTGACGGAAAGACTCCAGCCTTTGGAGTCGCAGAAGCGTTTGTACATGCCAAAGAGGTCGCCAGCAAAGAGTGCGGCCTCGTCGCCACCTGTTCCGGCACGGATTTCCATTTGCACGTTCTTGGCGTCTTCGGGGTCTTTAGGAATGAGCAACAGTTTGATTTCTTCTTCCAGCTTCGGACGTTCTGTTTCGTTGACCGACAACTCTTCACGCGCCATCTCTTTTAGGTCGGAATCGGTTTCGTTGGCCAGAATATCTTTGGCTTCGGCAATGGAATTCAAACAAGAGACGTATCTACGGCGGGCATCCATGATATCGCCAAGATCTTTATATTCGCGGGTAAGTTTTACGTATCGCTCTTGGTCGGCAATGACGGCAGGATCGGTAATCAGGGTCGACACTTCTTCGTAACGACTTTCCAATCCGTCGAGTTTCGCTAATATGCTGTTATCTTCTATCATCTTTCTTCATCAATAGTTATAGGTTCCAAATTCTGAGGTAATGGTGAGCGACTTGCTGCCTTCTTCTACACGGCCGACTATCTGCGCATCGATGTTGAAGCTGCGACTGATGTCGATGATACGGGGGGCAATGTCGGGGTGGACGTAGAGTTCCATGCGATGGCCCATGTTAAACACTTTATACATCTCGCGCCAATCAGTGTTGCTTTCTTTCTGAATAAGACGGAAGAGGGGCGGGACGGGGAAGAGATGGTCTTTTATCACGCGGCAGTTGTCACCGACGAAGTGGAGCACCTTGGTTTGTGCGCCACCTGTGCAGTGTACCATACCGTGGATATCAGAGCGCAGCTCATCGAGCACCTGACGGATAACGGGAGCGTAGGTGCGGGTGGGCGAGAGCACCAATTGACCGGCATCAACGCCAAGAGCCTCGATGGCATCGGTCAGATGTTTTGTTCCGCTGTAGACCAGTTCCTGGGGCACAGCGTGGTCGTAGGTCTCCGGATATTTCTCGGCCAAGTATTTGGCAAAGACATCGTGGCGCGCGCTGGTGAGTCCGTTGCTGCCCACACCGCCGTTATAGCGTTGTTCGTAGGTGGCGGTGCCGCAGGAGGAGAGCCCTACAATGACGTCGCCGGGGCGAATGTTGGCATTGTTGATGACATGGCTACGCTTCATGCGACAGGTGACAGTAGAGTCGACAATGATTGTGCGGACGAGATCGCCCACGTCGGCAGTTTCACCACCGGTGGCATAGATGCCGATACCCATGCGTCGAAGTTCGGCAAGCAGATCGTCGGTGCCGTTGATGATAGCGGAGATTACTTCGCCGGGGATGAGCATTTTGTTGCGCCCGATGGTACTTGAGACGAGGATATTGTCGACGGCACCCACGCAGAGCAGGTCGTCGGTATTCATCACGATGGCATCCTGGGCGATGCCGCGCCATACGGACAGATCGCCCGTCTCGCGCCAGTAGGCGTAGGCCAGTGACGACTTAGTACCGGCTCCATCGGCATGCATGATGTTGCAATACTCGTCGTCTCCGCCGAGGATGTCGGGGATGATTTTGCAGAATGCTTGCGGAAAGATTCCTTTATCGATATTCTTGATGGCATTGTGCACATCTTCTTTGGCGGCACTCACGCCGCGCTGCATATAACGGTTGTTCATATTTTTAGTTGACAAGTTGACGAGGTGACGAGGTGACAAAGTTGACAAGTTGACGAGGAAGTTACTCTGTCGACAAAAGCAATACTCCTTCCTACTTCCTCCCATCTTCTCCCGTCCAAATTTCCCAACTGGCGAAAGCTTGGAGGAGAAGCATTTCCAGTCCATTTTTGGTGATAGCCCCTTGCTGCCGACCTTTTTTCATAAAGAGCGTTTCGTCGGGATTATAGAGCAGGTCGTAGAGCAGCGTGTGCGAATTCATCGCCTCGTAAGGCAGGTCGGGGCATACCTCGGTATTGGGATAGAGTCCCAGTGGAGTGCAGTTGACGATGACGTTGTAGGCCTCGATCATCTCGGGAGTGATCTGATTGTAGGTGACGACGCCTGCGCGCGGTGTCCTACTGACGAAGAGTGTCTCCAGGCCCAGGCTTTTCAGTCCGTAGGCCACGGCTTTGGCCGCTCCGCCCGTACCGAGGATGAGAGCCTTCTTATGACAAGGCTCGAGCATCGATTCGATACTACGGGTAAACCCGATGACATCGCTGTTGAAGCCCTTGAGTATCGTCTTCGAACCTTTATGACTCACGCGGATGACATTCACCGCTCCGATGGCCGAGGCCTCGGGCGTGATGTCGTCTAAATAGCGCATCACCTCCTCTTTGTAGGGGATGGTGACGTTGAGGCCTTTCAGATGAGCATTAGCGGCAAGAATCTCGGGCAGATCTTCGATTTGGGAAATCTCGAAGTTGACGTATTCTGCGTCGATGCCTTCATTGTGGAACTTCTCGTTGAAGTAGCCTATTGAGAAGGAATGTCCAAGGGGATAGCCTATCAGTCCGTACTTATCCATCATGTTTTTTATTTTTTACTGGCCAAATACATCGTGCAAACACCGAGGGTGAGCCGGCAGAACTGCACCTCCTCGAAGCCCGCTTTACGCAGAATCTCCATCATCTCCTCACCCTGTGGAAAAGCTTCGATGGTATTGATGAGATAGCGGTAGGCACTGCCATCTTTCGACACGAGGCGAGCGTAGAGGGGCAACAGCGTGTGCGAGTAGACTTTAAAGAGCCACGACATGGGTGGGCGCATAGGGGCCGAGAGTTCGACGATGCTGAGGTGTCCACCCGGTCGGAGCACGCGATGCAATTCGCGCAGACAAGTGTCGAGGTCTTTGAAGTTACGGATCCCAAAGGCGGCTGTCACAGCATCGAAACTGCCATCTTCGAACGAGAGCTGCAGGCAGTCTTCGCGGCGAAAATGGATGACATCTCGCAAACCTTCGCGCTCCACCTTCTGTCTTCCCACGGCCATCATTCCTTCGGAGATGTCTGCCCCCACGAGTTGTTCGGGCTTTAGCATCCGGGCGGCGAGGATAGCGAAGTCGCCGGTTCCGGTGGCGATGTCGAGTATCTCCCGGGGGGCGAAAGGCTTTAGCTGGGCGATGGCTTTGCGTCGCCAGCCTTTGTCGATGTCGCACGACAGGCGATGGTTGAGCATATCGTAAGTGGGAGCGATGTTGTCGAACATCTCTTCCACTTGTGCGCCTTTGTCGCCCTCGCTGCCGTAGGGCTTGATTTGTTCTTGCCGATACATTTTTTATTGACAATTGATCATTTCGAGCTTTTGGGAGGATACGCCCCCTAAGTTAGGGGATTGAGGGGCTGTTGAGTGAAGTTTCAACTTTCCGAGGCCTCGGAAGCTCTGTTTTTCTCATTTTCGAGCTTTCCGAGTAGTCGGAAGCCCCGTTTTTCCCATTTTTGAGCTTTCCGAGTAGTTGGAAGCTCCGTTTTTCTCATTTTCGAGCTTTCCAAGTAGTTGGAAGCTTCGTTTTTCTCATTTTCGGGCTTTCCAAGTAGTTGGAAGCCCCGTTTGGCTCATTTTTGAACTTTCCAAGTAGTTGGAAGCTTTATCGGGCTCATTTTTCCTGCGCCAGGTAGGCCGAAACGTTGCAATGGATGCGAGCGGCGATGTCGCCAGTTTCGGTGGAGCGATTGAAAGGCTCTCCGGTGATGTGCTCGTAGAGTTCGATGTAGCGGTTGCTCACTTCGAGGGCATATTCGTCGGTAATGTCGGGCATGGTCTGTCCGGGTTCATTCATAAATCCGCGGGCGATGAGCCACTGCCGCAGAAATTCTTTGGAGAGTTGGCGTTGAGGTGCACCCTTGGCCAGTTTTTCTTCGTAGCCCTCGGCATAGAAATAACGACTGGAGTCGGGGGTGTGGATTTCGTCGATGAGGTAGACCCGACCGTCGCGCTTGCCGAATTCGTATTTCGTGTCGACCAGGATGAGGCCCTGCCGTGCGGCAATCTCCTGCCCGCGGGCGAAAAGGCGACGGGTGTAATCCTCTATCACGGCGTAGTCTTCAGCCGAAACAAGACCTTGCGCGATGATTTCCTCACGCGAGATGTTGAGGTCGTGCCCCTCGTCAGCTTTCGTCGTAGGGGTGATAATGGGTTGTGGGAAACGTTCGTTCTCGCGCATCCCATCGGGCAGACGTACGCCGCAGAGCTCACGACAGCCTTCTTGGTAGGCGCGCCAGGCCGAACCGGTGAGGATGGAGCGGATGATCATTTCCACGCGGAAGGGTTCGCACTTAAGGCCGACGGTGACCATCGGGTCGGGCGTGGCGAGTTTCCAGTTGGGGCAGATGTCGGCGGTGAGATCGAGAAATTTGGCGGCAATCTGGTTGAGCACTTGTCCCTTGAAGGGGATGCCTTTGGGGAGGATGACGTCGAATGCCGAGATGCGGTCGGTGGCAATCATCACGAGTCGGTCGGCGTCGATGTCGTACACGTCGCGCACTTTGCCATGATAGACGCTGCGCTGACGGTCAAAGTGAAAGTCGGTTGTTGTTAATGCTTTCATTGTGTGTTGTATGTTTTTTGTGTGAAATATCGTTGTTTCTTTACTTACTCCTTTTACTCCTTACTCCCTTACTCCTTACTTACTACCCTTGTAGGCCTCGTAAGCGTTCACGATTCGGGTAACGAGTCGGTGCCGCACGATGTCTTTTGAGCCGAATCTTACGGTGGCAATACCTCGAATGTCGGTCAGAATGTCGAGAGCTGTTCGCAGTCCGCTAGTTTCTTGGCGGGGCAGGTCGATTTGGGTGAGGTCGCCCGTGACGATCATTTTCGTGTTGGTACCCATTCGGGTGAGAAACATTTTAATTTGCGCCGAGGTAGTATTCTGAGCTTCGTCGAGGATGACGATGGCATCGTTCAGCGTTCGTCCACGCATAAAAGCCAGTGGGGCGATTTGTATCACGCGCTTCTCCATCATCTCTTGCAGTTTGACGGCGGGGAGCATGTCTTCCAGCGCGTCGTAGAGGGGTTGAAGATAGGGGTCGATTTTCTCTTTCATGTCTCCCGGCAGAAAACCGAGCTTCTCGCCCGCCTCTACTGCCGGTCGGCTGAGGATGATCTTCTTGGCCGTCTTCTCCTTCAAAGCTTTCACCGCCAGGGCGATGCTTAGGTAGGTTTTACCCGTTCCGGCCGGTCCCACGGCAAATACCAGATCGTTCTTCTCGTAGGCCTCTACCAATAGCTGCTGATTCTCGCTGCGACTTTTGATGGGTTTGCCCGACGTATTGTAGACGATGACGCCCTTACTGCCCTCGGCTTTGGTCTTTCTACCGTTGATGATGTCGATGAGGTCTTCTTCGGTGATGGCGTTGTATTTCAGGATGTGGCGGCGCAGGGCTTCGGTTTTCTCTTCAAATCGAATCAGCTCCTCCTCGTCGCCCAAGGCACGCACCACATTATCGCGTGCCACGATGCGCAACTTGGGGAAGAGCGACTTCAGCATCTGCAAGTGTCCGTTGTTCACACCGTAGAACATTACGGGGTCAATGTCTTCAAGAACGATATGTTTCTCTACCAATATCAATGTCTTCTACTTTGTTGATAGGCGCAAAATTACAAAAAACGTTCTATAACTTTGCACTTTTCGCTACCTTTGTGCCTACAAACCACCTGTTTCAATGAGATTGACAAAGACGAGAATCACCAAGAACCAATATTTGAAAGCCTTTTCCGCCTGCGTGCTTCTATTGGCTTTCATACGTGCCATCTTTCCCGAAGTGGCCAGCACGAAGGAGGAAGAATCGTACCATCTTGCAACGGATTCTGCTAAGACGGTATCGAGAGCTGCCTTTCTTTCCGCACAACCAGTGGAGAACGGAGCACAGACCGTCACTTTTTTCAGGGCCGACGGCTCGCCCGTGAAGAATCGCATTCGTAGTGTTCCCGATTTCTCAAAAGCCTTTCCCGACCTTAACGACGTACAGTTGGAGGAAGCTCATCGATACGGCGTCCCTCCGGTAGCCAATCGCCAGGAGGCTGAACGGCGAAAATCGGAATTGGTATACATCGCTGGCAGTCCTTTTTATCAAGTCGATCGCCTTCGCAGCAGCATTCCTTATCTCGTCCCGCGCGCCGCCGTTTTACTGCACGACATCGGGCGCAATTTCTTCGACAGTTTGCAGGTGAAGGGCGTTCCACTACATCGATTCATCGTCACGAGCGTGTTGCGCAGCGAGGCAGACGTGGCCACACTGCGCGGACATAACGGCAATGCTTCCGAAAACAGCTGCCATCGCTATGGCACTACATTCGATATTGCCTACAATCGCTACAAAACGGTTGAGGATCCCAACGGTCCTTCCCGCCGTCGTGTACGCAACGACACGCTCAAATGGGTGCTCAGCGAAGTGCTCAACGATCTGCGCACCGCCCACCGCTGCTACATTAAATACGAAGTAAAGCAGGGGTGCTTCCACATCACGGTGAGATAGATGGGATGAGTTGACGAGTTGATAAGTTGATGAGTTGACGGATTAACCAAGATAGGATTGGATGAAACGAAAAGAGGATGCTCCATGAATAGGGGCATCCTCTCTTAGTTTATACTCTTAAATTCTCGTCAGCTTAGGGTTAGGGCTTCTTTACGCTCAGGTTCTTGCCCTCATAGCTACCGCTGATGGTCGTTGTTTTACCGGTCGGGTCTTTCTTGATGAATGTGAACTTAACGGTATAAACATCACCGCTCTTGTTAACATACAACGAGCTACCTTCTGCCAAAGGCGAACGGGAATCTGCATCAACCGCACCGTTTACCGACCAGTCGATATTGCTCTTCTTGCTCAAATCGATGGTTTTGCCAAACTGATTGGTCGGAATGGTAAAGCCAACAGTGGTCATGTTAATGCCTGCCGCCGAAGGAGAACCTGCTGTAAGTAAACCGATAAGAGAACCACCGCCTTCGTTCAGAGAAGCTCCTACGATGCTTACGGCCTGACCATTAACAACAATCGTGTTACTGTTCTTGTCGTCATCGTCGCTTCCGCAAGAAGCAAAAAGGGTTGAAGCACAAACAGTAACAAGTGCTACTGCCAACAGACTGAAAAACTTCATTGTCTTGTTTGATTTCATAATTACTTTGTTTTAATTGACTCCACGACTGATAAATTACTGTCTCATTTATTTTATTAAACTCTCCGGCGGGCTGTCTTCAAGAGTGCCGTGGAAAAACTCTCTCCAATAGTCTTCCGAACTGACCGCAAAGTTATTAACATTTTCAAGACTACACAAAGAAAACAGTAAGATTTTTTATACTCTAATCTCTTTTTCTTGTGAAAGCTTTTTCAATTTGCTCCTATCACTTAGTTTCTTAAATATTGAGATGAATGAAAGGATAGAGCAAAATTATATGATAAAACAAATTCACCCGAATATTCTCTTTTAAGAATATTCGGGTTGAAAGGGTTGTGATTACTGAGTTTTCCACAAGGGAATACCACTTGTCAAATAATCAAAGTAAATAACTACATTTGCAGTTGTGCACTTTTGTTTGACAACCTACAGGGTTATAAATTTTCTTGCAACGGGTTGGATATTTCAATGTCTCTCACCCTCCTTTATCCAGTTAGGCTCCCTCCCCTTTTGGGGAGGGTCGGGGTGGGGCTTTTAGGACTACTCGAACCCGCCAACCCTGTTCCCGCTGCCGCAACTGTAGTAGAACACGGTGACGTTGAAACTGTTGAAGGACAGGTAGTACGCGTAGTAGCTGGTCCATGGGAAAGCACTTGACGACCAATAGATTCCGGTGTCGCCAACGTAGTTCAGCTGACCAGAGTCGTAGTAACCCAAGGCGGGCAGGTAGAAGTAATTACCTGCATCGGCGACGGAAGGGAGACCAGAGTTTCTGATACTACTGCTGTTGTTGGTGTAGCTTATCCCTGTTGTACGCATGTCGGTTGTACCGTCGGCAGATTTCTCGACGTCGTAATGACTCTCTCCCTTTAATACAGACTTCTTCTTAAACCACATACCACCTTTATATAAATGACCCATAGTTGTCCATAACTCATCTGCATCCCAACGTGGATCGCCGTTCATGCAATACCAAGACAGCTCGTTAACGTTGGGAAGACCTGCGCAACTCTGGGTAGCTTGGAATGCACCGCCACCCTCGTGGTACCAACGAGAGTCACTGTTGCTCTGGGGGAAGTTTGAAGAACTCCTATTGTTTAGTGTTGGTTGGCCTGTGTTTCCTGCCAAATTCTTTGTCCATTCGTAACCATACCAATATTGCTGCTGAGCATCCCACATGTAATAATGGTCGCCATCGTAGTCGCGTACGTTGAGGTCGGCGGTCATATCGTAGTAGGTGTTCGAAGCGTATGCTGTAGATGGATATATCTTAGTTATAGTTCCCTCTGTACCTGTTGCCACGTCCTTTACCCAATAACGTACCCTTAAAGTATGAGTGCCTGGCTTAATCACCATGTAAGCTCCGTTAGTTGTTACGCTGGCGCTGTTGTTGGTTAGTGGGAAGCCGGTTGCGCCTTGTGTCGTTAAGACTATCTTGTCTCCGTTTGTTACTGCGGAAGCGTCTAAAGCACCTGTTGTTGGGTTGATGGTGTAGGTCTCGGCGATATCGTTGTCGGAGCTTACTTCTACCTTTGTTAACTTACAGTTCCGTAGAATTGTGTTACTTGTGTAAGGCTGGAAGACTAAGTAAGCCGGATGATGCTCCAATACGAACGCAAACTGATTTTTGTCTGTCACTTTTGTAGCGGTAGCAGTACCGTAATCGCCTGCTGTGCCAAAGTGCGCGGTGTTGTCTGGAGCGGTCTGGCTCTGGGCCGTTGAGATAGTTACTGAGTTGCCACTACTGTTCTTGCCCAAGTAATAAACTTTATAACTTGTACTTGCGCCAAACTTGCCAGGAACTCTATAACGGAAGGAAGCTACCTTCTGAGTTGGAGCGTTGCTACTCTTCTGCAATACACCATCATCATCCTTTACGTAGATATAATCACCTGCTTCCCAAGAGAAGTCGCTACTGTTATAATCCAATGACGTGCGGGTTTTTGCCTCGTCGCCTGCTACGAAAGTTGTTAGGTTCTTATTCCCCTCCTCGTTTGGCTTTGCCGGGTTCTGAGCCACGTCGTCCTTTGTACATGAGGCCAAAGCCAAACCTAAGCTCAGCATGATGCCCAAAGACTTTATTCCTGATAAAAGGGACTGATGTTTCATCTTTCTTTTTTCTTTGTTCGTTTTCTTTTTTTTGTTAATTAATCGCTTTAGGAATTAGTCGTTCCATGATGAAGAGCTGTCATCGTTAGCTTCTTCGCTACTGTCCTCCTCAAAGTACTCATCACTCCATAAGCCGAAAGACTTGGCTGGAGCCGTTGGACCAGTACCGTGATTTGCCTTCTTGTGCTGGCTCGGGAAAGACGTATCCATGAGATAAGTCATTTCGCTCACTTGGATTATCATGCAACGTGGTGCAGAATAATCCTTCTTTTCTTGCTTCTTTCTCATTGCTTTTTTGATTTGATTAAAAATAGTTGTTATCTACTCTCTATGTGGCTTCGTTGCTCACCTTTTATTATATACATCCTGACAAACTCATTATTTATCCTTTATGGTTGCCTGCCCTCTTCCCGCTCTATAGGCAGACAGCGTATCACTGCTGCCTGCCCGAGAAATCAACGAGAGAAAACAAACTATTATCAGAGAATTACAATTATTTGTTACGGTAATTTCAGTGCTTAAAACGTTCTTATTTTGCTTTCTTGATAGCTCGCAAACGGGCACAAAAAAGCGAACAAAGGGAACTCCTTGGAGCCCTTTGCTAATAGAGGTTGCACGCATTTCACGCGCGCGTAGGGAAAAGTGAAAAAGTCTTACGCTACCAATAGGTGCGCATACTGTGTGTGTGTGTGTGTGTGTGTGTGTGTGTGTGTAAGGTAGTCATTTTCTCGGAGACTACCAAACAATGGGTGTTAAAAGATGCAGAAAAGTTTTTGCTCTTCTGCTCTGTTACACCTTTATTATTTATATGCACATTTATCATCACGGCTGCAAAGATAAGCAAAATCTTCTTTTCTCACAAATCTTCCCGCAATGAATCCATCTCTTTCTTTTCTCATTCGATCATTAAACACAGACCAAGACCTACGGCCTTGTTTTCTCTTTGTACGCCGTAAACAAGGTAGGTTCGCTTCGCTCACCAGCCTTGCTCTACCAACAGACCAACCCTTACAGGGTTGTTTACTACCTCAACATCTCCACTCCTTCCCTCTCTACCCCTTACTATTTCCCCTCTTTTCTCCTTACTACTTACTACTTTCCTCCTCACTACTTCCCTCCTTCCCTTTCCATCTCTTAGCTTTCGCCACCCAAAAGCTAAGGAAACGCAGGCCGAAAGTTAAGGAAATGGAAGGCGAAAGCTAAGAAATAGGAAGACGTCTATGCAAACTTCTGTGGTTCAAGGCGTTTTTACAAATTATATACGCAGGAGGATGGGCATCAAAAAAGAGGATGCAACAAGGTTGCATCCTCTCTTAAGGGGTGATAGTTGATGGGGCGTTTTAGTCCACGGTCTTAAATTTTTTGGTCCACTGTTTCACATCTTTTAGCCCACGATTTCATTCTTTTAGCTCACTTTCTCAAGTCGTTTCATGATCGAGAAGATGAAGAGGGCTGAGAGCAGACAGCAAACGATGAGTACACTCCATACCATCCACAGCTGCATGTCGCCCCATAGATAGCCAATGATGGCCACAAGATAGTTGCCAATGGCAGTAGCAACAAACCAACCGCCCATCATCATGCCCTTGTATTTGGGCGGTGCTACTTTCGATACGAAAGAGATGCCCATCGGCGAGAGCAGCAGTTCGGCGAAGGTAAGGACGAGATAGGTAGAGATGAGCCAGTTGGGCGAAACCAAAAGATTGTCGGCAATGCCCTCGGTTTGCACTGTTGTGGGCGTGGGCAGACCGAGTGAGGCCACGGCAAGAATCATAAATCCGCAGGCTGCAATGAGCATTCCGAAACCTATCTTACGCGGAGCAGAGGGCTCTTTGCCCTTGCGTGCCAGGTAACTGAAGACGGCCAGCGAGACGGGCGTTAAGGCAACGACGAAGAAGGGATTGAACTGCTGGAAGATTTGCGGAAGAATCTTCACCTCGCCGTCCATCGTGTGATAGTTGGCTGCAATGCCAATGACAGCCGCCACGAGCAAAACACCCGAGATGCCTTTGCCTTTACTTGTTTTCGACTGGAAAAACGAGAAGGCACTGTATACCGCCACGACGGCAAGAACTAGGTTGAGAACGTCGAAGCCCAAGCGGTCGAACCCCATAACGGACTTAGCGGTGTAGTCGCGGGCGAAGAACGTCATTGTCAGTCCGTTTTGATGGAAGGCCATCCAAAAGAAGATCACAACGGCGAAGACCAGCAACAGGGCGATGATGCGTTGACGGGTGTCGGCCGGAGAAAGTTCGTCGGCCTGTGCGTCGATGCTGCCAGATTGGACTTTCTGCTTATTGTTGACGTCGGCATGCTTAAAAGTGGAACGGAATGCCACATAGATGGCCATCGAGATGATGAGCGAGATGCAGGCCACGGCAAACCCATAGTTGTAGGCTTTTGAGAGTTGCTCGATGTAGGTGGTGCAGAAGGTGGCCATATCGCCCGTAAAGCCCTGTGCGGCTTTTAGCTGTTCGAGCAGCACGTTACCGTCTGGCTTGATGGTTCCGTCGAGAAACTGATGGGCCAACGACGGGATCTGGGGTTCGTAGGTGAAGTGAGAACCGGCCAGAACGTAATTGGTTACCTTCGTTGCGGCCGTCGGAGCAAAGAGTGCTCCTACGTTGATGGCCATGTAGAAGAGGCTAAATGCAGTGTCGCGCTTGCCGCTGAGCTGCGGATTGTCGTAGAGATTGCCCACCATGACCTGGAGATTGCCCTTAAACAAGCCCGTCCCGCAGGAGATGAGAGCCAGCGCACCGAACATCATGGCCTTGCCGGTGATGTCGGCTCCGGTGGGGATGGCCAGCAGCGTATAGCCCAAAAACATGACGACGATGCCCGATGTCACCATCTTGCCGTAGCCAAAACGGTCGGCAAGGATTCCGCCGATGAGGGGCATGAAATAAACAAAGCCGAGGAAACTTCCGAAGATAGTGGATGTTTCTGCCGCGGTGTAACCGAACTTGGCTTGCAAAAACAAAGTGAAAATGGCAAGCATGGTGTAGTAACCGAAACGCTCGCCCGTATTGGCTAATGCCAATGCGTACAGTCCTTTAGGTTGACCTTCAAACATAGTTTTTATTTTTTAGTTAAGGGTGGATGAATTCTTGAGTTGTCAAACATGGCGATGTTCACCTCCGGGTCTTGGCTACGTCGAAGAGATAGGCTATCTTCAGGAGGATATTTCCAAAGTTGGACCGCCCGAAAAAGTCGCGTTTGCTCTCGCCGTAGATGCTGCCCAGGCCGTAGTAATAGCGCGCTTCGAGAAGGAAATGGCCCACACTGGGCAGACGATATTCTGCCCCCAAACCTGCGGCAATGCCGTAGTCGAACTTCCGTTCGACGGGCATCGACTCTTGCTCGACCACTTTGTTGGCTCTATCGGCGAGGTTTCTTTGAGTCGCCTCGTAGTTCGTCTGCGTCTGCTCGCTCAAATAAAGCCCCATCTGCGGGCCCAACTGGAAGAAGAACTGTGCGCCACGGTCTTCTTTTCCCCAAGCCAAATGAGCAAAGATGGGCACCTGAACGTAGTTGATCGTACGCAAGTAAGACTCGGCCTCGCCGGTATGGGTATTGATAACGGCACGTCCGTCGAGGTCTTTGATGTCTTGCTTCCAACCAATCGAGGCATAATTCACCTCGGCATAGAGGGAACAAAAGGTGTTGAAGTATTTCTCGCAGACGTATTTCACCGACAGTCCGCCTGTGAAACCGCCATGCTGCGACTGGTCTACCTTGGGGTTGAATCCTACCGAACTCAACACATAGCCGCCATTGAGACCTATCGAGAGATCGCTGCGATGAAGCCCTATCTGCGCCATCGACTGCAATGGGAAGAAGAGAAGGAATTGAAGAAGAAGTTGTTTTGCGTTCATCGGTCTGCCGGATTAATAGGCCAGGGATTCTATCTTTCGGTCGTACGTGTAATGAATGAGCATGAATGCCACGTTCTGCATCCCCCCGTTGCCTACACGTTGGAAGCTCATCGGGGTTTGCAACGCCGTATAAACGTTCTGCTCTTTCGTCCCCATGAATGCCTTACCGTATTTGTGCAATCCTCGCAAGAAGAACTGAGCATGGTCATATCCGGTGAGAGCAAACCGCGGAAGGGCGTATTGCATCGGCATACTGAACCACCGACGATAGCTGTTTTCCAATTGCTGCGTCTTCGTTGAGAGGGGGTTATAATAAAAGGTGGTGGGGATGTAGGTGTTGTATTTAAAAAAATGGTCGAGGTGTTGCTTCGTGTACATCAACCATTCGGTATAGCCGAAGAGCGAGATCACAATGCCGGGAGCATTGGCCGTAAGCCCGTTGATCTTGGCAAGAGCCACCGACAGCTCGGGCGATCGACCCGTATTCAGCACTACGACGTTGGGTTGGGTGCGACTGAAAGCCTTGGCAAAGGCATCCTCGGGCGATCGAAGATTGGTAATACTGTATTTGATACCCCGCGCGCTGAATTGGTTTCGCAGCGCAGAAGTAAAAATTCCTTTCTTGCTGGTGCTGTCGTTACAATCGATAAAAACGGGGTGCTGCTTGGCGAATCGCTCCAAAAAGGCATCGATGGTGGCGTTATTCAACTCGTCGGTCGACTGATATACTTGATACACCTGCGGATTGCGCACGACCTCGTCGCCCCCAATCGAAAACGGAATCACGAGTTTGATGCCCGCCGTTTTACAAAAGTCGGCCAGCGGACGCACCTGTTTGGTATAGAGCGGACCAAAGATGATGTCGCACTTCTTCGCCTCTGCCTTGAGCAACGTCTGTCGCACGTCGGCATCTGCCGAAACATTCCAGGCATAAACCTCCGTCGAGATTCCTTGTTGTCTCAAACTGTCGCAGCCCATCAGGAGTCCGCGATAGTATTCCACCATTCTTTTCCCGTCACCGTCTACATTGTGCAGTGGAAGCATCACGCCCACCCGAATGGCTCGATTGCGAACATCTGCCGACGACGAGAGTGCCCTCTGAGTGGCCGAAGCCGCCGGTTTCTGTGTCGAGGGGTAGGGGATGAAGATGTAGTCACCCTTCTTCAGTTCGTAGCCAGCCACCTTCATGTCGGGATTGGCCGTGATGAGCTCTTCCAGTGTAATGCCATAACTCTTGGCAATCCCGAAGAGCGTATCTTTCTTTTTCACTTGATACATGTCTCGCCATTTCAGCGTCTGCGCCCATACATTGACACATAAGAGTGCGATAACGGCTAAAAGCATGTATTTGGAAATCGTTTTGATCATCGTATACTTTTGATTGTTCGCTGCAAAGATAACGATTTTGAAAGAACAAGCAATGAAAATGCAACATAAGAGAGGGTTGTTCGCCTCGTTCAAGCGCAAAAATGAGCCGTCGCTCCAAGCGATAGCTCGTTTTCTTCCTTTTTTTGTTTTCGCTCCAGAGCGAAAGCTTCTTTTCTCTATTTTGCAGCTTTCGCTCCGACGCGAAACTTTCTTTGCGTCCTTTTCTCCCCTTCGCTCCGGCGCGAAGCCTTACGGGAAAACTCTGGTGTCTCTCTAATCGTCAATTGTCGCATCCGCAATGGTCGATTGTCAATTAAATGCCGTACCTTTGCAACCGATTCAATAACAAAGGATAATTCACAACTTAAGGTAAAAAGACAATGCAAGACATTAGAAATATAGCTATCATCGCCCACGTGGACCATGGAAAAACCACGCTGGTTGATAAGATGATGCTTGCTGGAAAACTCTTTCGCGAAGGGCAGGATAACAGCGGACAGGTGCTGGACGCCAACGACTTGGAACGCGAAAGGGGTATAACCATCCTGTCGAAGAACGTATCGATTACGTGGAAAGGCGTAAAAATTAACATCATTGACACTCCGGGGCACTCCGATTTCGGTGGTGAAGTGGAGCGTGTGTTAAACATGGCCGACGGCTGCATTCTGCTCGTCGACGCTTTCGAAGGGCCTATGCCGCAGACGCGCTTCGTTTTGCAGAAGGCCTTACAACTGGGATTGAAGCCCATCGTGGTGGTAAACAAGGTGGATAAGCCTAACTGCCGACCCGAAGAAGTGTATGAAATGGTGTTCGACTTGATGTTCTCGCTCAACGCCACAGAAGATCAACTAGACTTCCCCGTGGTGTATGGCTCGGCCAAAAACGGTTGGATGGCCGCCGATTGGAAAGCACCCAGCGACAATATTGACTATTTGCTCGACGAGATTGTTGAGAAAATACCTGCCCCAAGACAGATTGAGGGTACGCCGCAGATGCTTATCACCTCGCTAGACTATAGCAGTTACACGGGTCGAATTGCTGTGGGGCGCGTTCATCGCGGTACTTTCACCGACGGAATGAACGTTACCGTGGTGCATCGCAATGGCGAAAAGGAACGCACACGCATCAAGGAGCTACACACTTTCGTAGGTATGGGACACGTTAAGACCGATCACGTGGACAGCGGAGATATCTGTGCCGTTATCGGACTTGAAAGATTCGAGATTGGCGACACCATCTGCGACTTTGAAATGCCCGAACCACTGCCGCCAATCGCTATCGACGAACCCACGATGAGCATGCTCTTCACCATCAACGACAGCCCTTTCTTTGGCAAAGAAGGTAAGTTTGTTACCTCGCGCCACATCAACGACCGACTAGAAAAGGAGTTGGAGAAGAACCTCGCCTTGCGCGTACGCCCCTTTGAAGACTATACCGACCGCTGGATTGTTAGCGGACGTGGCGTGCTTCACCTCTCGGTGCTCATCGAAACCATGCGCCGCGAGGGCTACGAGCTGCAAGTGGGTCAGCCACAGGTTATCTATAAGGAGATTGACGGCCAGCGTTGCGAACCCATTGAAGAACTAACCATCAACGTTCCCGAAGAGTTTGCCAGCAAAATGATTGACATGGTGACACGCCGAAAGGGCGAAATGACCTCGATGGAAACACAAGGCGAACGCGTGAACATAGAATTCGACGTGCCATCACGTGGTATCATCGGCCTTCGCACCAACGTTCTCACTGCCAGTCAGGGTGAAGCCATCATGGCCCACCGCTTTAAAGAGTACCAACCTTTTAAAGGTGAGATTACGCGACGCACCAATGGCTCGATGATTGCTATGGAAACGGGTACTGCCTTCGCCTACTCCATCGACAAGTTGCAAGATCGTGGCAAATTCTTTATCGATCCAGGAGAAGAGGTTTACTACGGACAGATTGTTGGCGAGCATGTTCACGACAACGATTTGGTTATCAACGTAACCAAATCTAAGCAGCTAACCAACGTGCGCGCCAGCGGAAGCGACGACAAGGCACGTGTCATTCCCAAGGTTATCATGTCGTTGGAAGAGGCCTTAGAATACATCAAGGGGGACGAGTTTGTAGAGGTTACGCCCAAAAGCATGCGTATTCGTAAGATGACACTCGACCATAATGAACGCAAACGCCTGAATAAAGACAATTAATGATTGAACAAGGTCATGAATTGACAGGTTAACAAGAAGATTATTGATTAGATTGACGAGTTGACAGGAACGCCCACATGGGTAACTTCCTTGTCAACTCGTCATTTTGTTAACTCGTTAACTCATCTACTTGTTAACTGGTTAACTTGCCAACCGATTCACTAAAACCTCACATTTCCTCCTGCCATTATCCACAATCCCGGCTGTCGAACACCGCCGAGGTCGTAGTAGCGATGCGCTGTAAGATTATCTGCTTGCAAGAAAAGCGAGAAGCGGCGTGCCGTCCACAGCAATTTTCCGTCGATTTTCGCATAAGGGTGATAGCCATTCATGCGCCTCTGCCAGCGCAAAGCCCAGTGAGCCGAGAGACGCGAAAAAAGATGATGGTCTACCTCTGCTGTGAGTTGATGCCGCAGATATTCCAATGCATAGAGCGATCGGAAGATAGGCTGCGACGTATCATGCCGCTGATGGATATACGCATAGCCCAAACGCACCGACGCAATGGGACAGAGCGGCCACCACTCACGGGGCAACCATTTCACGTCGACCGATGCCCCCATGTTGTCCAGTCGTCCTATGTTGAGAGCATGATAACGAGTGGAAGCCGATGTCTCGAACACCCAATCGATCATATCGCGCCCCCGACTATAAAATACACCCGTCCGAGCCTCCCATCCCGTCTGCCGGAGATTCGCTCCCAGTCGGAAAGTAGACACCCGTTCAGGCCGCAAGTGCAGGTCGCCCATCTGCGCACGATTACTGATATACAAGTCCGTATAGGTAGGTAGCCGCAATGCCTTGTTCCAAGAAGCAAACAACTTCCATCCCGTTGCCGGTCGAAACGCCAGGTCTATACCCGGATAAAATCGCAAACCACCTCCAAGCCATGAGTTGCCATTAGCCAACAGTCCCATCGAAAGCGTCCATCGGCGAAGCACCACATCATGTTCTAAGAAAATACTTGTGTTTGTACGCTCACCCAGTCGCTCATACTGCCTACTACTACCATGGATGCCACGCCAATCTTCCGGAGAGAGTCGCTCGCCATAAGCCGTACTCCGGATGCGCTCTCTCCTCAGGTCGCCTCCCAAAGCCGTTCGTCCCAGTGCCCAAACCAGATGCATATTGAGCGAAGCCCCGTAGACATCCGTGCGATGGAAATTCTCTCCGGCCGCCGCCCCGGTTTTTCCTTTTATCCATTGATAATGATCCCAATCGCGATGCCCATAAAGCATCGGCTCCACAACGAGCGAAGCCGGTAGTCCCCGCAGCCTTCCGCCCACCGAGGCAATGAGTCGCCGTGTGGCTTCATACTGGTTATCGCTCTTCAAACCGTAGAACGTACCAGCACCATAATCTTTCGATGTAATCCCGGCCTGCCAGAAAAGGTCGAACCTCCGACCGGAGAAGTCGCCTTGATAAAAGGTGCGTCGCATGCGAAAATACGTGTTTTCCGTTCCGCCATCCGACTGTCCATAGCCACCGCTCATTCGTTGTCGCACTTTCCCCGTAGCCAAATTGAGAAAGCCACCCGCAGCTATCGTTCCATAGGATCCACCTTCACTCGAGAGTCCTAAGGAGTTCTGCGCCTCGCGCCGCGTCACAATATTGATTGCTCCACTGAAAGCCGAAGAGCCAAACACACGGGCTGCCGCCCCTTCCAACACCTCGATGCGCTCAATATCCTCGAGAGCCACCGGGAAATCGGCTGCATTGTGTCCCGTCTGCGGACTGCCGATGTCCATGCCATTGAGCAGAATGGTGATTTGATCGAACGTGCCACCATTGATCGAAATATCCGTCTGAACACCCATCGGCCCTCTCTGTCGCACGTCCACGCCCTGAGCCAGTTTTAAGATGTCCTGAATACTTGTGGCTGCTGCACGGCGAATCTCGTCGCGCGAGATGACAGTCACCATTTTGGCCGATTGCAGAGCTGTGAGCGGAGCACGTGAGCCCGTCACGACCACCTCGTCGAGTTTCAGTTCGCGTCGAGTCAACGAATCTGTCGCCAGTTCCGTTTTCGCCCCGATTCCCTCGGCTTTGGCATTCGCAAGCGTAGCTACGCTCAACACTCCTACCAGCACCTCGCGACCCAGACAAGCGAAGAGCGCATAGCCCTTACGGCTGAACCTTGAAAAACGAATGGCCGGCTGTCTTTTAAAATACAATTGATACATAAATAATAATAGATTAATAAAACGCTGCAAAGGTAATCAATAATTACATTTTTTCATTCAATTGTTAACCAAGCAGCATCTCCCCACCCTCCTTTTCTCACAAATCCTCGCCAGTTGTACAGCTCAATTGTTTTTTATCATCCCGTCGTTGTTTCTCGGAAAAACAGAAACTTTTGGTTGAAAATCAGCAAGGCTTTCACCATACGCTTAGCTTTTACGTTCCCATCTCTTAGTTTTCGCGATGCATTTTCTTAGCTTTTGCATCACGTTTTCTTAGCTTTTGAAATACATTTTATAAGTTCCTGATTCACAGCGATTTATAATTCGCATTAAGAAAAGAATACCATTACTGTTTCAACTCCACTCAAACACAAATATTCTGAATAGGAAAGAAGCGAAAAAACTTTATATTTTTATGAAAAATGATTACATTTGCAAACACAACAACGGGTTTTTTCGTTTGCTGATCGGCAATAGGCCTCTGTCTAACTGATGAACAATGAAGAGCCCCATCACCAATGAAAAAACTGAAGAAACAATGGAAACCAAACAAGACCAACAACCTTTGACCTATCCAGAGACAACCGTTGCGCCATGGACAGCCGCAGTGTTATCGGACGTGAAAGCCATTATTGCACAAGGACGGCAGACGGCCTATCAAGGGGCTAATGCCATATTGATACGCACTTACTGGCAGGTGGGTCGACGCATTGTGGAAGAAGAACAGCAAGGAGAGCAACGAGCAGCGTATGGCATACAGCTGATTGACTTCTTGGCAGAGTCGCTTTCGAAAGAATTCCCTATGGGATATAAAGCAAGGGATTTACGCAATTATCGACAGTTCTACCTGATGTTCAATGATTTAGAGATTTGGCACGCACGCGTACCAAATCTTTCCTGGACCCATTTTCGCACCCTACTCCGCGTAGACAATGAGGATGCGCGTTATTGGTACATGCGTGAAGCGGCAAAAGAGATGTGGAGCACACGCACGCTCGACCGTAACATCGGATCGCAATACTACTACAGACTGCTACGTTCGCCCCGAAAAGAAGAGGTGATGGCAGAGATGAAACAACGCACACAAAGCCTGCAAGCCCAACCGGACGAGATTATTAAAAGTCCGATTATAGCCGAATTCTTAGGCCTCCCGTCGGACCTCAGCTACAATGAATCGCAAATAGAGCACGCCATTCTCGATCATATACGCGAGTTTATCATGGAGATGGGGCGCGGCTTTGCCTTTGTGGCACGTCAAAAGCGCATCGCTACCGATATGGGCGACTTCTACGTCGATCTGGTTTTCTATAATTACATCCTTAAATGTTTCTTCCTCGTTGATCTCAAAACCGAACGAATCAGCCATCAAGACGTAGGACAGATGGACATGTATGTGCGGATGTACGACGAGTTGGTTCGTACAGAGGGCGACAATCCCACCCTGGGGCTCCTGCTTTGCTCGGAAACCAGTCAAGATATTGCCCGCTATTCCATTTTAAAAGACAACAAGCAGCTCTTCGCCTCCAAATATCTCGCCTTTCTTCCTACAGAAGAAGAACTGAAAAGAGAGATTGAACGACAAAAAGAACTCTTCCTCTTGCAGCAACAAAAGCCGAACCAGACATCCTAAAACTAAAGAAAATGCACCACTGCACATCGTTGCAGAATGCAGAAAAAAGAACAAAAATGTGCGCAAAGTGGCATGTAGAATGAAGAAAAACACAGCCGTATTTGTCTAATGCGCTAAAAATCATTATCTTTGCAACACTAAAATTAGCATCTACCGAGAATGGTTAATGAAATAAAGAAACTCAAAAAAATACGAATTCACCGAGAGGGCACGACCACATTGATCCTTGGTTTCGCCGTAATAGCCCTTATTTTGCCGCTCCTATGGAACTTTTTTGAGACGAAAATTCCCTTTTGGAGTTTCCTCAGTGTTTTCGGAATCGTCTATGCAATCCTCTTAAACTTCTTTCGTTGTCCCACGCGTTATTTCGACGGAGAGACAGAAAAGATCGTGGTTGCTCCGGCCGATGGAAAGATTGTCGTGATAGAAGAGGTGGAAGAAAACACCTATTTTCACGACCGTCGTATCATGGTGTCCATCTTTATGAGCCTCTTTAATGTGCATGCCAACTGGTTTCCGGTGGATGGGAAAGTGAAGTTTGTCAAACACAAGGACGGCAACTTTCACAAAGCTTGGCTGCCTAAAGCCAGTGAAGAGAACGAGCATGCCGACATCATGCTCACCACTCCCGATGGAGTGGACATCCTTTGCCGACAGATAGCGGGGGCGATGGCACGACGAATCGTGACCTATGCCAAACCGGGAGAAGACTGTTTTATTGACGAACACTTGGGGTTCATCAAATTAGGGTCGCGTGTAGACGTGTTCCTTCCTTTGGGAACAGAAGTGTGCGTCAAGATGGGACAACTTACCACGGGAGACCAAACCGTGATAGCAAGGCTGAAATAAAACGAATCAATCGAGGGAACCTTACGCATCGAGTTGTGTAGGGCTTCGCAAAACTTTTACAACAGAAAGAGAATGAAGAAGGGGATCACACGGCATATTCCGAATACCATCACTTGTTGCAATCTGATTTCGGGTTGCATCGCAGTGGTTTGTGCCCTTTACGGCGAGTTGCACTTAGCCCTTTTGTGGATCGTGATAGGAGCCGTGTTCGACTTTTTCGATGGGATGAGTGCCCGTTTGCTGCACGTCTCTTCGCCCATTGGTAAAGAATTAGACTCGTTGGCGGATGTCATCACTTTCGGATTGGCCCCCTCGATGATGCTTTTCCACGAATTGTATTGCGCTGAATATCCGTTCGCTTTGGTGGCGGTAAAGCCATTAGTGCGTTATTTACCCTTTGTAGCCTTTACCATGGCAGCCTTTTCGGCCCTCCGGCTGGCTAAGTTTAACCTCGACGAGCGGCAGACAACCTCGTTCGTCGGACTACCGACACCTGCCAATGCCTTATTCTGGGGGTCGCTTCTGTTAGGACTGAACAGGCAAATGGAAAGCTGTGAATGGGCAGGATTACTGCTCATTGCGGGTGTGTTTGTCAGCAACTGGTTGCTGGTGGCCGAGATCCCGATGTTTGCTCTCAAATTTAAACATTGGGGATGGCATGGCAACGAAGTGAAATATGTCTTCCTGTTGAGTTGCATTCCGCTACTCATTCTCTTCAAGATCCTTGCTTTAGCCATCATTATTGCCTGGTATGTGGCGCTTTCTGTTTATGTCAACCTTACGAAGAAGTAGCCGATGGAATCTTTTTTCAAAGTGATAGGCGTATTTACGCTTTCCGTTTTCATCGGTGCGATAGTGGCAATGGTCTTCTTGTTGAAGCGCATCATCAAGATATTCAGACAGACGATGCGATCATTCAGCGATACCAAAACCGCCGGACAAACGTATGAGGAAAAAAGACGAGCCGGAAAAGACGGAGAAGTGATGATCGACCGCCAGACTGCGCAACGGATGAATCGGAAGATTTTCGATAAGAACGAGGGAGAATATGTAGACTATACAGAAGAGGTATAGTTGTCTTTTGAGGGTTGCAGGGTTCTTTTTTCTCTGTTTTTACAATAAAGAAAAGAGGCTGGAAAGCCATCGCCAACGATCATTCATACATTGTTTCATGTGTGCTCCTGCAAGGAGAACGAACGATGACACAATGTTTTTTGTATATCACCATCACAAAAACAAAAAGAAGATAAAATGGAGATTCTGGTTATAGGTATTCTTATGGCAGCCGCTGGGGCGGTTTTTGTCCTGCAAAAAATGCTGAAGGCAAGCTATGAACGACAAATAGCCACCTTACAGGGACAAATAGAAACCGAACGGGCGTATGCAAAACGGATGATCGACTTGGCAAATGAAAGTTTGGAAAAAGAAAAAGAACACGCCGAGGAGATGAGAAAAGAAAACGACCGACAGTGGAGAGACAAACTGGATAAGCTAAAGCAAGAAATGCTGAAAACAACAACCGAAGAACTGGCTGAAAAACAGAAGAGTCTGCAAGAAAATAACCGAACACAGATGGACGAACTCCTAAAGCCCATCAAAGAACAGTTTGATGAATTCAGGCGATCGGTTGATGAAAGTAAGATGCAAAACGAAGTGAACAAGAAGGAATTGCAGAAGGCTTTCGAATCGACGATGAAGCTTTTTCAACAAGAACAACACCAGGCTGTTGCACAACTCAAAGAGCAGACCGAGCGAATAGGGACAGATGCCGCCAATCTGACCAAGGCATTGAAAGGCGAAAACAAAACGCAGGGCGACTGGGGAGAAATGGTGCTGGAGATGTTGCTTGAGAACAGCGGACTACAAAAAGGCGAAGAGTTCTTTGTTCAGGAAACAGTGAAGGGTGAAGAGGGTGGTATTTATCGTCCGGATGTCGTGGTGAGATTTCCTGAAGGCCGATCGGTGGTGATTGATTCCAAGGTTTCACTAACAGCCTATGCGGAAGCCGTAGCAACCGAAGACGAACAGGAACGCGACCGCTTGCTGCGCGAACATGCGCGAAGCGTGAAGCGACATGTAGACGAATTGGCCGAAAAGGGCTATGATCAACTCGTGGCTGATGCTATTGGCTTTGTATTGATGTTCGTACCGAACGAGAATAGCTACATCGCAGCAATGAAACAACAACCCGATCTGAGTCGTTATGCTTATCAGAAGCGCATCATCATCATCTCGCCAAGCAATTTGCTCATGGCGTTGCAGCTGGCCTACAACCTGTGGCAGTATGATAGGCAAAGCAAAAACGTAGAAAAGATTGTGAAAACGGCCGCCGACCTATATGACAAAGTTGCGGGATTTGCAGACACTTTCGGCGATTTGGAAAGTCAGATAGACCGCCTGAACCGCAGTTTTGGTAAAGCTAAAGACCAATTATTCGAAGGAAAAGGTAACGTAATGCGACGAATAGAGAGTCTGCGCTCGTTAGGCGTGACCCCGAAGAAGCGCATCAAGGCAGTAGAAGAGCAGGAGGAAGAAGGCAATTAAAAGTTTACAGCGATAAGGAGAAAAAGAAAACCGAGAAAGTTTTTAATATATATAATGTGTTTTTTAGGGAGGCACGCTGTTTTCTATACAAGGATTTTCGTAACTTTGTGGCCTAAACGCAATAAGGAATTCAAGGCTTATGGCTGAAACAAAAAGAATAAAGACCGCATTAGTTTCTGTCTATCATAAAGACGGATTGAACGAACTGCTCGCCAAACTGCATGAAGAAGGCGTGAAGTTCTTGTCTACAGGTGGCACACAGCAACTGATCGAATCGTTGGGATATGAGTGCCAAACGGTGGAGAGCGTCACTTCCTATCCTTCTATCTTAGGAGGCAGAGTAAAAACACTGCATCCCAAAGTGTTCGGAGGAATCTTGGCACGCCGTGACCATGAAGAGGATCAGGCGCAAATGAGACAATACGATATCCCGGCAATCGACCTGGTTATCGTAGACCTCTATCCTTTCGAGCAGACAGTGGCAAGCGGTGCGTCGGACGCAGATATTATTGAGAAAATCGATATTGGAGGAATCTCACTCATCCGGGCCGGTGCAAAGAATTTCAACGACGTGGTGATTGTCCCCAGTAAGGCTGAATACGGAATGTTGCTCGATGTCATCAAGAAAAATGGAGCACAGACTGAGCTGAATGAACGCAAGGCTTTTGCTGAGAGAGCATTCAACGTGAGCAGTCGGTATGATACGGCTATCCATCGTTGGTTCTCCAAATAGAGATAGAAGAAACCTGTGCGTAGCCATAAGAACAGAACGCATAGGACGGTTTGTGACAAACTGACCGCTGGCGTATTTTCACCAATAAGCTTTTTGATAGCATATATTTTATAAAATGATAAGTGGAGTGAAGTTTTGCAAGCGATGCGAGTCTCCTGCATGAGTAACGTGCAAACGCGGCTTACTTCGAAGGGGTAGCTTCAAGCAATTCTCAACAAATTCACTCCAAATAAAACCAATAGAGACATGGGATTCTTTTCTTTTATGCAAGAAATTGCAATGGACCTCGGCACAGCGAACACCATCATCATCAACGATGACAAAATTGTGGTGGACGAACCTTCTGTTGTGGCCCTCGATCGCCGTACAGACAAAATGATAGCTGTTGGCGAACGTGCGAAGCTGATGTACGAGAAGACACACGAAAATATCCGCACCGTTCGCCCATTGCGCGATGGCGTGATAGCAGACTTTACCGCTTGCGAACAAATGATGCGGGGACTTATCAAGATGGTGCATACAGGCAGTCGATTGTTTTCTCCATCGCTGCGCATGGTTATCGGTGTTCCCTCGGGTAGTACGGAGGTAGAACTCCGTGCCGTACGCGATTCGGCAGAACATGCCGACGGGCGAGATGTCTATCTTATCTTCGAGCCTATGGCAGCAGCAATAGGCATCGGCATTGACGTAGAGGCCCCCGAAGGTAATATGATTGTAGATATTGGCGGTGGAAGCACCGAGATTGCAGTCATTTCATTAGGCGGGATCGTGTCGAACAACTCGATTCGCGTGGCAGGAGACGACCTCACGGCGGATATTCAAGACTATATGAGTAGACAACACAATGTGAAAGTGAGCGAGCGGATGGCCGAACGTATTAAAATACATGTGGGATCGGCTCTTACCGACTTGGGAGAAGAAGGTCCGGAAGACTATGTCGTACATGGGCCGAACCGCATCACGGCTTTGCCTATGGAAGTCCCGGTGTGCTATCAGGAGATTGCCCACTGTCTGGATAAAACCATTGCGAAAATTGAGAACGCAGTGCTCTCAGCTTTAGAGAACACCCCCCCGGAACTATATGCCGACATCGTGAAGAACGGTATTTATCTTACCGGCGGCGGAGCCTTGCTTAGAGGACTCGACAAGCGGCTGCAAGATAAAATCAACATTCCGTTCCACATTGCCGAAGACCCCTTGCACAGCGTGGCAAGAGGGGCAGGCATCGCCCTAAAGAACGTAGATCGTTTCTCGTTCCTGATGAGATAAAGGCGCATGAGGAATCTCCTTGCCTTTTTAGATAAATACAATCACTGGTTCCTTTTTGTTCTGCTGGAAGTTGTCAGTGCGGTATTGCTGTTTCGGTATAACAGTTATCAGGGCAGTGTGTGGTTTTCTTCAGCGAATGTCGTAGCAGGAAAGGTGTACGAACTAAATGCCTATGCGGAGAGTTTCTTTGCACTGACAAAGGTGAATCAAGAACTGACCAAGCGCAACTTAATACTGGAGCAGCAATTGGTGGTCTTGCAAGGATTGCACGTTAAAACCTCGGCAGATAGCAGTCGTATGTATATGGAGCAGCAACAGCTACTGTCTCGCTTTAAACTTTACCCCGCCAAGGTAGTGAGCAACTCGTTAGATAAGCGCGATAACTTTATCACTATCGATAAAGGAGCGGCAGACGGGATTCGCAAAGACATGGGTGTAGCCTGCGGAAGTGGAGTTGTGGGCGTGGTCTACATGGTTTCGCAACACTATTCGGTTGTTATTCCCGTGCTCAACTCACATTCCAATATCAGCTGCATGATAAGAGGTCGGGGATATTTTGGTTATTTGCATTGGACAGGAGGATCCCCGGAGCTAGCCTATGTCGACGACATTCCAAGGCATGCACGCTTTGCTTTGGGCATGAACGTTGTCACCAGCGGTTACTCTTCCATCTTTCCGCCCGGCATTATGGTAGGAAAGATTTTGCACGTGTTCAACTCACCCAATGGATTGTCCTACCGATTGCAAGTAAAATTGGCAACCGACTTCGGTAATTTACGAGACGTATGCGTGATTGACAACACGGGAATGGAAGAGAGACTTGGAGTAATGAACGCTGTACAAGACTCCTTGAAAGAGAGATGATAGGTAAGTGCGAAAAGATTGCGTCTATTCGTGAGCGGAATCAAACAAAAGATATGAGATAGAAGAATGAGCATGAGCATTTTAAGGAGCATCGGATTGTTTTTCGTTTTTCTGCTGGTACAGGTGCTAGTGCTGAACCATATCCACCTCCTCGGTTGTGCAACACCTTTATTATATATATATATGGTGTTGTTATTTCCGCGCAACTATCCCAAATGGGCTATGTTGCTATGGGCGTTCGGACTGGGTTTGTCTGTCGACATTTTCTCGAACACACCCGGAGTGACCGCTGCCTCAATGACATTGGCAGCCTTTTTACGTCCTTATCTGCTCGAACCTTTCCTGCAACGGGAAAGCGCAGACGACTTGGTGCCCTCCATGAAGTCGTTAGGAACCTTTCGTTACGTGGTTCTCGCGACCATTCTTATTCTGTTTTACTGTCTTACCTTTTTTTCATTAGAGATGTTTTCATTCTTCAACTGGGTGCAGTGGCTCTACTGCATCGGTGGAAGCGCGGCATTGACGCTCGTATTAGTGTTGGCGTTAGACAATCTCAGAAGCAGATAGAAATCAAAGCGTGAAAGATTTTGAACTTGAAAAGCGGCAATTGGTGATTGGTGGGGTGGCAACATTCATTGTGATTGTCTATCTCATCCGGTTATTCACGCTTCAACTTCTTAGCGACGATTACAAAAAGAACGCCGACAGTAATGCTTTCCTAAAGAAAATTGAATTTCCCTCGCGCGGCGTTATTACCGACCGACACGGGCGTCTGCTCGTTTATAATCAACCGGCTTATGACATCATGGTAGTGATGAACGAAGAGAAGGGGAGGCTCGACACCGCAGAGTTTTGCAACACATTGGGCATCACCAAAGACTTCTTCATACGCCGAATGGAAGAAATCAAAGATCGAGCGAAGAATCCCGGTTACTCACGCTTCACCCAACAGCTCTTTATGAGCCAGTTATCAGACAGAGAGTTCAGCGTATTCCAAGAGAAAATCTTCCGTTTCCCCGGTTTTTATGTACGAAAGCGCAGTATCCGACAGTATCAGTACCCCTATGCCGCTCACGTCTTAGGCGATGTGGCCGAGGTTTCGAGAAGTGACATCGAAGCATCCGACTACTATCAGTCGGGCGACTACATCGGAAAGCTCGGCATCGAGCGCAGCTACGAAGAACAGTTGCGTGGCGAAAAAGGTGTACAAATCTTATTGCGCGATGCCCACGGAAGAATTCAAGGTAGCTATCAGGACGGAAAATTCGACCGTAAACCCGTAGCAGGCAAAGACCTCACCCTAAGCATCGACATCAAGCTCCAAGCCTTGGGAGAGCGACTCTTGGAAGGGAAGATAGGAAGTATCGTTGCCATTGAGCCTGCTACAGGCGAAGTGCTCTGCATGGTATCGTCGCCCACTTACGACCCGCGACTGATGGTAGGCCGACAGCGTGGTCGGCATCACATGGAACTATCGCGAGATGTTTGGAAACCCTTGCTCAACCGTTCTATCATGGGGCAATATCCGCCGGGGTCTACATTCAAAACGTCTCAAGGACTCACCTACATGACCGAAGGCATCATTACCCCCACCACACAATTCCCTTGTCATCACGGCTTCAACTATCGCGGACTGCATGTGGGTTGTCACGGACATGCCTCGCCCGTGGCCCTTGTCGGAGCGTTGAGCACCTCGTGCAACAGTTACTTCTGTTGGGGATTATTCCAGATGATGTCCAACCGTCGGCGTTACCGAAACGTGCAGGAAGCGATGAATACCTGGCGCGACTACATGGTCAGTATGGGATTCGGTTACAAGCTCGGCATCGATCTGCCCGGCGAAAAACGCGGGCTCATTCCCAATGCCAGCTTTTATGACAAGAACTATCGAGGATCTTGGAACGGATTGACCGTCATCAGCATCTCCATCGGACAGGGTGAAGTAAATCTCACGCCGCTACAAATAGCCAATCTCGGAGCCACCATCGCCAATCGCGGCTACTACTACGTGCCGCATGTGGTGCGCAAGGTGAAAGGCGAACCGCTCGACACCCTCTTTACGCGTCGCCATTACACCAAGGCCAGTCGGCGTGCTTACGACTATGTGGTAGCAGGCATGCGCGCTTCGGTGCTCGGTGGAACCTGCCGCGCAGCCAATCGAGCCGACTATGAAGTGTGCGGCAAGACCGGAACAGCCCAGAACCGCGGTCAAGACCACTCCGTCTTTATGGGTTTCGCACCGATGAATCACCCCCGAATCGCCATCGCCGTATACGTAGAGAATGGTGGATTCGGAGCCGATTACGGCGTGCCCATTGGGTCGCTGATGATGGAACAATATCTCAAAGGAAAACTCTCAGAAGCTTCGGAGGCACGGGCACGAGACTTCCAAAATCGAAGAATAGCTTATGGCAGGAGCAACAGATAAGCAGTCGAGCATTCTCGGCTCTTTAGATTGGTGGACGATAGGCATCTACATCGCCCTACTTACTTTCGGGTGGGTGAGCGTGTGCGGAGCCAGTTACACCTACGGAGACACCGACATCTTCAGTCTCTCCACCCGTTCGGGCATGCAAATCGTGTGGATAGGCACCTCTATCTGCTTAGGTTTCGTGCTACTGATGCTCGACGATCGTTTCTACGACACCTTCGCCTACGTCATCTACGCCCTCCTTCTGCTGCTACTTTTTGCCACCATCTTCAACCCGCACGAAATCAAAGGCTCGCGTTCGTGGCTCGTACTCGGGCCACTCCGACTGCAGCCCGCCGAGTTTGCCAAGTTCGCCACTGCCCTGGCCATCTCCAAACTCATGAGCACCTACGGTTTCAACATCCACAACTGGCGGCACTTCCTTGTCTCCTGTCTCGTAATACTGCTGCCGATGGTCTTCATCGTAGCGCAGAAAGAAACCGGTTCGGCTCTGGTCTATCTCTCCTTTTTTTTGATGTTCTACCGCGAGGGAATGCCCGGTAGCATCCTCTTCACCGGTGTAGCGATGGTGATTTATTTCGTCGTAGGCATCCGTTTCGAAGCCGTCGAACTGTGGTCAACCCCCTCCTCGCTGGGCAAGTTTGCCGTGCTCGCCCTGGTGCAACTGTTTTCCGCAGGACTGGTGCAAGTCTATTGCCGCCCCGACCGCAGTCGCACCCGCTTACTTACAGCCGTTATCCTCCTCCTCACCGTCCTCTCGCTGCTCGTATCGCATTATCTGTTTCCGTTCGATGTCACGCAGATACAGCTTGGGCTGACCGTTGTGTTGGTGCTCTATCTGCTTTACCAGGCTCTACACGCCCGACTACAGCCTTACCTTTACGTTGCCCTTTTTGCCATTCTCTCGGTGGGCTTTTTCTACTCGGCCGACCATGTCCTCAACAACGTTATGGAGCCACATCAACGTGTGCGCATCAACGTGCTCTTAGGTTTGGAGCAAGACCTTGCCGGTGCTGGCTACAACGTGCACCAAAGCGAAATTGCCATCGGTTCGGGCGGGCTCAAAGGCAAAGGATTTCTCAATGGGACACAAACCAAACTCAAGTTTGTGCCCGAGCAAGACACCGACTTCATCTTCTGTACCGTGGGCGAAGAAGAAGGATTTGTGGGATCAGCCGCCGTACTGTTGCTCTTCCTCGCGCTCATTTTGCGGCTCATTCGCCTGGCCGAGCGGCAGACCATGCGGTTTGGTCGGGTTTATGGCTATTGCGTACTTAGCATCTTTCTCTTCCATGTCTTCATCAACGTGGGAATGGTGTTGGGCCTTACGCCCGTCATCGGCATCCCGTTGCCCCTCTTCAGCTATGGCGGTTCGAGTTTGTGGGGATTTACATTACTCTTGTTTATCTTTCTACGAATTGATGCCGGGCGTGAACGCTCGCGCTATTAACTCCCAATGCCTTCGCCCGGAACGGAAGGATTCTATCCGGTTCTGATAGAATAGCAAATCGAGTTTCTAATCCGTTGAAATTCATTCTCTTACAAGGCCCCTTACATTCTCTTAGCTTTTGCAACCCATTTTCTTAGCTTTTAGGCTGCGTTTTCTTAGCTTTCGCCATGTAGTCTCTTAGCTTTTGCAATTTGTTTTCTATCGCTTGGTATGCCCAATACTATTGGACGAACAATCGTTTGCAACGTAGTCTGTTAGTCCGAAATCAAGAAATGGCCCTGTTTGTCGAACATTTCGACGGCAGCACGACTCTACTCATAACTTGTCAGCTCGTTCACGGTGCATTTGTCAACAGGTCGACTCATCCACTTGTCAACCCGTTCGCCTGCCCACTCGTTCACTTCTCAACTAAATCCCTTAACTTTGCACCCAAATTCAAAACCTCGGAACGATGAAGAAAACAAAAATCTGGGCTCTGGCCGCACCGTTACTACTGATCGCTTGCACCGACCGGACAAGCCCTGAAGATGTGGCCGGAGCGGCAGCCAAGACGTATTATCAACAACTCGCCAAAGGACAGTATGCCGAATATGTAGACGGCTTCTATCGCCCCGATAGCATCCCAACCAATTACCGGCAGCAATTGATCGAGAATGCCAAAATGTTTCTCGCCGAGCAAACCCGAGAGCGAGGCTCTTTAGCCGGTGTACACCTCACTCGAGCCACGGTAGACACCGCCCTGCACACAGCCAACGCTTTCCTACTGCTCACTTTCGCCGACAGCAGTCGTGAAGAAATCGTCGTGCCTATGGTGCAACACCGTGGATTGTGGTACATGCGTTAAGCTGCGCAAAACGCTTCGACACCCGCCACAACATCACTTAATAAATAAGAAAAACAAAACTCCAGGGAACGGTATCTGACTTTTTATTGCTACTTTTGCAAGCAATCAAATCCTAAAAACTTCGATATGTCATCATTTCTTGCAGATAAAATCGTGATGGACGGACTCACCTACGACGACGTCCTCCTCATCCCCGCTTATTCAGACGTACTGCCCAAAACGGTAGAGTTGAAAACACGCTTCTCACGGAATATCCATCTCAACATCCCTTTCGTAACGGCTGCCATGGATACCGTCACCGAAGCCGCCATGGCCATTGCCATTGCACGGGAAGGAGGCATAGGCGTGATTCATAAAAATATGTCTATTGAGGAACAAGCACACGAGGTGGCCGTAGTGAAACGGGCCGAGAACGGAATGATTTACGACCCCGTAACCATCCGCCGAGGACGCACCGTGAGAGACGCACTCGAAATGATGAGCGACTATCACATCGGAGGCATCCCCGTAGTGGACGATGAAAACCGACTCGTGGGCATCGTCACCAATCGCGACCTGCGCTTCGAACGCCGGCTCGACAAGAAAATCGACGAGGTGATGACCAGCGAAAACCTCGTCGTGACGCATCAACAAACCGACTTGGCCGCAGCTGCCAAGATTCTGCAAGAAAACAAAATCGAGAAGCTTCCCGTTGTCGATGCCGATAACCATCTCGTGGGACTCATCACTTATAAAGATATTACCAAGGCCAAGGATAAGCCCATGGCCTGCAAAGACGAAAAGGGACGACTGCGCGTGGCGGCCGGAGTAGGCGTAACGGCCGACACTCTGGAGCGCATGCAGGCCTTGGTGGAGGCCGGAGCCGATGCCATCGTTATCGACACGGCGCATGGACATTCGAAGTATGTCGTCGAAAAACTCGTCGAAGCCAAACAGGCCTTCCCCGGTGTAGACATTGTTGTGGGCAACGTTGCTACGGGCGAGGCTGCTCGTTTGCTCGTTGAGAACGGTGCCGATGCCGTGAAAGTGGGCATCGGTCCGGGCTCGATCTGCACCACTCGCGTGGTGGCTGGCGTAGGCGTTCCACAGCTCAGTGCCATCTACAGCGTGTTCAGTGCCCTCGAAGGAACGGGTGTTCCGCTCATTGCCGACGGCGGACTGCGCTACTCTGGCGACGTGGTCAAGGCTCTTGCAGCGGGCGGCAGTTCGGTGATGATCGGGTCGCTCGTGGCAGGAACAGAAGAAAGCCCCGGCGAAACAATTATCTTCAATGGACGAAAGTTTAAAACCTATCGCGGTATGGGCTCGATGGAGGCCATGGAACAGAAGAACGGATCGAAAGATCGCTACTTCCAAGGCGACACAAAAGAGGCCAAGAAACTGGTACCGGAAGGCATCGCCGGCCGAGTGCCCTACAAAGGCACGGTACAGGAGGTGATCTATCAGCTCATCGGCGGTCTGCGGTCGGGCATGGGCTACTGTGGTGCGCACGACATTACTGCACTGCATCAGGCCAAGTTCACCCGCATCACCAATGCCGGCGTCTTGGAAAGTCATCCCCACGACATCACCATCACCAGCGAGGCTCCTAATTATAGTAGACCGGAATGAAGAGGGAGTAGGAAGGAGTAAGGAGAGAAGTTGGAAGGAGGAGAATAGAAAGAAGTAAGTGCGATCAACCTTTCCCCTCTTTCCACAGAACAAAACAAACAGCCGAACATCCTCCTCGCTCCCTCCCCTACTCCTTACTACTGGCTCCGCCCCTCCCTCCTACTGATACTCCTTACTCCCTTTACTCCTAAAAGATGAAACTTCTCACCCTCCTTCTTCTTTGTTCTGCCGCCGTCCACGCCCAGACGACCGATCCCATCATCATGACGATAGACGGGCAACCGGTGAGCCGATCGGAATTTGAATACTCCTACAACAAGAACAACGGCGAGAACGTGGTAGACAAGAAGACTGTAGCCGAATATGTCGAACTCTTCATCAATTATAAACTCAAAGTGGCCGCCGCATTGGAAGCCCGACTCGACACGCAGACTTCTTTCAAGCAAGAGTTTGCTGGCTACCGCGATCAGCAGATACGTCCCTCGTTCGTGACCGATGCCGACCTCGAAGCCGAGGCACGACGCATCTACACCGAGACGCAGCAACGCATCGATGCACAGGGGGGAATGGTGAAACCGGCACACATCCTGTTGTTGCTTCCACAGAAAGCGTCGAAAGAAGTGCAGCGCGCCGCCGAAGTAAGAATCGACTCTATCTATGCCGCTCTGCGCGCCGGAGCCGACTTCGCCACGTTGGCCCGCCGGTTTTCCGATGATAAAGGCTCGGCCTCGAACGGTGGCGAACTGCCTTGGATTCAGCCCGGACAAACCCTCAAAGAGTTTGAAGACGCCGCCTATGCATTGAAGCGTGGCGAAATGAGCCGTCCTTTTCTCTCCCCCGCCGGCTATCACATCGTGCTCATGAAAGACCGTCGCCAGTTCGTGCCCTACGACTCTGTGCGTACCGACATTCTCAGATATATCGACCAGCGCAACCTGCGCGAGCAGATCATCGACCGCAAGCTCGAAGCATTAGCCACCTCAACCCATCCACAGCGTACGCCGCAGGACGTACTCGCTCAGCGCACCGAGGAAATGGCCGCTAAAGACCCCGCCCTTAGGTTCCTCATTCAGGAATACCACGACGGATTGTTGCTCTACGACATCAGCAACCGTCTGGTATGGGAGAAAGCCGCCAAAGACGAGGCCGGCCTGCAAGCCTTCTTCAAGAAGAATAAAAAACGTTATGCATGGGATGCTCCCCGATTCAAGGGCATCGCCTACTATACGAAGACGGCGGCCGACTTGAAAGCTGTTCGGCAGACCATCAAGCGTCTCCCCTTCGACCATTGGGCTGAAGCCCTGCGCAAGACCTTCAACAACGACTCCACCCTACGCATCCGCGCCGAGAAAGGCCTCTTCAAGCAGGGCGACAACGCGCTGGTAGATCGCGAAGTGTTCAACACCGGTGCACAACCCAAGCCTCTAACCGGCTATCCTTTCTCGGCCACGCTGGGTCGGCGACTCAAGGCTCCGAAAGAGTTGGACGATGTGCGCCCGCTCGTTGTGGCCGACTATCAAGAAGAACTCGAACGCGAATGGGTGAAGGCTCTTCGTCGCCAGCATCGGGTGGAGGTGAACCCGGATGTGGTTCAAACCGTCAACCAACACTGACATCTTTGCCTTCTTAGGCATTTCGTCCACAGACGACGACTCAAAATCAAAACATCGCAATCCATTTCACAAGAATGAAAACAAGAACAAAGATATTCTGCGGACTTTCTGCCATGATTTTGGCAGTAGTCCTTTCTGCCCATGCCAAACAAGGCGCACGGCGCACGGCGGCAGACAACGATTCTACTCGAACTCCCAGCGTAGCCAAGGAAAATCCCGTGGTGCCCGAGACCAGCGTGATAGACGAGGTGATTTGGGTTGTGGGCGACGAGCCCATCCTCAAATCCGACGTCGAAGCAGCCCGACTGCAAGCCGAAGCCGATGGGCATAAGTTCAAAGGCAACCCCGACTGTTCCATCCCCGAGCAACTGGCCGTTCAGAAGCTATTCCTCCATCAAGCCGCCATCGACAGTCTGGAAGTAAGCGAGTCGGACATCTCACAAGGCATCGAAGACCAAATCAACTACTGGATACAACTCATCGGTTCGAAAGAAAAGCTTGAAGAATATCGCAAACAAAGCGTCTCGGAAATGCGGCAGGCCATGCACGACGACTTCAAAAACAACCGCCTCATCACCATGATGAAAGACAAGCTCGTGGCCGACGTAAAAGTATCGCCCGCCGACGTGCGTCGCTACTTCAACGCCCTACCCGCCGACAGCATCCCCCTCGTGCCCACCGTAGTAGAAGTAGAAATCATCACGCAGAACCCCAAGGTGCGGCAAGACGAAATCAACCGCATCAAAGACCAACTCCGCGAATACACCGACCGCGTGACCAAAGGCGAAACCACCTTCGCCACCCTGGCACGCCTCTACTCAGAAGACCCTGGTAGCGCACGGCAGGGCGGAGAACTCGGCTTCACCGGTCGCGGAACACTCGATCCTGCCTTCGCCGCCGCAGCCTTCAACCTCACCGATCCAAAGAAAATCTCGAAAATCGTCGAGACAGAATTCGGCTATCACATCATCCAGCTCATCGACAAACGCGGCGATAAAGTCAACGTGCGGCACATTCTGCTCAAGCCCCGCATCTCGCAAGAAGAAATCACCAACGCCGAAGCCCGACTCGATTCCATCGCTGCCGACATCCGCAGCGGGAAATTCACCTTTGAAGAAGGAGCCACCTTCATCTCCGACGACAAAGACACGAAAAACAACCACGGGCTCATGGCCTACACCGACCAAGAAAATCGCTCCCTCACCTCCCGTTTCCGCATGCGCGACCTCCCCACCGAAGTCGCCCGTCAGGTAGAAAGCATGAAAGTAGGCGACATCTCCCAGCCCTTCTCCATGGTCAACAACCGCGGGAAAACCGTCTGCGCCATCGTCAAGCTCAAAAGCAGAGTAGAAGCCCACAAAGCCACCATCACCGAAGACTTCCAAGTGATGCGCAACGTCGTGCTCGCCAAAGAAAAAGAAAAGAAACTACACAACTGGGTAGTCAACAAGATCAAGCAAACCTACGTACGCATGAACGATCGCTACAAAGGTTGTGACTTCGAATATCAAGGTTGGGTGAAATGAAACACCTCCACCCCATTCATCCGCATCACAGCAGGCATAGAGGCATCCTCGCATCGCTTCTATGCCTGCTTGCCATAGGTCTGTCGCCTGTTTTTGCAAGTCAGATAGCAGCTCCCCTTTGGCAGCACGCCCCGCATCCTTCACAGAAGAAAACCACCCCTTCGCAGAAACGCCCCACCCCCCGAAAAGGGAAAAAGCCCGTGCCAGACGACCGCGTCTACCTCGTCCACTCCGACGAACTCCGTTACGACCAGTTCGGCCTCGTCCCCGACGCCCAGATCGTCAAAGGAAAAGTACAATTCCACCACCAAGGCGCGCGGATGTGGTGCGACAGTGCCTACTTCTACCAGTCGACCAACTCCTTTCGCGCCTTCGGACACGTGCGCATGCAGCAAGGCGATACCCTCTCGCTCACCTGCGACCGCGCCTACTACGACGGACAAGGCCAGATGATGGAAGCCCGGCAGAACGTCATCCTCAAACACCGCGGCCAAACCCTCCACACCGACAGCCTCAACTACGACCGGCTCTACAACAACGCCTACTTCTTCGAAGGCGGAACCCTCACCGACAAAAACCAAAAACTCGTCGCCGATTGGGGGCAATACAACACCCAAACCCGCCAAGCCTCCTTCTACTACAACGTCAAAATGCTCGACGGCCAGCGGCTCATCACCACCGACACCCTCCACTACGACACCCGCACCTCGCTGGCCCACGTCACCGGTCCCTCGAGAGTCACCTCCAAAGCCAGCACCATCGACACCCAAGACGCCTACTTCAACACCCACACCGACCAAGCCCAGCTCTTCGGTCGCTCCACCGTCAACGACCAAGACAAAACCATCACCGGCGACAGCCTCTACTACGACGACCGCACCGGCCTGAGCCACGGTCACGGCCGCGTCGTCTACGTCGACAAGCACAACCACCACACCCTGCACTGCGAGCACATGGAATACAACGAAAAAACCGGCTTCGGCTTCGCCACCGGTCGCACCCTGGCCAAAGACTACTCACAAGGCGACACCCTCTACGTCCACGCCGACTCCATCAAGCTCTACACCCTCCACCTCAACACCGACACCGTTCAGCGTCACATCCACGCCTACCACCACGTCCGCGCCTACCGCACCGACCTACAAGCCGTCTGCGATTCCCTCGTCATCACCACCCGCGACTCCTGCCTCACCCTCTACCGCCACCCCATCGTCTGGAATGCCAACCGCCAACTCACCGGCCAGCGCATCAAAGTCTACCTCCAAGACAGCCTCCTGCGCGAAGCCCGCGTTCTGGGGCAAGCCCTCTCCATCGAGCAGCTCCCCGACAGCCTCCATTACAATCAAATCTCCTCGCGCGACATGTACGCCTACTTCACCCAAGGCGTTCTACGTCGAAACGACGCCATTGCCAACGTCCGCACCGTCTATTACACCATGGACGAAGCCGACAGCACCCTCATCGGCCTCAACTACCTCGAGACCGACACCCTCCGCCTCTACCTCAACCCACAGAAAAAGCTCCAGAAAATCTGGACCTGCAAATTCGAAGCCACCCTCTACCCCATGACCCAAATACCGCCCACCAAGCCCAAACTCGACAACTTCGTCTGGTACTCCGCCATCCGCCCGCGCCACAAAGACGACCTCTTCGAATGGCGCCCCTACTCTCCCTCCGTTTCTACCCTCCCCTAAGTGAGAGGGATGGAAGCTCCGTTGAAGAATTGGCGAGAAGAATAGAGGCCGGAACGAAAAGAGAACTGATATGCACAGCGCATATCAGTTCTCTTTTCCATTTTTCCAATCTTTTGTGCAGTGCAATCCACCCTGCCAACGATACACAGAGAGAAAACAAGGCCGTAGGTCCTGGTCTGTTGAAATCTCTCCTGTTAGGGATGAGAATCAAGCCTTTTCTCTCCGATCCTTTTCACTTTTGAGAATCGACCTGATGGATTCTTAAACCTCAACAAATCCATCCTCTGTCATTTTCACATAGAGCCGCCTGTTGTTCCTCCGATCCAATAGCTCATAGGTGCGAACCTTCCCCCTATTTCGAATTTTCCCTGTGATATGGAGCGAACCCTCGGGCAATCCCACTTTTTCTTCATACACCCGTAGAGCCACCGCCCATTCCTTGCGCAGTTCGATGGCCCGACGCTCCCGGGCACTACGTTGCTGCGCATTGATAGCACGCTGCGTCGTTTTGAAATGTTTAATTTCAGCATTCAGATGGTCCACCAACTTTTCGATCATTTTTTGGTCGTCTTCTACAGAGCTATGCACATAAGCAGCCTCGATGAGTCGGCAAACAGCATTGAAAATCTGGTCTGTATAGAGGCGAATGTCTTTCATGGTGGGCAAACGCAGTTGGACCAATTTTTCCTGCCGTTTTAGGAAGAGTTTTTCATAAGCCTCATTCAGCTGTTTGAGTTTGCCTACTGTTGAACTAAGTTGCAGCACAGAAAGCTGCGCGGTCATTGGCTCCAAGTCTTTGAGCAAGCTACAAATATAGCCCGTCTCTGCGTCGAATGTTTCGCTCTGTATTCCTCTGTAATTTCCGATAGAATGATAGAGCAACATCGCCGCTTGGGCCACTTCCTCGATGGGCGACTTTCTTTGCGCCTTAATCAGCTCGAGAATGTTCGACACCACTCGGTCGCGCTCCTTATCGATCTTGTGCATCTCATCCAATTCAACCGTTTTGAGTGATTGCTTCACAGCGTCGGTCTCCAACTCGATGAACTCAGCCCACTCCGTCATTAATCGTTCAGGCACTCCGATTTTCTTTCCATTTTCCCGCTTGACCAAGGCATAAACCTGATTTTGAAACTGCACATGCAACGCACCGCTAAGCCTATTAGCATTAGCCGACAGAATCTTCACCATTTTGGGAAGCCATAATTCTTTCATCAACACTTTCATCTTCTATTTTATTTAAGGATTCAACATTTGCTTGTCAAAAGGTAGATCATGATATAGCCCTAACTATTTTACTGAAATAGATTTTCAGCTTTTTTCTGTTTAAAATTGAAATGCTATCGAAACATCGACCATCTCTGCGCAAAAATAGTTTTTTCCTGTCAAAGTTCCAAACATTTTTGTAAATAAATATTTTTCGTTATATAAAATGCTGCAGTTTGAATAGCAAAAAAGTTTTTCATACAGAAAATCACAGATTTTGTGCATCAAAAAAGCTTTTCATGCAGAAAATCACAGATTCTATGCATCAAAAAAGCTTCTTATACAGAAAATCACAGATTCTGTGCATCAAAAAAGATTTCTATGCAGAAAATCACAGATTCTGTGCATCAAAAAAGTTTTTCATACAGAAAATCACAGATTCTGTGCATCAAAAAAGTTTTTCATGCAGAAAATCACAGATTCTGTGCATCAAAAAAGTTTTTCATGTAGAAAATCACAGATTTTGTACATCAAAAAAGCTTTTCATGCAGAAAATCATAGATTCTGTGCATCAAAAAAGTTTTTCATGCAGAAAATCACAGATTCTGTGCATCAAAAAAGTTTTTTCTAACAAAAAAAGAGAATGCCCTCTGTGCGGAGTGCATTCTCTTCTCAAAAAATGGATTGACTGCTTAAGGCCTGAGGGCCATGTCTTGCAAAATCTCGCTCAAGGTGGGATGCGTGTGGACGATGTCGCCCAGACGGTCGAGGGTGGCCCCGAGGTTCATGAGTACGGCTACTTCTTGCGCGATGAAGGCGGCGTGCTCGCCATAGAGGTGGCAGCCCAAGAGGGTGCCTTGCTCGTCGGTGAGAAGCTTGATCATCCCTTCGGTGGCGTTGCCGGCATGGGCTTTGCCATTGGAGCGGTAATAGCCTTTGTGGCAGCGATAGGGGGTTGCTGCCTCTTTGCATTGGTCTTCGCTCAGGCCTACGCTTCCGGCTTCGGGATGGGTGAAGATGGCGGCGGGGATGAGGTCGAGGCGGATGCGATCGGGGGTGCCCAGGATGTGGTTCACGGCTCGGAAGCCTTGGAAGATGGCGGTGTGGGCGAGCATCTGCCGTCCGTTCACGTCGCCGATGGCGTAGACGCCGGGCACGTTGGTTTGCAGATTCTCGTCGGTGGAGATGCCTGCGGGGCTGTGGCGGATGTCGGTGGATGGGAGGTGGAGACCTTCGATGTTGGGCTTGCGTCCGGTGGCCATCAGGATGATGTCGGCATCGATGAAGGCGGCTTTGCCTTTCTTTTCGTAATGCAGGCGTAGGAGGCCTTCGTTTTTCTCGATGCGGCTCACGGCAGACTGGAAGGAGAAGTCGATGCCGCGCTGTTCGAGTTGTTTGCGCAGGCGTTTGGCGATGTCGCTGTCTAAAGCCGGGAGGCATTCTTTGAGGTATTCGACGACGCAGACTTCACTGCCCAAACTGCGATAGATGCTGGCGAACTCCATTCCGATGACGCCTGCGCCGATGACGCAGAGGCGTTGGGGGATGCGGGGGAGGTCGAGCAGCTCGGTGGAGGTGAGCACGCCGGGGAGGTCGATGCCTTCTATGGGTAGTTGTTTGGCGGTGGAGCCGGTGGCGATGAGGATGTTGTCGGCGGTGATTTCTTGGTCGTCGACGACGATGGTTTTGTTTCCGGAGAAATGGGCTTTGCCTTTTAGATAGGTGATTCCGGGCATGGCCATGATTTGTTCTACGCCTTGACGCAGCCGGTCGATGATGGCTTGCTTGCGGTCGATGATGGCCGGCATGTCGATGGAGAAGTCGGTGCTGGATAGGTGGATGCCGTAGGTGGCGGCGTCTCTGATGGTGTCGGCCACTTCGGCATGCTTACACAGGGTTTTTGTGGGGATGCAGCCGCTGTTGAGGCAGGTTCCTCCGGCGTCGTGGGCTTCGATGATGGTGACTTGAAGCCCTTTTCGTGCGGCGTATTCGGCTGCTCTGTACCCTCCGGGACCGCTGCCGATAATGATGAGGTCAGTCTTTGTCATGAATGAGTTGCTGATAGGTGGTGATGGGATGTTTGGCTGCTAAGACGTCGTCGACCCGACCTACGGGGGTGGTATGTGGGGCCGATGTGACTTTTTGAGGTTCTTGGGCGGCGTCTTGGGCAATCTTTCGCATGGTGTCGATGAAGCCGTCGATGGTAGATTTGCTTTCGGTCTCGGTGGGCTCGATCATCATGGCTTCGTGAAAGAGCAGGGGGAAGTAGATGGTGGGGGCGTGATAGCCGTAGTCTAACAGGGCTTTGGCTACGTCCATGGTTCTGACTCCGGTTTGTTTGTCTTTGAGTCCATCGAAGACGAATTCATGTTTGCAGAGTCCGTCGATGGGCAATTCGTAGACGTCTTTGAGGGATTCTTTGATGTAGTTGGCGTTCAACGTGGCCAGCGGTCCTACCATTTTGAGGTTCTCTCGGCCCAAAGTGAGGATGTAGGTGTAGGCTTTCAGGAGTACGCCGAAGTTGCCAAAGAAGGAGCCTACGCGCATTTCGCTGCCATCGGGCGAGAGTAGGCAGTGTTTTTGCTCTACGTCGAACTGCCCGTCTTTGAGGATCACTCGCGGCGAAGGCAAGAATTGCTCGAGGCCTTTGCGCACTCCGACGGGACCGGCACCGGGCCCTCCGCCTCCGTGTGGCGTGGAAAAGGTTTTGTGAAGGTTGATGTGCATCACGTCGAATCCCATGTCTCCGGGACGACATTCGCCCAATAGGGGGTTGAGATTGGCTCCGTCGTAGTACATCAGTCCGCCGCAGGCGTGCACCATCTCTGTGATGACGGGTATATCCTTCTCGAAGAGTCCGAGTGTGTTGGGGTTGGTCATCATCATGGCTGCGATGCTGTCGTCTAAAAGTCGTCGGAGGTCTTCTGTATCGACGGTTCCCTGAGGCGTGCTCTTCACTTCTACTACTTCTAAACCGCAGACAGCTGCCGATGCGGGATTGGTTCCGTGGGCCGAATCGGGAACAATCACTTTCGTGCGTTTGTAGTCTTGCCGACTGTTATGATAGGCCCGAATCATCATCAGACCCGTCAGTTCGCCTTGTGCCCCCGCAAAGGGATTGAGCGTAAACTCGTACATGCCGGAGAGTTCTGACAAAGCTTGCTGCAAACCGTAATACACCGCCAACGCACCTTGACAAGTGGACACGGGCTGCAAGGGGTGTAGGTCGACAAAGGCGGGCATACTGGCCACTTCTTCGTTGATGACGGGATTGTATTTCATCGTGCAACTGCCCAAGGGATAGAAACCGTTGTCTACTCCGAAGTTGTTACTGCTTAGGTTGGTATAATGTCTTACCACCGTCACTTCATCGCATTCGGGGAGCTGGGCATCGGTTGTTCTCCGCAGGTTGGCGGGTAGTTCATGGCGTTCGATCTTGCTTTTGGGCAAGCTATACCCCCGTTGTCCGGTGTGGGAAAGTTCGAAAATCAAGTTCCCGTATAGTCTGTTGTTCATTATTTTGGGGATGAAAGGGTTGCTGATTGTACGAGTTGGTCGATGTCTTCTTTGGTATGCTTCTCCGTTACGGCAAACATCACGGTGTGGCTGTCTATTTTGATGCCGCCCAGAATGCCTCGCTGAAGCAGTTGTTGTTGCAGAACATCGACGTCTCCATCATATTTCACACAGAATTCGTTGAAGAAGGGTTGATTGAAAGCAGGCGTAAAATGCCCCGACCCGATCAGTTGGTCGTATAAATAATGTGCTCCGTCGCACGACATCTGGGCCGCTTCTTTCAGTCCTTCCTTACCCATCACACTGAGATAGATGGTGACAAACAAAGCCATCAAACTTTGATTGGAACAGATATTAGAGGTGGCTTTCTCGCGTCGGATGTGTTGTTCGCGGGCCTGAAGGGTGAGAACAAAGACGCGTTGCCCTTTGTTGTCTACCGTTTTCCCGACAATCCGCCCCGGCATCTTCCTCATGAGCTTCTCCGTACAGCACATATAACCTACCGACGGACCGCCGAACGACATGGGAATGCCCAACGACTGCCCATCGCCCACAGCAATATCGGCTCCCAATTCGGCCGGAGTTTTCAGCAGAGCCAGGTCGGCCGGGTTGGCATTCATGATGAACAGAGCCTTTTCGTTGTGGCAGATGTCGGCCCATCCTTCGTAGTCTTCCACGATTCCGTATTTATTGGGTTGCTGAACGATCACTCCTGCCACGCCGCCTTGCTTGAGTTCGTCGACAAGAGCAGAGCGGGAGGTGACACCTTCTTCGGCCTCCACCACGTCGACACGGATAGATTGGAAGTGAGCATACGTCTTGATGACAGCGAGAATCTTCTCATCGACGGTCTGCGACACCAGCACCCGATCGGCTTTCTTGGCCGAAGCCACAGCCATCAGTGCCGCTTCTGCCGTAGCAGTGCTGCCATCATACATCGACGCATTTGAGATCGGCATTCCCGTTAGTTCTGCCATCATGCTTTGAAACTCGAAGATGTAGTGCAACGTTCCTTGCGAAATCTCCGCCTGATAGGGTGTATAACTGGTGAGAAACTCCGATCGCGCCACGAGATGTGGGATGATCGAGGGTGTGTAATGGTCGTAAACGCCGCCGCCTGCAAAGATGGTGAGCTGTTGATTCTTACTTCCCAATTCGCGAAAGAAGTTTCTGATTTCCTGTTCCGACATCGCTTCGGGCAGATGATAGTTTCTTCTGAACCGAATTTCCTCGGGAACCTCTTTATATAAGTCGTCGAGCGAACCGATGCCAATTCGGCTCAGCATCTGCTCAACGTCTTCTTCTGTATGCGGGAAAAACTTATATTGCATCATACTTTGGGTTGAAGTATTTTCTAAAAAAGACAAAGTGTTTCTTTGAGAAAGCCAAAATGTTTCCTAAGAAAAGGCAAAGCAACTCTTGAAAGAAGACAGAATACCTCTTTGAAAAAGGAGAAACATCTCCTTCAGAAAGGGGAAACGCCCTCTTGAAACAAAAGAAGAGCCTTTTCTTGAAAGGGAAGAGAGCCTATTGATTACAAAATTCTTCGTAGGCTTTTGCATCCATCAAGCCGTCCAACTCGGTTTTATCAGACAGCTTCACCTTCATAATCCAATTTTCGAAAGCATCTTTGTTGAGCAGTTCGGGAGCATCTTCGAGGGCCTCATTGGTCTCAACGACGGTTCCGCTCACAGGAGAAGTAAGGTCGCTTGCCGCCTTTACGCTTTCAACGGCTCCGAAATCTTCTCCTGCTTCCACTTCATCGTCCACGTCGGGCATATCGACATAAACCACATTTCCCAATGCTCCTTGTGCATAATCGGTGATACCGATGAAAGCATAGTCTCCTTCTACACGTACATATTCGTGCGACTCGCTGTAATAGAGCCCTTCAATAAATTTTGCCATAAGGTTTTTACTTTTTTATAGGGTTTGTTATTCGTATTTTATTTCTTATAATGTTTGTCATAGAACTTCTTCTTGACGATGGTCCCGGGGAAGGTTTTCTTTCTGATTTGCACTTCTACGTCGGTGCCCAAAGCAGCATATGCACTGTCGATGAGAGCCATACACACGCTTTTATCTACAGAGATGGTATGGTATCCGGTGGTTACCTCGCCTATCATCTGTCCATCTTTCCACACCGAATAGCCATTTCGCGGAATCGCTTTATCGTGAAGCTCGATGCCCACCAGTTTTTTTTGCACGCCCTCGCCCTTCTGACGGGCAACGGCTTCTTTGCCAATGAATTCTGGTTTGTCGAGTTTGCAAAACATACTGAAGCCCGCCATCACCGGAGAGATGTCTTTGCTGAGTTCGTGACCGTACAAGGGCAGTCCCACCTCAAAGCGAAGCGTGTCTCGACAGCCCAATCCGCAAGGTTTGCACTGTCCGCTGGCCATGAGTTGGTCCCAAAGCTGACGTATCAAGTCGTGCGAACCATAAATTTCAAAGCCGTCTTCACCGGTATATCCCGTACGACTGACGATGGCCGTTCCCTGCTTTTCGTCAATGGTTTTGGCCGTATAGAACGCCAGTTCTTTGCAAGGAATGCCCAACACGGTCTCCATCACCTCCTCGGCTTTGGGTCCTTGCACGGCGAGCTGCCCGTAGTAGTCGGAGCAATGATCGATGGTGACATCCAGTCCGTCGCTGTTTTGTCTCATCCAGTCCACGTCTTTATCGATATTGGCTGCATTGATCACGATAAAAAACTCGTTCTCTCCCATCTTGTAAACCAGCATATCGTCTACCGTTCCGCCGTCGGGATAGAGCATCATGCCATAGAACACCTTTCCGATGGAGGCTCCTGTCACATCATTGGTAAAGATGTGATTGACGTATTTCTCTGCATCGGGCCCTGTGACATAGACTTCGCCCATGTGCGAGACATCGAATACGCCGCAATCGCCTCGCACGGCGTTGTGCTCTTCGGTGATAGAAGTGTACTGAATGGGCATTTCAAAGCCCCCGAAGGGTTGCATCAACGCCCCGAGCGCGGTGTGCTTGTCATACAGGCACGTTTTTTTATTCTCCATATTCTTAAGGATTGATGATAAGCTTGATAAAATCTTCTTTCTTCAGGTTCATGATAATGTCGTCCACTTTGGGTGGCAATGCCTGCCGAACGGCTTCTTCGGTGTAGGGAATGTTCTTGAGCAACTCGAGAAGACGGTTGTCTATGTCGCCCGTGAGGAAGAAGTCGCCCATCACATTCACGGCTTTGATGATGCCATTCTTGAGTTCGATGCGCACTTCAAAGTCGCCAACGTTCTCGATTCGCCGATGATGAACCACCGAATAGCGGGGGTTGCTGCCGTAGATAAACTCGGGCGTAAGATATTCGCGCTCGATTTCCTCTACGATACGCACGTCTTCATCCGTCAGTCGGTGGGTTCTCTCGCACAAATCTCTTCTGACAAAGGCCTTGAAGTCTTCCAAAGAGATGTCCGTATAGTCTTTCAGCAGAGCGATGTGCTGACGAACGCTCTTCACGCCTTTGCTCACCAGCTTGGCATCGGTGGGTGTAATGCTGCCCACCATGTTCTCCATATTCGTGTCGTAGAGCATTGTTCCGTGCACGATGCTTCGCCCGGGAATGTGGTAAAAGGCGTTTCCCGACACCTTTTTGCCATCGATGAGGATATCGTTCCTTCCGCTGGCCTTCGCATCTACGCCGAGTTTGCACAGGGTTTGGGTCACCATGTCGATGTAACGCCCAAAGGTGAAGTTCACGTTTTCGTCTTTCGTGATGTAAGAGAACATCACATTGCTCATATCGGCATAAACACAACCTCCTCCGCTCTTTCTACGCACGGTGTTGATGTGGTGCTTCCGACAGTAGTCCAGGTTCACTTCGTTCTCGATGAGCTGGTTTCGCCCAAAGATAACGGTAGGTTCTACTTGCCACATAAAGAAGCAATCGTCTAAGTCGAGGTGCCTGGCAACGAATTCTTCCATCGATAGATAAAAGGTGAGTCGTCGCGTTTCGTCAAAAGGCAGTTCTATATAGATCATAATAAATCGAGGTTTAGGTCTTTTTTACGTTGGTGTCATCAGGTGCGGCGGGAGGCCGCTTGCAGGCGATTGAACGGGCGGACGGCATGTGTCCGCTGTCAAGAGGGAAAGGACCGGTTGAGGCATTGCTCTCCCAACTCTTAGCTTTTGCGGTGTCATCTCTTAGCTTTTGCCTTCCATTTTCTTAGCTTTTGCAAGGCGTTTTCTTAGCTTTTGCGAAGCGTTCTTGTAAGTTCTTGGTTTTCAGTTGATTGTAAAGGTGCTATCGGCATTGAGATTCCGCATCCCTGTTCCTCCGCAAATGTACGACAAAATTGACAGAAAGTCGTACATTTTTTGAAAGAAAATTTTCGGAAATCTGTGTTTATCGGAAATGAGGTCTTTCTCTTGGTCTGTCCGAGCCTCCTCACTTAGAGGAATTCAACAGATCCATCTCTATAAGGTTGTTATGGATGAGCATTGTCAAGACTGGGTGGGCGCGCTTCGCTTGCTCATCCTACCCTATCAACAAGCCCATCGCTACTCGGTTGTTATCGCAGCGTGTGTTTGGAGGTGATTCTGAACTGGGGCAGTCTTTTTAGCATGTAATATGCCATCGAGAAGGTTTCTTTTCTTGTCGTCGAATGGCGATTCTTGAAGTAAGGAGAAAAAAATGCCCCCTATCCGCTGGGGACAGGGGGCGCAGGTGGGGAAGAATCAGAGGTGCAGATGGTGCCCCATCCGTTCTTGTTTGGTCTTTAGATATTTGTAATCATATTCGTTGGGATGCACTTCCAGTGGGATGTTCTCGGCAATTTCCAGTCCATAAGCCTCTAATCCCACGCGTTTCACGGGATTGTTGGTGAGGAGCCGCATCTTGTGCACCTTGAGGTGGCGCAGCATTTGAGCCCCGCAGCCATAGTCTCTTTCATCGGGTTTGAAACCCAAATGCACGTTGGCATCCACCGTGTCGTAGCCCTGCTCTTGCAGTTTGTAGGCCGCAATTTTGTTCATCAGGCCTATTCCGCGTCCTTCTTGCTGCATATAGATGAGCACGCCTTTACCTTCTTGCTCGATCATCTCGAGCGAAAGGTGCAGCTGATCGCCGCAGTCGCAGCGCAAACTGCCCAAGATGTCGCCCGTAGCACACGACGAATGCACACGCACCAGCACCGCTTCGTCTGCCGCCCACTGACCTTTGGTCAGGGCAAAATGTTCCAATCCGTTGCTCACCTGCCGGAAAGGGGTGAGCTGAAAATGGCCGTATTTGGTGGGCATGTCTACCGTTTGCCCCACTTCGATGAGCGATTCCGTTTTCAGTCGGTAGGCAATCATGTCTTTAATGCTGATGAGCTTCAGGTCGTACTTCTGCGCCATTTCTTTAAGTTCGGGCAGTCGGGCCATCGTTCCGTCCTCATTCATAATCTCCATCAGGGCTCCTACGGGATATAAACCAGCCATTCGGCATAGGTCGATGGCCGCTTCGGTGTGTCCGCTCCTGCGCAATACGCCGTTGTCTTGGGCATACAGCGGGTTGATATGTCCGGGTCGGCCGAAGGTTTCAGGCTTCGACGTCGGGTCGGCCAGTGCTTTGATGGTCTCGGCACGGTCGTGTGCGGAGACGCCTGTTGAGCATCCTTCCAGCTTATCCACTGTAACGGTGAAGGGAGTGCCCAGCACCGAGGTGTTGTCAGCCACCTGATGGGGCAGGTTGAGCTCTTTGCAACGCGACAAAGTGACCGGTGCACACAACACGCCTCGGGCATGTTTGAGCATGAAATTCACCTTCTCGGCCGTTATTTTCTCGGCGGCGATAATCAGGTCGCCCTCGTTTTCGCGGTCTTCATCATCTACAACAATCACAAACTTTCCGTCTCTGAAGTCGGCTATCGCTTCTTCAACGCTGTTGAGTGTCAGTTCTGCCATATCATTATCTTTTATTGGTTTCTATATATAATAAGGTGTAACGTATCGTTCGCCCTTTTATCTCGCTCCCGGCTCCATCGAATGGATGGTGCGAACGATGGTTTCGCTGGTCTGGGTGATGACCTTCAGGTCGTGCAACAGACGCAAGCGGAAACGCCACATCCGCAGATACAAGAACAGACCCACGGGGAAAAGCACGGCCGCAACGACGTTCATCCACTGCCGATCGAAAGGTCGGGTGTGCGCTTTCACCGAGAGGATGGGATATTTGTTGAGTTCGGCCAGGATGATTTTGTTGCGTGTGTTCCCCAAATCGTCTATGATGAGCTCCAGTTGTTCGCTCATTTCCTCCACATCGTGGTCGGGATGATATTTGAAAAACACTTGAACAACGCCAGGAGCCTGTTTCAGGTGGTGCGATTGGGCATAGGTTTGCACGCGGTGGTTGAGTTCCACCAGTTGTTCGGCATCGCGTTGGTAGTCGGGATCATTGATGATCACTTCTTTACCGGCCACCTGTCGTTTGATGCGAAGGCCCAAAAGCCTCATCGCCATATGACGATAGGCGTCGAGATTGAACACGACCGAGTCTTTATTGGCTTTGTAAGTAACAAAGACAGCGATAGGGGTGAGGATAGCCGGGGCCAGACTTCGCCCAAACCAAACGGCCCAAATGCCACGCCGGGACATTTGATAGCCGGAGTTGTCGAGGATGTAATAGACGATGAACACCAGCACCGAGACGATAACAGGTATGCCTAAGCCTCCCTTTCGGATGATGGCCCCGAGCGGTGCACCGATAAAAAAGAAGATGAGACACGAGAGAGCAACGGTGAACTTATTGATCGCCTCGATTTCATGCTGCCGAATCATGCGGTTAGCATCCTCGGTTATCATCGTCTTAAACTCCATATCCGACAAGATCGACTGCACTTGTGCCCTCGCACTACCCACCGTTTCCTTCTTTTGCTCGGTGTTCATTCGGTTGAAAAGAGTGTCTATCGGCAGCAATTTCCTGGCTACAGTCTTCACAGCCGCTAAGGAATCCATCCGGTTGAGATGAGCCGTGTGATAATAAGAGGCTTGGGTTTCGCGATAGAAAGCTTGTCCGATGCTGTCGGTCGACCGTCTCAGCGAGTCTAAATCGTGATAAATCTTCACCAATCCCTTTCCTTTGGCATCGCCAGAGAGCAATCCGGCATCGGTCATACTGAAGTCTGCATTGAAGTCGATTAGCATTTTCTTCTCCAAGAAGCTCTCCCTTCGATAAGGAGCAGCGGCATTGCTGCCTACCTCTTGCGATTGATTGGAGAACCATTCGCCTGCCCACAGCGTGAGCAACAGGTGTTTCTTTTCGGCGGTAGACTGCAACATGCCCGAGTCTGCCAGGATAATCTCCGAGTCTTCATAGCTGTTGGACATTCGATAGATCATGATTCCGTAAAACTTACCCGTCTCCAAGTCTTTCTTTTGCACGTAGATGTTGCTGTTGGGAATACCGTCGTAGAACACGCCTTCCGGGATTTCGAGCTCCGGACTCTTCTGTTTCATCGAGATCAACAGCTGTGCGATCTTGATGGTAGACCGCGGTCCGATTTCGTTTTGAAAGATGAAAGAGGCGAAGCTGATGGCAATGCTGATGAAAATCAGCGATCGAAACGATCGCATCAACGAGATTCCGGCAGCCTTGATGGCGGTTAGCTCACTGCTCTCGCCCAGATTGCCAAAAGTGATGAGCGAGGAAAGCAGAATGGCCAAAGGCAAAGCCTGCGGTACCATCATCAATCCCATGTACCAAAAAAACTGTGCCAGAATCTCCATCGACAAACCTTTGCCGATCAAGTCGTCGATATATCGCCACAGAAACTGCATCATCAGCACGAACTGGCAGATGAAGAAGGTTCCGAAAAACAGCAATCCAAACTGTTTAGTAATAAAGATGTCGAGTTTTTTTATCCTAAGCATCTTGGCGATTCGGGCCGTTTCATATGGCATACAAGCCCGTCAACGTGCAAAATTAGTACAAAAAAATAAGATTTGCGCCTACGAAAGACTTTTTATCAAACGCCCTTTCCCATGCGCTCTCTGCAATCATTGATCTATTCTCAATAATCCATTCTCCATTAAAAACATACCACCCCCGATAGGGTTGTTATGAAGGAGCATCGCTTCAACAAGATCGCTGCGCTTCACTTGCTCATCCTACCCTACCAACAGATCTATCCCTACTCCTTACGACCTCCCCCCTTTACTACTTACTACTTTCCCCCTTACTCCTTACTACTCCCCCCTTACTCCTCCATCTCTTAGCTTTCGCACTTCATTTTCTTAGCTTTCGCCCTGCGTTTTCTTAGCTTTTGCACGCCAAAAGCTAAGGTTTTGAAAATCATCTGATAAGAGATGGGTTTTCAATCGATTATAGAGATTGCCCAAAAAACCGTTTCCCGCTTATTGAAAAGGCAGTCTTTACATCCTCACAAAGAAATAGCGATGCCTCGTTTCGAGCTAAATTGAAAAATGCCGGATGGCACCGTTAGGCACCATCCGGCAACTATGGGGTAGAAACGAACCAGACGTCATACGTCCGTTCGTCTTTCTGCATGCGGCGAGAGGGCTATTCCACCAGCACTTTTTTCACCCTGCCATCGCTCATCTTCACGAGGTTGACACCACGTTCAGGGGCCGAGAGGCGACAGCCGGAGAGGTTGTAACGTGCCACTTCCACAGCCTCTGCCTGTGCTTGGGGCACCGTTTGCAGAGCCGTCACCACCTTCAGATCGTCTTCAATGCTATCGAAAGAGAAGTCACTCCAACCCGCTGCTCTCTCATAAGCCTTTTTCGACCCCTTGGGCACATGCAAAGCGAGGGTGGCTCCGAGGAGATTGAACGTCTCGTCGTCGAGCGTTGGCGGTGTTTGGGCAGAGATATTGAGCGTGGTCATCCGGTCGTCCATACAGAATACCTTGGCCCCAATATGGCGAAGGGTAGAGGGCAATGAGAGCGTTTCGAGCGAATAGCAATAAGCAAACGTGCCGTCTTCGATGCGAGTAACGCCCTCGGGCACTTCGATCGTCTCGATATCCGAGTAGTAGAAACACTCTTTGCCTATCTCGCGCACAGTTTTGGGAATGTTGATGTCGGCCACACCGGTGTAGGTAAAGGCATATTTGCCCATTTTTTCAAGACCTTCGGGCAATCGAATGTGGGCCAGTGCCACCTTTCTCTTTTCCGAACTCTTCTTGATGTCTTTGTAAGCATTTCCTCCACCGCACTCTTGGAAAGCTCCGGTAGCCAGTTCGCGCACCGTGGCGGGCACGGTATAAGTCGTTCCGTGCTTGGAGGTGGGATAGCAGATGAGCGTGGTCTGCGCCTTGTTGAAGAGCACACCGTCTACCGAAACAAAGTGTTCGCTGGCCGTCTCTACCTCAATAGAGGCAAGCGCATAGGTAGCGGCAAACGCATCCTCGCCGATCTCCTTGATAGAGGCCGGGATATGGATGCTGGTCAGCTTGGATGCCGTGCCGAAAGCCAGACCTCCGATGCTCTCAAGCGTACCAGGCAGATCGAGTTCGCCCGTTCGATAGACAAAACATTGCAGCAATCGGTTGGTGCGAAGGTCGATGAGAAGCCCGTTATCCACTTTGAATGCCGGATTACCAGCGGCCACCGACACGCTAACGGCTTTTTTGAGGTGAGCAAAAGCACCGTCGCCAATCTGCACAACCGAAGCGGGAATGACAAGATTCTTCGTCTGCACCGTTCCCACAAAAGCCTGTTCGCCAATGCGCTCTAAGCCTTCGGGTAGAGTGATCTCTTGCAACGATCCTACATGAGCAAAGGCAAAGCTGCCGATTTCTTTCAGTGTGGCGGGAAAATAGAAGTTGGTAACGTAGGTTTGACCCTTGAAGCAGTTGTCGGGGATGTGCTCGAGCTGCGCATCATGCAGGTTAATGGAATGCAAACTACCCAAATTGCCGGGTGCAGAGAGGCTGGCGATGAAGCGCATGTCGGCCTCGTTCATCGGTCCTTCTACCTTTAAGCCCTGTATACTGCTGGGGCTGGCGTTATAATAGGCTTGTTCCAGCGTGCCGGGAGCCGTCACTTGCAGCACCACTTGGTTGAAATAGTGGTCGTCTTTCTGTTTGTAGGCTTCTTGCGCCATCGCAATGAGGGCAGTTGTTAACAACAAAAAGAGAGATAAAAATCTTTTCATAAAGAGATTAATTTAAGTGATTGAACATGATTGACTATGAATGAAAGTATCGGAAGCATTAATTTTTCCGTCGGAAAAAGTCTTTATCCAACACCGCTACCCGTTTACTGGTTTCCTGATAAAGGGCTATATGTTTGAGTTTCTCTTTAGATGCGGCATCCAATCTCAACGGCGCATTGAGACGGAGACGGGTACTCATCTTCCGATCCGAGAGCATAACCCACTGTTCGTCGGCTTCATAGGCAGCGAGATCTCCCCCAACGACATGTAGTTTGGGGTGTGTCCCAATCTTTCCGAAGGCCTCCGAATGGCATTCCGGTGGTACTTGGGCGTGTATCTCGATGTTTTTCAGACCGTCGGAAAGATCGAATACACCTGCACCGACATATTTTAACGTAGAGGGTAGCGACACCTTCCTAAGCGAATAACAAGCATAGAAAACACCATCTTCCAGTCGTTGTACGCCTTCAGGGACGATCGCCTCCTCAATATTGGTGTAGTAGAAACTATTACGACCTATTTTCCTCACGCTGGAAGGAAGATTGACGTGTTCGATGCCCGAGAAAAGGAAGGCGTCGGCACCGATTTCTTCGAGTCCCTCGGGCAATTCTACGCGTTTGAGCATCTGCCGGTTCTTCTCCGTTTTGCCCACATGCGAATTTTGTCCGCCCACCTCTTGAAAGGCCCCTGCCGCCAAGACACGCACCGTTGCAGGGACAACATATTCTGTTACCTCCCTTGATGACGGATAACAAATCAGTTCTGTCTGTGCCTTATCGAAGAGAACACCCTCGATGGAACTGTAGTTGACATTCGTTTCTTCCACATTGATACACTGCAAGCTGTAAGTAGAGGCGAAGGCATCTGCTCCGATGCGCCTCACCGACTGCGGAATATACACAGAAGTGACCTCTTGCGCTCGACCAAAGGCCAGCGTGCCGATGCGGTCAATACCCTCTGCGATGCGTACTTCACCCGTTTTGAAGTTGAAACACTGCAACAGTAGTTTCTCGCGCTCATCAATGAGCAGACCGTCTATCAGCCTAAACCTTCCGTTTGCCCTGTCTACACACACCTCTGTCAGCTCTTTGATACCGGCAAGAGCCCCTTCGCCGATGTGTTCTACGCTTGCCGGAATGCAAATAGAATGTAGATGCAGGTTGATGAAAGCCTGCTGCCCGATGCGTTTTAAACCTTGAGGCAGGATGATCTCGGTGAGTGCGTTGCAGTTGGCAAGAGCAAAATCGCCGATTTCTTCCAAACCGGTAGGTAGATAAAGATGGGTGAGATAGACCAAGCCCTCGAAACACCGCGGAGGAAGACAGCCAATGAGAGCATCGTGCAGGTTGATGGAGTGCAGACTTTCGAGTTCGTTACCCGAAGAGAGCTTGGAAAGGAAGGCTAAATCGGTAGCATCAATGGGGCCAACGACGCGTATGCCAGTCATATCCTTGGGATTTTGCTCATTGAATCTCTGTTCGAGCATGCCCTCTTTGTCTACGGTCACGGTTACACGGTTGAAAAAATTGTCGTTCTCTTGTCTATAACGAAAGGGTGTATTTTCTACTTCGGATGTTTCGCCACTCATCTGTGAGAATATGTTTCTGCTCATAAAATTCTTTGTTTGTTAATGTAATTCTTTTTTGTTCCATATTGATAGGCTTGCAAATTTACGCTTTCCACCCTGCCCCGACAATACCTAAAAGTGGGTATAAGCCTAACATTTGGCAGGAATTTCGACGGTGTTGGCCCTGCTTTTCTTATCAACTTTTTTCTACCTTTGCAACCAAAATATTTCAATTTGCATAGTAGAGAATGAAACAAGAATTGAAGATTTTGCTCGCCGAGGTGGAAAAGAAGGTGGGCAAAAGCATCACATTGGCTTCCGACTTTGAGAAGTTGGCGATGGAATTTGCCCGTCATCGCGTGTCGTTACACCCTTCTGCGCTACGAAAGGTGTGGATGCATTTGGCCGACTCTGGGAAACCGACTCCTGAGACGCTGGATAAGATCGCTCTTTTTGTGGGCTTCCAAAGTTGGAAAGACTTTAAAGAGGCGCTGCATGGCGAGGGCGATGGACAGTCTAACTACGAACTTTAACTCCCCCCAAAGTCACCCCTCCGGATTAGCTTCACAAACATCTGACAATCAATCGTTTAGAAAACATATTGCAAAAGCTAAGAAAATGAACTGCAAAAGCTAAGAAAATGAACTGCAAAAGCTAAGAAAATGAACTGCAAAAGCTAAGAAAACGCGCGGCGAAAACTAAGAGATGGAAGAAGAAGGGGAAAAGGAGTAAGAAGTAAAATAGTCATCAATGAATGCGCAACGGGGTGGAAAATTCGATGAGTACGGCATGTCCTGTCGCATTTCTCAGTGAGAAGAATCGCCATCAGGTCGTATTTTAGGACTTCATCCTTTGGCACATCAACAAAAAATCGTAACTTTGCACCGCTTTTGGCGTAATCGCTGGCAGGAGGAAGAGTAGCCTTGCTATGTTACGTTGGGACAATAAACAATTTAAATATCAAGCAAAATGGATTTGATTAAAGTTGCTGAAGAAGCATTTGCAACCGGCAAGAAGTTTCCCCAATTCAACTCGGGAGACACCATTACTGTCGCTTACAAAATTGTCGAGGGAACAAAAGAACGTATCCAGCTCTATCGTGGCGTTGTGATTCGCATCTCCGGACATGGAGAGAAGAAGCGTTTCACGGTTCGCAAGATGTCGGGCACCATCGGTGTTGAACGTATCTTCCCCATCGAATCGCCGAACATCGATAGCATCGAGGTGAACAAGCGCGGTAAGGTTCGTCGCGCTCGGCTCTACTATCTCCGTGGACTTACGGGCAAGAAAGCACGTATCAAGGAGAAAAGAGGCGGTGCACCCGTTGCAGAGTAAGAGATACTTACGCTTCGAAAAAGAAAACAAAAGGCCTAATACCCATGCGGTGTCAGGCCTTTTTCATGCCGATGGATCGGCAGCAATTCGACGATCGAAACCCAAACAGTGCTCGTTCGTCTCAAAAGAAATACCCCTTAGAAGCCGTTCACGCAGCCTCTAAGGGGTATTTTGATACGTCAAACAGAGCGAAAAGAGCTCTGGGCGACGTTTATCTTAAGTCTAATTCCACCGGACAATGATCGCTTCCAAAGATGTCGGTGTGTATCTTGGCATCGAGGATGCGGTCTTTCAGCAGGTTGGACACCAAGAAGTAGTCGATGCGCCACCCCGTATTGCGCTCACGTGCTTTGAAACGATAGGACCACCAGCTATAAGTAGCCTCGTCGGGATGGAGAAAACGAAAGCTGTCGACAAAGCCTTTGTCCAGGAGTTGCGTCATTTTCTCCCGCTCTTCATCGGTGAATCCTGCATTGCGGCGATTGGTTTTGGGGTTCTTGAGGTCTATTTCCTGGTGGGCCACATTCATGTCTCCGCACACAATGACCGGTTTTTTCTGATTCAAGTCATGAAGGTAGGCCTGAAAATCGGTTTCCCATTGCAGGCGGTAGTCCAACCTTCGAAGCTCTTCTTGGGCATTGGGCGTGTAAACTGTCACGAGGTAAAAGGTGTCCATCTCAAGGGTGATCACCCGCCCTTCATGGTCGTGCGCCTCCACACCGATGCCGTAACTCACGCTCAAGGGGCGGTGTTTGGTGTATATCGCCGTGCCCGAGTAGCCTTTTTTCTCGGCATAATTCCAATAAGACGCATAACCGGGGAATTGCAAATCGAGCTGTCCGGCCTGCATTTTTGTCTCTTGAAGGCAGAAGAAATCGGCATCGAGCGTTTTGAAAATCGTCTCAAAACCTTTGCCAACACAGGCCCGCAGACCGTTGACATTCCAGGAAATCAATTTCATTCTCAACTATTGTTTCTTGCCAACCAGCAGCAACGGCATATTGACTTCGTAGATTTCAGAATCAATCACCACGTTTTCGACGAGGATATAACCGGTTGATGAGCCTTTGTAATAAACAATTTCGGGATACAGATAAGACTGTCTCAAACTGCCGGAGGGAATCCTTTTGGCGTAGTTAACCGTGGCTTTCTTCGTTCCTGCCATAAAGGTGATTTTCTCTTTGGGCAGCAAGCCAAACAGATAATAGCCCTGTTGGTAATACTGTTCGAGCGTATAGGAAGGCACTTTTACCATGGCTTTGAAGCTCACCGGTGAAGCACTCTCTACCGTTGCTTTCACATCGGCCTTCGTAATGTAGTTGGCCAACACCTTTACGGGGAAGTTGGTGACAGTGAGAACCGAGTCTCGAGTGATGGTCCAGGTAATGTCCGTCGAGTCGAGTTTGCCGTCTTGACGCGCCGTCATGTACTTCAGCTTACCCTTATAACTACCGGTGATAGCGTTCATATAGACCGTTTTCTCCGTCGTTCCAAGGAGTTTGTACTGCACATTGTCGTTACCGTTATCGCTAAGACATGAGGTGAGGCCGAGAACTGCCATGCAGCTCAATGCCATTGTTAAGAATTTGATTTTTTTCATCTTGATTTTTTATTTGTAAAGTCAAAAGATAAACATCTCATGAAAAGAACCTTGCACTCACAAGAGTTAAAAAGTTTTATATTCGCCTCTCAACAAATTCATGAATTCTTCTCGGGTTTTAGCTTGATTGAAAGCTCCGCTGAAATCGCTGGTAGTGGTCACTGAGTTTTGTTTTTCGACACCGCGCATTTGCATACATAGGTGTTTGGCCTCGACAACGACCATCACGCCGAGAGGTTTTAGGGTGTCTTGGATGCAGTCTTTGATCTGTTGGGTCATCCTTTCCTGCACTTGTAGTCGATGACTGAAGATGTCTACCACTCTGGCTACTTTGCTTAGACCCGTGATATAGCCGTTGGGGATGTAGGCAACATGCGCTTTCCCGTAGAAAGGAAGCAAGTGATGCTCGCAAAGAGAGAAGAAATCGATGTCTTTTACGATGACCATCTGATTGTATTTCTCGGCAAAAAGGGCATCGGTGAGCACCTTTCGCGCATCTTGAGAATAGCCCCGAGTGAGCACTTGCATGGCCTTCGCCACACGCATAGGCGTCTTTTCCAATCCTTCTCGTTGCGGATCTTCGCCCAACAGTTCAAGTGTTCGGCGGTAATGTGCCGCCAATTCGTCGAGCCCTTCTCTGTATTCGTTTTCCGGAAGCATTTGTAGGATATTGTGTTTTGATGTGGAGGAGTTTCTGAATAAAGGTGTTTTCAGTTGGCAAATTGAGATGGAAAGAGCGCGATATATCAAAAAAGCGCATTCTTTTTGAAACCGATAACACTCAAAAAACGTCTTTAATACTGCACTGTTATCTTTCCTTTCACGATCACCGCTTGCTTATAACCCAACGCTTGCACAGCCGTGAGCATTCTACTGGCCTCTTCCATGCTTCTGTAATTGCCCACTCTGCAAATCCAACGGGGGGAGTAGAAGTGTACATAGACGGGTTGATCGGGATAAGCGGCTTTGATTTTGTCGCCTGCTTGCTGCGCCTTGCGTTTGTCTTCGCGAGAGTTGCCACCAGCAAAGGCCTGAACCCGATAGCCATCTACCTTGTAACCACCCCGCATCACCTTCTTTCGGGTGTCTATAACGGGAATTTTCAGTTCGTCGTCATCGGCATTTTTAGTGGCATTGTTGTGCGGCGGAACATCCTTTTTAGGTGTTTCTCCTTTCCTGGCAGAGTCGTTTTCATGCTTAGATCCAGACTCTTTCGTTGCAGAAGTTACACTGGCTGCCGGTGTTTTGCCCGTAGAAGCAGACTGTTTACCGGGTTGGGGTATGCTTTTTTCGTTTTTTATCGGCTTTGTTTCTTGTACAATGCCGCTTCGTCCATTCACCAATTCGTCTATCTCGGCACTCTGTATCACCATCACTGTGCCTTGTTTGTTGGGTTCTTTCTTCTTCAAATGTTCCGTATAGGTTTGTGCTTCCACAGTAAAAGAAGTGCAAACCATTATGAGGAGTAAAGCGACGAATCGTGTCATGTTGCTAAATGTTGGGTGATAAGTTCCTGATTGAAAAGCAGGGAGATGGATGTTGCCCGCAGAAAGCCGACCTTGTAGCTTGCCATCGACCAGCATCCATCGTCCCGAAAGGTTTGAAACGACCGGTTATTTCTTCCAAGCGTCGATGATACCTTTAAAGTCTGCGCATTTCAAAGCAGCTCCGCCAATGAGTCCACCATCGATGTTGGGCTTGGCAAAGAGCTCAGGTGCGTTGCTGGCTTTGCAACTTCCGCCATACAAGATAGAAGTTTGTTCGGCCACATCTTTACCAAATTTCTCGGCAATGGCCGAACGGATGAAGGCGTGAATCTCTTCTGCTTGATCAGACGTAGCGGTTTTTCCCGTTCCGATAGCCCAGATAGGCTCATAAGCAATGACAACATTGGCAAACTCTTCAGCAGAGAGATGGAAGACAGAACCTTCGAGTTCGGCCTTGCAAACTTCGTTTTGCTTGTTGGCTTCACGCTCTTCCAAGGTCTCGCCGATACAGAAAATCACCTTCAAACCATTTTTCAGAGCCAGCTCAACCTTCTCTTTGAGAATCTCAGGAGTCTCTCTATAATATTGTCTACGTTCCGAATGGCCCAGTATAACATATTCTGCGCCGGTGCTTTTCACCATTTCTGCCGATACTTCTCCCGTGTAAGCACCTTTCTCTTTATCAGCGCAGTTCTCTGCACCGAGGCTTATTGGCTTACCGTTCAGCAAGCCTGCAACGGTTGCCAGGTGGATAAACGGAGTGCAGACAATGACGTCGCAGTTAGGTTGATCAGCCGAAAGAGCCTCGTTGAGTTCTTTAACCAGTGCCACACCTTCCTGCAGGTTCAGGTTCATTTTCCAGTTTCCTGCTACAATTTTCTTTCTCATTTTTCTTCTTTTCTTTAAAAGTTGATATATCTTATTTCGTCTTTTCTTCTCTTTCATCCACCGAGTCCAGGCCCAAAGTCTATCTGTGAGGGTAAGCAACAACAGCGGAAGAACAAACCAAAGGGCAATCATCGTAATTTTTTCGGTGATGCTTGCAGGATTGATTTTACCGATATCGAGTTGTTCGAGCGGGCCATTGAGTTCCTCTTCAGTGGGCAAACGGTTATGACTCCACTTGTTCACCACCACCCCATTCTTTAATAATATCAGACCAGGGTTGCTTCTAATGATTGTTTTTAGCGTGGTAGCATCCGCTGTATAGAAAGGATATTCTGCGCCAGTGAGCTCTTGCCAGCGACGGATGGCCTGATTCCGACTGGCAGTCAGGCCGAACATGGGAACGTTTTCCCTGCGTGCATACTCGTAAATCCGGTCGATGGCACCGAAATTGGTATCGTCGGCCTGTTCGAGATAGGGCGAAACGAGCACAAAAGAATAGCCTTTTCTGGCCAGGATCTGTGCCGTCAGGTCTTCTCCCGAGGTGCCATCGCAGATGGCGAAGTCGTGAATGGGCGGCACATAGCCCTCTTCCGTCTGCACAGTTTTACTGTTTACGAAAGCCCATGTCGAGTCAGGATAATTGTCAAGACCGAATTCTCGCTGCACGCCATCTTTGCTAAGGATGAACGTTGTCTCGAACTTCGGTTGCGGTGCACCTGCCGGAATCTCCATGCCTTTCCGTATATCGGCTCCGATATGATAAGGACGGAAGTCGAAAAAAGGTAGGTCGTAGAGACAGAACAAGCTCGAGACGACGATGAACACCACTGTATAATTGGTGGCAATCCACTGATTGGGCTTGGAGATAAACCGCACCATGCACAACGGCCGACAAGCCACCACCACCGCCGCCACCAGCAAAACGAGGTTTTTCGCTAAGGTCTCGCCGTTGGAAAGATGGATGGCATCACCGAAACAACCACAATCTTTCACCGGATTGCTCAAGAAGAGCCACACCGAAATGAGCGTCATGACGCCCATAAAGAGCAGAACCAGTCGCGAGACCTGCCGCCTTTGAATGGCGAAGAGCAGGAAAATGCCCAGCGAGAACTCTACGGCCGATACACCAACAGAGGCTGTCAGCGTGATCCAATCGGGCAAAACACCGGCTAAATTCACCGCCGCAAGATAATCAGCTATCTTATATTGCGTGCCAAGCGGGTCGATTGCCTTGACATAACCCGAAAAAATGAAGGTGATGCCCAAGAGAAATCGACACACATTGACCCCTATATACCCTGCCGTCTTCACGTTTTTGTTTTGTTTACCGTCCTTCTTCCTCTTTTAACTGGATGGCTCCGAACACAGCATAGTTGATAATATCCAGATAGTTGGCATCGATTCCTTCAGACACGAGTGTCTCTTCGTGCAGATCCTCCATCTCTTTAACGCGTTGAATCTTAGTCAGAATCAAGTCCGTATAGCTGCTCACACGCATCACGCGCCATGCTTCGTCATAGTCGTGGTTCTTCTTGAGCATCAGTTGCAACGCCTCTTCGGCATGCGTGCGATAGAGCGCAGCAGCCTCTTCGGCCTTCATATCCACGGTGTCGGCAAAGCCTTTTTCGAGCTGTATCAAGCCGATGATGCCATAGTTGATGAGAGCAATGAACTCAGGACGAATGCCTTCTCCCACCCAACTGGCCTTTTTTGTTTCGAGAGATCGGATGCGTTTAGCCTTGATCAACAACTGATCCGTCAGCGACGAGGGGCGCATGATGCGCCACGACGCGCCATAGTCGTGCAGTTTCTTCTCGAAAAGCGATCGGCACTCTTCCATCGTGTCTCGGAACAGACTTTCTGTTGTGACTTGTCCTGCCATTGTTGTGTGAGTTGTTGGTGCAAAAAACTGTTGCACACCGACTGCCGAGGATTTTTCTCCGACTGTCGAACGTGACCTGTTTGCTGCAAAATTACGCATTATTCGCGAAACGACAAAGGGGAAGTCTCTTTTTGCACCGACGGCATTCTGCCCCTCATGCGTCTGGCGAAGGGCAGCTGTCAGGCACAAGACCACGGTCTTACGGGTTGCCGTCAGGCCGTATAGAGGCTACCGCCTCTTATTTTTGCCGGCGGTGTATCGCCCTGACCATTGCGCAGAGGGCGTCGTAACGAATCTGCAACGAGTCGCGCCGAGCACGCATTCGGTTGGCGGTGCGCAAACCATACTTTCCCGTTTCTAAACTTCGAAGCACCTGTTGCAGTGCCGAATCGGTCTTAGCAATATCCGCTTGGGCCATCTTCAGCGAAGCCTCCTGCCACAGAATCAATGCCTTTTTACGGGTTTCCAGGGCCTGTGGAAAGTTTTTTCGGAGCAGACGGATGGAGTCTAAAGCCGTTTGATACCTCCCTTGACCGTTGAGTCGTTCGATTTTGGCGAGCAGCGGAGCCGCTTTCTCGTCATCGGTAGGTTGGCATGCCGTCAGTGCAGCCAACAAAATAAGGAGAGAAACAAATGTTTTCATATACCGGATGTAAAGATATGTAGATTTCACCTTTTTATATATAGAGACTGTAAGAAGGGCGAAAGGCACGGCAGGATTGTTTTAGATTCCGCTCGACTGCCGCAGTCGAGCCAGGCTGTCGCCCCATATCGTGCGCAGACTGTCCGCCTCTTCAGGCCAAGCAAAGTCGGTAATGGTGAGCACATAATCGTTGGTGATGTGGCTTTTGTCCATCTTCAGTTCGAAATAAGCCTCCTCTCCGTCTTCGTCATCCCATTTGATTCGGATCAGTTCGTTCTTGATTTTCTTCAGAATGGTGGCCGTTCTCGTTTCGTGATGGCTCCAAACCTCTCCCCACAGAAAGGTGAAACGATCATCCTCTTGCCTCACACTGTCGGCAAACCAGCGAGACAGTCCGGCCTCGGTACTGATTAAATCCCAGATAATACCGACCGAATTAGACCGGAGCTCATGTTCTATACATAGTTTTTCTTTGTTCATAAGCAAGTGAGTTAATAGCTCATGTTGATAACTCTCGGCTTACAAAAGTACGATATTTTATAGGGAACTGAATAAAAAACATGCATTTTTTTGCGGGTTTCGCATTTTTCTCTTACCTTTGCACCCGCAAACCAGCATCAAACACGGCGGGATAGCTCAGCTGGTTAGAGCGCATGATTCATAATCATGAGGTCCCCAGTTCAATCCTGGGTCCCGCTACAGTCAACGACCACCAAGAGATTTCTTGGTGGTCGTTGCTTTTTTGTGCCATCGACAAGTGATGATTAAGATTGAAAAACAGACGTATCCCCATGGGGTTGAAGGGATGAATGGCCCTCTTAGGCAGGGCAGGCTCATTTCATTCGTCAACCGTGCCCTACCAACAGACCAACCCCGATGGGGTTGTTTCCTACCTCGGCTACTCCACCCCTGCCCTCTTTACTCCTTCCTGCCTCCCTCCTTACTTCCTACTACTTCCCTCCTCGCTCCTTCCTACTTTCCTCCTTACTACTTTCTACTTCCCTCCTTACTCCTCCATCTCTTAGCTTTCGCATCTCATTTTCTTAGCTTTTACCTTGCGAGATATTTACTAAAGTGTATATAATTGAAAATAAAGAAGTTACCTCGTTGCACAAACTAAATAGGTAACGATTTGGAAACGAGCGAATTGCTTTTAGTCGCAAGTTTCTGCATTAACAAAGAAACGCTTGTTATTCTATTTGCAAAGATAATTATTTGCTTTGAATAACAAGCGTTTTCTTCGAAAAAAATGTTCAATTTATTGCTTTTGTTTGTACCAACTCAATGTTAAAACTCGTTTTGTGTTATTATTTGTCTTTCTTTTTGGAATTTGAGCGATATAGGCTATTTGTTATAGCTCCTCTGAAAATGTCTTCATTTAAGAACTCTAAAGTTCTATTAAGCTCTGCAACAGTACGAGTTGGAAGAATAAGCTTTCCTTCTTCATCAATTCGAGCATTTATACCATATCTCTTTAGTAGGTTTTTCTTTGTACCAAGTGCTTTTCTTGTGAATGTAGAAATATTTCCGGTAATAGATAATATCTTAATCAAGCGTCTAGTCTTAACATTTCCAATATTCTTAATTTGGGCCGTATCCACCTCTAAGCTTTCGTTCCTACCGAAAGAATCTATTTCACCATTAGTTGCTTCTGTGACAAAATCGATTAGAGAAAAAATCTGATTTGCACTTGTATAACTCTGAAAATAGAATCTGCCATTTTCGTATATAGCATTGACTTTATCTTCAATTATAAATGCGTTTTCTCGCATCCTTGCAAAAGAGTTTCCGTACTCTACTTTTAAAACAGTCTTGCGCGATAACATATTCCTTTTACTAAAGACTTGAAAAAAATACCTACCATTTTCATACCAGAAAATACTTTTAGGAATATCTCCTTCTATATCATATTCTGACATATCGGCTTGGTTATTAGGTATTCTATTGAAATCATCAGGTAATGAATAATTGACATAAGTAATGTTCTCTCCACTTCTAGTTAATATATCCCCATTAAATTCATCTTCTTCCATATCTTCGTGCTTTAGCTTTTCTGCAGCATGAACAAAGATGTTTCTTACATCATCAATAACTTCCTGGCTAAGTGAAATATATTTCACTGTATTATCAGGCATTAAGGCATAAAATTGGCTCATATTTATTTCTTATTTTTAATAATTAAACCCATATAATCTGTTATATCTATATATAATTTTATATCATTCTTATTTCTAATACATTTTTTAGAAAGTAGTATATAGGTATTCTCTTCTGTATGTACTTCATAATATCTATAGCCTAATATTGAACAGATTATATTGTAGTTGCTATTATTGTAACTAGTAATTGCGATAAGGCAACATTGTAGTACGATACAAAAAAATAAGATTCTAAAATCTGTTTTCTCCGCAAAAACCGTGAGCCATGGAATTACAGATGACAGAACTTGTTCTCCTCCACGGTGTGACATATTTGAATAGGAAATAGCGACAATAGACTTAGCCTCTTTAAAACGTCTACTTTTATATTTAAGATAGACAGAAACACCTATTATACAAGATAACATAAATAGTAGGCTACCATTGATAGCCCACCACTCAAAACTATTAGGACAGATGTAGTCTGACCAAAATTTTCTCTACACATCATAGTAAATCTTACTATCTTTAACTATTCCCGTTAGTGCTAGTGAGAAGAATGTTGGTGCAGTTACAGTCATTGTGAATAATACCTTTGAAATATCTTGCACCATACCTTCATTCTTCTTTTATCATTTACTACTTACAACTTACGAAAGATGTTTACATGTCCATGTCTTTAACTAGAACATAAAATAATAAGATTCTTGTTTTCTATGATTCTAAAAAATCAATCGTTTTATTTAAATTCTATAAATCTTTAAATTCTTTTATTAAGAACTCTTTATCTTTATAGGATAGAATAAGAGTCACCATTCTCTATCAAACAAAGAACGCTCATCATTCTATGTACAAAGATAATCATTTACTTTGAATAACAAGCGTTTTTGATGAAGATTTCTCTCTTTTGCTTTGTCTTCGTTTTTTGGAAAAGACAGGAATAACGAAAAGTGATTACAATCCTCTCCCTCTTTTCTTCTTTTTCTTGGCTTGGTTTCTGAGTCTGTGCTGCCATGCTGTCTCGGCATAATCATCACCGTGTGTCTGTGGGTTGATTAACCCGCCTGCTCCAGAAATGATCTCTTCGGCTGCATTTATGGCAGTACTTGCCACATTGCCAACGGCTTGTGCAATAGATGAACTTTCATTTGTGTTGGCAGGTGACGTATAGGAACGGCTGGGAGGAACAAGTTGATAACCTGTATCGGATTGAACTTTATTCTTTGTAGTCTTGTCTGCTATTGTGTGAGCTTTTGTTATCGTCTTCTTTGTTTCGGCTTTGTTGGCTATCTCAAAGTTCTTTTGCAAAGAGTGGTATCCGAACTCCCTGCCGATTTCGGAAGCCTTGAAACATTGCCCGTTGTAGGAGAACTTCAAGCCATAGACCTTGCCCTGCTTATTTTTCAAACGTTCAATGGTTACACCACTCTTGCTAAGGCTATAGAGGAACATGGAATACCCTGCGATGCCTGGGTCTTTGTACCTATCAAGTAAGGTATAGCATATCTTCTGCACCTGCTGCTTTGTTTGTTCTCTTGTCGGATTGGCTTTTGCCTTTTGGTGTGTCCTTTCCGCCTTTACTTCCTTTGCGATGGTCAAGCCATACTTGCGGCTGAGTTCCTCTGCAACCCTTGCTGCTCGGTTACTCACAAAGGTGGTGTCATACACTTCTCCGTACAGGTTGATACGATTGGCAATAATATGGATATGCATATTATCGGTATCCTTGTGTGTTACTGCCACCCATTGATGGTTGGCAAGTTCCATGCGTATTGCAAAGTTTGACGCAAGGTTACGGACAGACGCAAGACTCAATCTTTTCTCATCTTGTGGTGCTATGCCGATTTCGATACGCAGGAACTTGTTTCTGCAACGTGTGTTGTAATCGCTGACCATCTTCATTTCCTCGTAAATCTCCTTTGGCGTAGTGCCGCAGAGATTGTGAAAGAGAAGCGCTTTATCGAGTTTCCCCTCTCTGAAAATATATTCCAGTGCATTGCTGCCGTGCGCGATTGCCTTACATTTTCCTATCATTCTCCATCAGATTTAAGAGTTTAATTGCCCTTCCCTCAATACGGTATTTGGGATTAAAGAAACGTTTAAAAGCTTCCCTTGCCAGATAGGAAAGACTTTGAGTAATCAGTACCCACGCATCATCCTTTACCTTGATAAGGTTGGAAACATGTGTAAAGAAGTAGGCTGTTCGTCTCAACACCTCTATGGTTTCCTTTTCATTGTCCGTCATCTTAGGAACAGAAATAACTTCTCCATTAAGAAGCATCTCGCGACAGTAATCAGAGAACTTCCGCCCTGTGCTTTCTGCCTTTGATTTAATTCGTTGCTTTTCCTCTAAGGTACATCTTACCTTGATGAACTCAGTCTTGTTCATCAGCTGTTCTTTCTTCTCCTGCTGCTGCCATCGGGCAGTCTTGCTATTGTATCTGTTCATATAAAAGTCCTCTTTTCGTTATTGCTTAATTCCTGATGGCTGACCGATGAGAACGGAGTGATTACGGTCTAACCTCCCCGACAGTCTGACAAGGGGAGCAAGCGCAGTTTGTGGGTACAAACTGACATCTTGCAATGTCAGTGATAAGACCATTTACGCACGAGGCGTTTTGCCGTTGAAACGCGAATGCTGTGCATTCTGTGTTTAACAGCGTTCGCGATGTTCTCATCGTTCAGATGTCTGCTTAGCAAAAATATGACGTCATTTCTGGTCAAATAAGACGTCATATTTATAAGAAAATGACGTCATATTTTAATGCAATTGTAGGATTAGAGCATGAAATAATTCTTTTGAAATTCCTTCCACGTCCCTTTTTCTGCGGTTTATAGCTTTCTCCATTTCTCTATGTCCTCACCGTACTCCTCCAGATGGAGGCGCACGATGTTCTCCACGAAACTTGAGAGGTTGCTGCCCCTGTCACCCAACCTGCGGACGACGAAGTCGGCACGCTCCTGCGTAGCCCTGCTCAGATAAACCGCCTTTCGGTCGTTCAATTTGGTCGGAACAAGGAACGCCTGTTTGTAGGCTTCGAGCGTTCCCCGTCTCATCTTGGCACTGATACGCCGTTGAACGGTTGCATTCTCTGTGTGCAGTGTAGGTTCGGATGGCTCGGAAGCTATTACTTCTCGGCAATCTATTTCCTTTGATGGAGATTTTGCCTGTGGTTGTTCTTCCGCCTCATCTTCTGTATCTCCCAAGTAGTATGTAAGACTTTTCCTTTCTGTTCTTTCATTACTTTCCTGTCTGTTCATGTTGAACGCTTCTTTTATGGATTGGTCTATCTCCTCTCTGCTTGCTTTCATCTTTTTCATTGCTCTATCGTATTTTAAGTTTGACTTGTTTGGGTTTATTGCTTGTTTTGGGTGTTTTCTCCAACTTTTTCTGTTGCTCACGAACACAGCTGACATGATACTCGTTGAGGTCTTTGAGGTCTTTGTAATATCGGGATATATCTTCTACCTTAAAACCTGCCTTTATCAGCTCCTGTGTTGCTCTCCGCCCTGCGTCGTCGTTATCAAGGAAAGTACGGATAGAAGATACTTGATGGTTGTTCAGGTAGCGGATACTTCTTCCTATGTTGCTCACAGAGTTCATCACAAGGCAGCAGTTATTCACTTCTTCTTTCATTGAAAGGAAAGAGAGAAAGTCCATAAATCCCTCGAACAGACAGACGGGCTGCGCTTTGTCCTCAAATATCGGAGTGATGTCCTTTGGGGCAATCGTTCCTTTGAACGTCTTGTCGTCCCGAAGTTCATAGCCGCCGGAGAGGTTGGCAAAGCCGATGGCTTCGTATCTTCTTCCTCTTACCTCATAGCTGATGGATTTGAGAAAGGGCAATGCTTTTTCCAAGTTGATGCAGCGCACCTTTGTAAGATACTCCTGTAAATGTGACGGTAAGATGTCTGATACATCTATCAGTCTCCTCGCCCCGTTTGCCATTTCCTCTTTTGGTAGTCTGATACTACCATTGCTGCTGTATGCCTTCTCTTTTGAGAGTACGACATTGTTGCACGCTGTATCAAAGGAAGTGGTCTGCCCCAAACGACAGATGGCTTCCGAGAGCGTGCAGTTCTCCAATCGCATACAGAGGTCGATGATGCTTCCGCCCCTGCCTTCGGCATAGTCTATCCAAAGGTTCTTCTCTGTGTCCACCTTGAAACTCGGATGTGTTTCATCCCTGAGCGGTGAGCGGTACAGCGCATAGGTCGGTGTTCTGCGTACAGGCTTGTTGCCTTTCCTTTCGAGATACGCCACAATGGGGTATCGCTTGATGAATGATAAATCTTCTTCTTTCATTGTCATAAACTTTAAATGGTTGGATAATTCTTATTTGAATAATAATGGTTGGTTTGAATGATATTTGAATGCCGTTTGAATGAAATTCTCTTTTCCTAAGTTTTTCCCCTCCAAACTTTTTCATCTTTCTTCTTACTACATACTATTTTAATATAAATGATTGATAATCAGCAATAGTTAGTGGTATGTGGAGATACTACACATTCTACTACATCTGGCTACTACAAGTTTGAATGAGTGGACATGGCAAGATTTTTCTAATCTTGTAGACATAGATGGGGCTGCCTCCGTTTCTTCGTTTACTCACCTTTATATATCCTGCTTTCTTCAAGGCTTCGCCCATACGCTTGGCAACAAGTAGCTGGTGGGTATAAACACCCAAATAAGTGAGTATCTCCGTAGTGGTCATTAACGAATAGTTTTCATCTTCCGCTGGTTTCTCGAAGCAACGCAACAATAGCTCCATTTCTGCAGTCTGTACTTGAAAGTCCTCACTCTCCCTGTATAGTTCGGCTATCTCTTCATCATCAAACCAATAGCGAAAACCTGACTTTAACAGGGCTTTGGCTTCAGCATAGACATTGTCCATTGAAATACGCTTGGCTTTCTCTATGTCTATGGAAAGAACTTCAAAGGGAAGAAACCGTCTGCTGCCTGTCGGGTCGGTAAGAAAGTCATTGCCGTTCACTGATGCCACAAAGCTCGCCAAGTGGGGATGTTCCTCCACATATTTGTCATAGGGCATGCGATATTTAATCATCGGACAGGTGATGAGGTTTTTCAGTTCGTTTTCGTCCCGTTTGTTGAGGGCTTTGAGCTGGTCGTCAATGTTTACGATAAGGTTCTGCCCGATATAGGTAAGTGTGTCCTTCTCCTGCGGATATATCTTGCCCGTGTAACTGTAACCATGTAGGGCAGGTGGACAGAGCAGGTCTAGGAACGTGGTCTTGAACTTGCCCTGTTCGCCTGTCAGCACGAGGCAGGTGTGGTTACGGCACTCGCGGTCGTCCATTGCATTGGCAACCACTGCCACAAGCCATTTGGTGAGATACGGCAGCCATTTTTGGGAGTTACGGACAACCACGCAGCTTGCCAAATCGGGAATAGCTTTCAATAAAAAGGAAGGAGGCACAACACTACTGCTGTAACTACCACCACAGCTACTATCATCGCCTATATCTATCAGTGGCAATCCTTTGAAATACTCCTGTATGGGATTGATGCGCGGAGAAAAACTGCTCTCGATGATGGAATACAGGTTCTCGGAGGAAGTCGATATGCCTTCATCGCAATCGAGTTCCCTACGGAGCGTGTTGATTTCATAACGACCAACCTTTGCAAAATGACTACAACTCCTATTACGGTATTCGGTTCTTCCCAATACCGTGTTGTATCTGAACTCATAATGCATGGAGAGATAGGCTTCTATCTCTGCATTCTTGGACGAGCTACCCCTGCGATTGTGATTTCGCCTGTCGTTTATATTGCCTGCATCTGCTTCTCTTTTCATTATTTCCTTGAATTGGTTTCCAAGAGTGAAGTTAGGGTGAGAATGCGTAACTTCCAAGCATTCAGAGGCTTCTTGCATAATGTTGCGTCAGTCTGCTGCTAAATTCTTAGGGAAGCAAGTCAAAAAGAAGAGCATTTATTGCCTCATTAAGCAAAAATCGGATAGTCAGAAGAAAAGGTTGGCTGGAATATCGATGTCGTTGTTTGCTTTCAGATGCAGTCGTTTGCTTTGATTATCTTGTTAGCCTCATTTGGGTAGTAACGAGAATATCAATCTGTCTCTTTTGTCCCAGTCATAGCGCCACAAGCTGCCACTTGAATGAAAAGTGATGGAATAAGAAATATCCAATATTAATTTTGCATAAGACAAGCTGCGCTCGGCAAAGGATAAGTGAACTTTCCTCTACACTCGCTTGGATTGTCTTTGCAATGAAAGAAAAAAGACGGGACAGGAAAATGCAAATGTGAACTGATGAAACGGATTGCTCTTTTCCCGATTGTTCCCGATACTTCCCTACTGTTCCCCATGGCTTTGAGAGGTGTACGCACGCCATTATCTTTGCCGATGGAAACTGGAAAGATTTGAAACAACAAACAATAACAATATAAAATTATGAACTATTACATCATTACAGAAACCAATTGGGCAAAGCTTCGAGATGAAATTTTGAGCCTTGCAGAATGCTGCCACAAGGCATTCGGAGAAAAGAGTAAGCACACGGACTGGCTGCACAACGGAGATGTGTGCCGGCTGTTGAACATCAGCAAGCGCACCTTGCAGCATTATCGTGATACGGGTGTGCTGCCGTTTACACAAATTGGACACAAGTGCTATTACAAGCGTGAGGATGTGGAAGCATTGCTTCAGACCAAATCAGAGAAATCAAAAACGGAAAAATAAAATAAACACGTAGATTATGGAACAGATAAGAAATTTGAATATGGAAGCGGACGATATGCAGGTAGTGCTGTCCGCTATCAGTGGAGTAAGCAAGAGAATTAAGGAAGTGGCACAGACACACAAGCCGCTCTTTGCCGGTGAGCTTTTCCTTACGGGCAAGGAAGTGTGCGAGCGGCTGTACATCAGTCCCCGTACCTTGCAGGACTACCGAGACAGGAAGATTATCCCCTACACACAGTTTGCAGGAAAGATACTCTACAAGGCTTCGGACTTGGAGAAGATACTGGAGGAGAATTACAAGAGTTGTCGAACAGGATAAAGGCTATAAGCGTAATATTGCTGAAAGGATAACGGCACTTGGGCAGAGATGCATCTACTCCAAGTACCGTTTTATTTATGTCTCAATATAAAAATTTTCGTTCTTCTTGGGTTCATTTTATAATATTTATTGTATCTTTGTCATCGTGAATAGTAATAATTGTTTGACACATAGCAATAAAGGCGTGATGCTGTTACAGAGAAATAGGAGTTTCTCTACAACTTTTAACGCTTTATATTTGTGTGTTTCAAATAATTTGCTAACACACACTCCTAATATCTAAAACCGCATTTACACTTTTGTATACGTGCGCGAAGCGTGCCGTATTCTCCATAAACAAACGGTTTTCCAAGGCTTCTTTTGCTCAACTTTATCTCTCTTGTATGTGTCTACCCATAACAGGAAAAGTTGTACAAAAGCAGTATTTGCAGTTGATCACAAAACATAGAACATAATATTTATTTAAAAAACTTATGACAAAACAAATTCTTATCATCTGTTTTACAGTGTGTGGTTGGTTAAATACAACAACCTTGTTTGCCCAAGAGGCACTTCCTACACAAACAATACGTGGTTTAGTAATTGATGCAGCATCAGCTGCACCGTTGTCTTCGGCAAGTGTAAAGATTATCAATGCAGAAGGTCAAACAACTGTTACCAATGATAAAGGGCTATTTGTGCTGCCCGATATTCCTGTGGGACGATATGATTTACAGGTGTCTTTTATGGGTTATGAAACTGAAATCGTGAAAGGCATCATACTTACCTCTGCCAAAGAAGTAAATTTGGAGGTTCAGCTGAAAGAACGTCCGAGTTCCCTTGGCGAAGTAGTAGTGCGTGCACAGATAGACAAAAGCCGGCCATTAAACAAGATGACCTTGACGGGGGCACGTATGCTTAGTACCGAAGAAGCCAGCCGTTTTGCAGGTGGTATGGACGATCCCGCCCGTCTTGTGAGTGCTTTTGCCGGCGTTGCCTCGGGCATATCGAATAATGGTATCTCTATTCATGGCAATTCACCGGGCTTTTTGCAATGGCGATTGGAAGATGTAGAGATACCCAACCCCAATCACTTTGCCGACATGGGCTCGTTCGGAGGGGGCATTCTTACCTCTTTAAGCAGTAATGTATTAGGCAATTCCGACTTTTATACATCAGCTTTCCCTGCAGAATACAATAACGCCATCTCGGGCATCTTTGACATGCGGCTGCGCAATGGTAACAATCAACGGTTTCAACATACATTTCAGTTGGGTGTTCTCGGCATTGATGCCGCTTCCGAAGGACCACTCGGTAAACGCGGCAAAGCATCTTATATCTTCAACTATCGCTATTCCACGCTGGGTCTACTCAATAAACTGAACAGCAATAAAGATATGGCACAATCGCTGGATTATCAAGACCTGAATTTTAAACTCAACTTTCCGACCGCTCATGCAGGCATATTTTCTTTTTGGACTACAGCACTTATCGATAAAGTAAAACCAGAAATGCGCAAACCTGCAGACTGGGAATATGCCGACGATGCAAAAGATTCTCAAGCCAAACAAACATCGGCTGCGGCCGGACTGTCACACCGTTACTTGTGGAATAACGGCGGAATGCTGAAAACAACGCTTGCCCTTACTTTCTCGCAAACCGATGCTTGGGAAGACGTATACGATGTTTCGATGAACGAAAAACCAAATGTCGATTTCAAAGTGCGTTATACCAACATGGTGCTCAACTCATTCTTCAATAAGAAATACAGTTCACGCCATACCAATAAAACAGGTATCACAATTACCAACATGCACTATGATATGCAGTTTGATATGGCACCATATTATCAACAACCACTTCAACGCCTTTCAGAGGGTAAAGGCAATACAGTGTTGGGGTCGGTTTACAGCAGCTCGCTGTTCAATCTCAGCAACAAACTATCAGCTACGGTCGGTATTAACGGTCAGTTACTTACTCTCAATAACCATTGGACAATAGAGCCGCGCATCGCTTTGAAATGGCAGGTAACCGATAAGAGCTCGCTGGGATTTGCCTATGGATTGTATAGTCGAATGGAAAAACTGGACGTATACTTTGTAAAAAATGCAACGACAGGCCAGGCTTCAGTTAACAAAGACCTTGATTTCACCCGCTCGCAAAACGTATCTTTGTCTTATCATTACCGCTTTTCCGACAATCTCGGCATAAAGATTGAACCCTATTATCAATATCTCACCAACATTCCAGTTATAGCCGATAGTTCCTACTCACTCATCAATCGGCGTTCTTACCACATCGAAGACCAATTAGTGAGCAAGGGAAAGGGATATAATTACGGTGTGGATGTAACATTGGAGAAATATATGTCACACGGACTTTACTACATGGTAACGGCGTCTGTATTCGACTCTAAGTATAAAGGCGGCGATGGTAAATGGTATAACACACGCTTTAACCGGCATTACATCTTAAATGGACTTATCGGTAAAGAGTGGATGATGGGGCGTAGTAAACGTAATGTATTGGGTGTAAATATCCGGACTACCTTGCAAGGGGGCGACCGTTACTCGCCTGTCAACACACTTGCAACGTTGGCACATCCCGATAAAGAAACCGTTTACGACGAAAGAAGAGCTTTTGAAAACGAATTTTCACCCATCTTCTTGTTGCATTATAGCATCAGCTATCGCATCAATTGCAAAAACACCTCGCACGAATTTGCCCTCAAAGGATTGAATGCCACTAATTATAGAGAGTATTCGGGGCATGCCTATAACTTGAAAACGGGTACTATTGAGCCGAGAAGACTGAAAACAACGGTGTTAAATCTACTTTACAGGATAGACTTCTGAGACGGATTGTCGAGATTTAAAGCGTGCATCAAAGAAATTACCTTTGATGCACGCTTTTTCTTTTGCAGGCTAAATATCCGTTATTTATGGTTCTGAACAAGAAAAGTGGGCTTAAATGACAAATATAGGTAGTCAGTACGTAGTAAAGACTATTTCTACTTTCTGACTACAACACCAAACCTTTTTCTTTCACCGTATTACCTCTTACTGTAGTAATGTAGTAAGATAATATCGGTGAAAGAGAAAAGTATATCAATTGATACTGCCACTTCCGTATAGGAATATCTGTTCTACCATAGGTGTGGGGTGTTGTAACTCTTGGCAGATGTGTTTTCTGAACAAGTGGGCTTCCATGCTGTCCAATTGATAAGACAAAGCGATAATGATAGTGAGCGGATAAAGTGGAGCATATCCTCGCAACCGTCCGTTCACGAATACTTTTACCTCCCCTGCATTCCTTTCACCGGGATGTAGGGTATATGTTTTGAGGAGCAGTTGCAATCGATAATTGAGTTTCCTCCATGTTACACCGAAGAAATCTACCAATTCACTCTCTGTCATCGCTATTTCACCTTTGCCTTTACGAATGATTTGCATCTTGTCGCCCCACTCGAAATAGCTGCGCTCTCTTTTTGTTTGATGGTGATTGACATTCATACGGCTTCCTCCTTTATCTCTTCTTTTTGATGTTTCCTTATCAGGCTATCCATATCCTCCGAAATCTTATTGTCTGTCACCTGTGCGTAGATTTGAGTACTAGATATAGAGGCATGCCCCATCATCTTGGCAATACTCTCGATGGGTATTCCTGCACTTAAACTCATCGTGCCGAACGTGTGCCTTGCCATGTGGTAGGACAACCGTTCCCTGATACCGCAAGCCTTGCCCACGATGCTCAGCTTTGCACTCATCACGCTACGGCTGCAATTAGTTCGGAAGATAAAGCTGTTGTCTTTGTCTTTCACCGTCTGCATTTCTTTCATGCTGGGTTGTTCTTTCTTGCATTGATTAATGATGGTCTCCGCTATCGGGTGCAGGGGCACAATTAACTCCATCTTTGTCTTCTGCCGTTCTTTTCGGATATATTTCTGTCCGTCTGCTGACATTTGGATATGACGGTATTGCAAATGTTCTATATCGGCAATAGCCAAACCTGTAAAACAGGCAAAGACAAACATCCGTCTTGCTTGTTCAGCCTCCTTATCAATTACTCTCAATGCCATGAGTTTGGCAACATCGCTCTTTTGCAGAAAGCGTATCTTCTGTTCCGCTTTCTCATACTTGGCATTCTCAAAAGGATTACAGCGAATGAGCCTTTGACTGACCGCACGATACATCAGCCTACTCAGCCAACAAAGATAGCGATTCATGGTTGCTGTTGCCAAGCCTCGTTTTTTCAGATAGAAACGGTATTCTTCAAACAAGTCTTCCGTTATAGTGGCTATGACTATATCCGTCATTCCCTTATCCTTTACAAACTCCGTAAGTAACTTATCTGAATAGAGAAAATTCTGATAGGTTCCCTCTGCCCTTGATTTGCCCACGCACCCTTTGACGGATTGCAATTCCGTCTTGCTCATGGCAAGCAACGTTGTCGGATGGATGGCAATACCTTGCAAGCGGTTCTTGATAAGTTCCACGCTTACCACTCCATCACTTACGAGCAAATCCCGATAAGTATTTTCTACAAGTTCTCTGAACTCTGTTAGCTTTTTGTTTATCCTTTTGTCGGTAGTCTGTCCTTGTTTGGCGTTCCACTCTGCCGGCAGGCATTCCTCGCCTGTGGTTATGGCGGAACTCTTTCCATCTATGGTAATACGGCAGAGAATGGTAGTCCTTCCGTCTGCCTTTGTCTTCTGTCTGTTGATATAGAACAGTATCTTGAATGTACTTCTCATTGTCTTGATGGTTTTGTATGTATATTTTTATTGAAAATGCTGTTGAATGAAAGCAATTGGTCAAATCACCAACTGCATATCTTCGGTGAAAGAAAGGAAACGGTCAAATTCCTCAAAGAGCTTTTGGGGTGTTACCTTTGCGTAGCGCTCGGTCATACTTACACTCGTATGTCCGAGCATCTTGCTCACCGTTTCAATCGGTACGCCCTGTTCCAAGGTGATAAGGGTGGCAAAGGTGTGCCTTGCTGTATGTGTGGTAAAGGGAAACGGGATACTTGCGCGAAGCCGTAGGGCTTTCAGACAAGTCTGATAGTTCTTGTACTTGACATGGGGGAGCAGCGTTTCCCTTTCATCGTTGTGAAACTTCTCTATCAGACTAATGGCTTCGGGCAGCAATTTGATACGGCATAGTACGCCTGTCTTTTGGCGGTTGAACTTCAGCCACAAACTTCCCTCGTCATCACGGACAAGATAAGATTTGCTTAGTTCCATCAAATCGCAATACGCAGCACCGGTATAACAGGCAAAGAGAAAAATATCCCTTGCCGTTTCCATTTCCTCCTCCAAATCATCAAAGCGGAGAACCTTTAACTTCTCCAAGGCTTCCCTGTTGAGTGCCTTCGGCGTTTTCTTATCTCCTCTTTCTATGTGGGCTTTGTCAAACATCAGTGTATCGGCTATTCCCTCACGGTAAGCCAACCTGCAAACCGTTTTCAAATGTGATGCCACTGCGAAGAAAGAACTTTCTTGGAAGCCACATACCCCCAAGTAGTATTGGCGGAACTCATATATGAAGTTCTCGGTCAATTGGGAGAACGCCATGTCTGAAACATTATACTTCTTCAGAATAAACTCCTGTAATTGTTTTCGAGTGGAATAATAGGTGGACATAGACTCTTTCTTGATGTCTATACCGATATGACTTTCTTTCTCCTTGATGAGCATATCCAATCTTTCGATAAGCATACATCTTGCCTGCACGCTGCCTTGAAACTGCTCCTTTACATCGGTTGCATCAAATGGGCAACCTTTGGTAATCAATGATTGGTAAGCCGATTGAATGGAAAGTAACAAATTCTCCAACTTTCCGTTAATCTCCACTGCCTCACGACTCTTACCGTTCATCCTGCTCTCACGGGGATTCCACAAATCGGGATTACAAGATAGTTTACAACTAAATTGGGCAATGGAACGCCCAATGGTTATTCGTCCCATAATCGGAGCCTTGCCCGACTTGTCCAAACTGCTCTTTTTAAGGTAGAGCAACACCTTCATCTTTTCTGTTTTCATACGCTTTAATATTTGTGGGTAAAGTTACCCGAATTAAAGCGTTCCTCACTTACGCAGAAAACTGCCGACCGAAGCAACAGATGCACGAGCGAAAATAATTCAGTTACCGAATGCTGCACCATCGTTACCTACATCAAAACAAGGTAACACTCTGGTAACTGAACTTCTGCCTAAATCTGCACTTTCCTGCCTTTTACAAACAATTCAGCATCATGCAAATCAGAGCATTTCATACTCATTATCAGTTAGTTTACACTAATTTCGATATTCCTTCATTTTCAGTGATTAGTTACAAACGGTTTTCTTAGCTTTTGCAGGTCATTTTCTTAGCTTTTGAAAAGCATTTTATAAACGTCTGATTTTCAACGAATTGGAAAACAGACGAAAGAAAGACTTTTCCACTGCAGAAAACACCTATCCACAGTCCCCTATCCAACCGGAGAGGAACGAATCTTACACCATCTTTGTTCGGCCCCATCCCTAACATCGAGCCTGCCGAGGCATGAACAGGGGCGAGAATTGAAAATCGTCGGTACGGAGCTTTAGTGGTCTGGAAAGGCTAAATGCACCTTTTAAGGAACGAAAAAAGAACTTTTTTTGTATCTTTGCACCTTATTAAATAGAAAGAAAAAGGTGAATGAAAGTCAGCGACTTTATCAACAATACCCCCCAAGGAAAGAACTTTTCTCTCGAGGTTCTGCCGCCACTCAAAGGCAACGGAACGGCTTCGCTGTTCTCAACGCTCAACCGACTGTGCGAGTATGGCCCCAAATATATCAACATCACCACGCATAACTGCGAGTATGTGTACAGAGAACTGGAGAACGGACAGTTCGAACGCGACCGCATTCGACGCCGACCCGGCACGATTGCCATTGCCGCGGCCCTGCAAAACAAATACAGCATACCGGTGATTCCGCACGTGATCTGTAGCGGATCGACGGTGGAAAGCATCGAGTATGAACTACTCGACCTTCAGTTTCTCGGCATTTCCAACCTGCTATTGCTGCGTGGCGACAAGGCCAAAGACGATCGCGTATTTACACCTACACCAGGTGGACACGCCCATACCACCGACTTGATGGCGCAGGTGAACCGCTTTAACGACGGTTTTTTTGCCGATGGCAGCCCCATCAAGCATCCGGGCGAGCGTTTCGAATATGGCGTGGCCTGCTATCCGGAGAAACATGAGGAGGCCCCGAACCTGGAAATGGACATGGCTTTCCTGAAAAAGAAACAGGAGTTGGGGGCCCGATATGCCGTGACACAGCTGTTTTTCGACAATCGGAAATACTTCGACTTCGTTAAGAAAGCCCGCACCATGGGCATCACCATCCCTATTATTCCGGGCATCAAGCCTTTTGCCCGGTTGAGTCAGCTGACGGTGGTGCCGAAGGTTTTTCACTGCGACCTTCCCGAAGACTTGGCACGCGAGGTGCTCAAGTGCCGCAACGACGAGGATGCAAAGGCTCTTGGCGTGGAATGGGCTGTGCAACAGTGTCGCGAGCTCTACCAAAGCGGCGTGCCGGGAATACATTTTTACACCGTTTCGGCGGTAGATTCGATTGAAGAAGTGGCCCGACAGGTGTTATGAACTGGAACGACGTGATTGGACAGGAAGACGTTCGGAAACGTCTTGTCGCGATGGTCGAGGAAGACCGGCTGCCGCATGCACTGTTGTTATGCGGTCCGACGGGAAGCGGAAAGATGGCTCTGGCTCTGGCCATGGCCTCCTATCTGCTATGCGAAGACCGAGACGCCAAGGGCAATCCCTGCGGTGTGTGCGCCTCATGTGCCATGACCCGCGTGTGGAAACATCCCGACCTGCACTTCTCTTACCCCGTGATTCGCCCCACAGGCACGTCGAGCGAACACAAGATGACCAGCGACGATTTTGCCCAGGAGTGGCACACGATGTTGGAAAAAACGCCTTACCTCACGATAGACCTATGGCTCGCCGAGATGAACGCGACCAATCAACAGGCACAAATAGGCGTGGGCGAGAGCGACTTGCTGGTGCGACGACTCAGCTTGAAGTCGAGTCGGGGCGGCTATAAGGTGTCGCTCGTGTGGCTTCCCGAGAGAATGAACTCGGAATGTGCCAACAAGCTGCTCAAACTCTTTGAGGAACCGCCCTCTAAGACGGTGTTCATCCTCGTGTGCGAGGAGCCCGAACTGCTGCTCGACACCATCCGCAGCCGAACGCAGCGCATCGACATCCATGGCATTTCCACCGACATCATCGAGCAGGCTTTGATAGAACGCCGCGGCATTGATGCCAGTCAGGCTCACCGCATCGCACGTATCGCCAACGGAAGTTGGACGAAGGCCTTGGCCGAACTGCGGCCCGACAACGAGAATCGTCTTTTTCTCGACCTTTTTATCCAACTCATGCGCCTGGCTTACCAACGAAACATCCGCGAACTGCGCCATTGGAGCGAGACCGTGGCCGGCTATGGACGCGAGAAACAGAAGCGAATGCTGACTTACTTCGCCCGGATGATGCGCGAGAACTTTATGTACAACTTCCATCACCCTGAACTCGTCTACCTGACTCAGCAGGAAGAGAACTTCACACGCAACTTCGCACGATTCGTACACGAGAGAAACATCATCGACATCCTGCAACTCATCGACCTGACGATAAGGGACATCAGTCAGAACGCAAATGCAAAAATCGTGTTTTTCGACTTTGCCATCCGCATGATTCTTTTCATCAAACGGATGGAAAGCTAACCTTTTACCCACCAAACAATAAGCAAGAATGGACTATAAAAATATGAAATTCAAAGTGGCCTCGGGCTGCGACCGCGGGCTTTCCTGCAAAGGCTGCTGCCGACAAGACCACCAACTCAACACCTACGACTGGCTGGCCGACGTCACTGCCGACCCCGATGCTACCGATCTCGTAGAGGTGCAGTTTAAAAATACCCGAAAGGGCTACTTCCATAACGTGAATGCACTCGACCTGAAGAAGGGAGACACCGTGGCAGTAGAGGCCAGTCCGGGACATGACATCGGCATCGTCACCCTCACCGGCAGACTCGTGCCACTGCAAATCAAAAAGGCCAATCTCAAATCTCCTGAAGACATCAAGAGAATTTATCGTCTGGCCAAGTCTACCGATATGGATAAGTACGCCGAAGCCAAGAGTAGAGAAAACGATACGATGATTCAAAGTAGAGAGATCGCCAAAAATCTCGGACTGAAAATGAAGATCGGCGACGTAGAATACCAAGGCGATGGCAACAAAGCTATCTTCTATTACATCGCCGACGAGCGTGTAGACTTTCGTCAGCTCATCAAGGTGCTGGCCGAAACCTTTCACGTGCGCATCGAAATGAAGCAGATCGGTGCCCGACAAGAGGCCGGACGCATCGGCGGAACTGGCCCCTGCGGACGCGAACTCTGCTGCGCCACCTGGAACAAGAACTTCGTTTCGGTGAATACCAACGCTGCCCGGCTGCAAGATATCTCGCTCAATCCGCAGAAACTGGCTGGTATGTGCGGCAAACTGAAGTGTTGTCTGAACTATGAGGTGGACAATTATGTCGAGGCCAGCAAGCGAATGCCCAGCAAAGAGGTGTCGCTGCAAACGCTCGACGCTGAATACTTCGTCTTTAAGGCCGACATCCTGGCCGGCACCGTTACCTATTCGACCGACAAAAACCTGGCCGCTAATCTCGAAACCATCTCGGCCGACCGCGCTCGGACCATCATCGAAATGAACCGACACGGCGAAAAGCCTGCTACTCTCGATGAGGAGGCTGGCAAGAAGGAACCCGAAAAGCCCGTCGACCTTCTGGCCAACGCCGACATCAGTCGGTTCGACAAGGCTCGCCGACCCAAACGTATGTCTCAGACACGGGCCCGCGGCGAGCGACGAACGGACAGACCGGCCAAGGATTCCACACGTTCGCAACGCCCGGGAACTGCGCCAGACGCACGGTCTGCCCGCCCCAACGCTCCTCATCGGTCGCGTTCGCCCCGTCGTGACTCACCCGCTGCGCCTCCCGTTCATCCACAAGAATAAATCATGTCTTTCTGTTCTGCCTCTTCCTTCGGCTCTTTCTTGCTCGCCGCTATTCTGCTTCTGCCTGCGGCTTGCACCCGTCGCACCGTCTACCACACCTACCAACATACCCTCGTAAGCGGTTGGGAGAAGAACGACACGCTCTGCTTTCACGTCCCTCCACTGGCCCACACAGGTCTCTACAACGAAGAGCTCGCCCTGCGCATCAATACCTCCTATCCTTTCACTGCTGTTACCCTCGTGGTGCACCAGCGTGTGATTCCCGGAGGAGAGGAACACATCGACACCGTCAACTGTCGTTTCGGCAATCGAGACGACACCCGTCTTGCCCGCGGCATCAGTCATTTTCAATACCGCTTTCCCATCACCCATCTGCGCCTCCAAGAGGGCGACAGTCTTGTTGTCGACGTTCGCCACGATATGAAACGCGACATCCTCCCCGGAATCTCCGACGTGGGCCTGAAGATTTCTTCAGAAAAATAAAAGAGAACTTAGATGTGAAGGAGTGCAGACTCCTTCTTTCACGTTCTCACTATCTTTGCATCCGTTTTCAACTCAAGAGAAAAGCCCTTGTTATGAGCGACATTATTCAACTCCTACCCGAAGCCGTGGCCAATCAGATAGCAGCCGGTGAGGTGATTCAACGCCCTGCCTCGATGATCAAAGAACTTGTAGAGAACGCTGTAGATGCTGGTGCTACACGCATCGATGTGAGTGTGACCGATGCCGGGAAAACCGCTGTTCAGGTGATCGACAATGGGCAAGGCATGTCTGCATCTGATGCCCGACGTGCCTTCGACCGACATGCGACGTCTAAAATCCGCCGCGCAGACGATCTCTTCGCCCTCCGAACCATGGGCTTCCGCGGAGAAGCCCTCGCCTCCATTGCTGCCGTAGCACAGGTGGAACTCAAGACTCGACGACCCAACGACGACTTGGGTACACATCTCTTCATCGCTGCTTCGCAAGTGCAAAGCCAAGAACCCTGCGCCACAACTCCGGGCAGTAATTTCCTCATCGAAAACCTTTTCTTCAACATTCCCGCACGACGCAAATTCCTTAAATCCAACGCTACCGAGCTCAATCACATCATCACCGCCTTCGAACGCATCGCTCTCGTCTATCCTAATATCCACTTTACCCTGCAAAGCAACGGCACCGAAATCTTCAATCTCCCATCCGTCTTGCTCAAACAACGCATCGTCGATATCTTCGGCAAACGCATCAGTCAAGATCTTCTCTCGATGAACGTCGAAACATCAATGGGCAAAATCAGCGGCTTTGTGGGTAAACCTGAATCGGCTCACAAAAAAGGTGCCCACCAATACTTCTTCGTCAACGGCCGATATATGAAGCATCCCTACTTCAATAAAGCTGTCATGCTGCCTCTGGAGCGGATGATTCCGTCGGGCGAACAAGTGCCCTACTTCATCTATTTCGACGTGCCCACCGAGGATATCGACGTCAACATCCATCCCACCAAAACCGAAATCAAATTCGAAAACGAACAAGCCGTCTGGCAAATTCTCTCGGCTGCGGTCAAAGAAGCCGTGGGACTCTTCAACGATGTACCTACCATCGACTTCAACACCGATAGTCGTCCCGACATCCCTGTCTTCAATGCACAAGCTCCTTCACCCACCTCTGCACCACGAATCAACTATAATCCCCACTACAACCCTTTCGAAGATGTTCCCGCACGCCATCACTCCTCCGCATCTTCTGGATGGGAACAGCTCTACACCGAACAAAAGACTGAAAACCATATGCCAGGCCTCTTTCCCGAAGAGTCTTCTAATGAGCTCATCCCACCAACCGATTCGGCCCATCCCCAGCCTCATCTCGAAGACAAATCGCCCGCACACTATCAATATAAAGGGCGATATATCCTCACGGCTGTGAAGTCGGGCCTGATGATTATCGACCAACACCGCGCCCATCTCCGCATTCTCTTCGAACAATATCTGCGTCAAGCCACCCAGCACAACGGTATCTCGCAAAAAGTACTCTTCCCCGAAGTCGTCCAACTCTCCACCGCCGAAGACCTGATCGTGGAGAAAATCATGCCCGAGATAGAGAGTCTGGGCTTCGAACTCACCTCACTTGGAGCCCGCAGCTACGCCATCCATGCCGTTCCTGCCGGTCTCGACGGCATCGCTCCCACCGAGATGGTGCACGACATGATCGCCTCGGCACTCGAGAAAAGCACGACCGCACAAGACGAAATCCATCGTTCCTTGGCCCTGAGTTTGGCCCGCACTGCTGCTGTTCCCTACGGTCAGGTGCTCGGCAATGACGAAATGGAGAACATGGTCAACTCGCTCTTCGCCTGTCCCAATGTCAACTATACCCCCGACGGCAAAAAGATCCTCGCCATCCTACCACAAACAGACATCGATCGACTGCTCAACTAAATTCCCCGTCTTCCTCGGTTGTCCTCTTATCCTCCTCATTCGTCCTCAACTTGGTCCTTCATTTACTTCAAACAAGTGATGCTTTCGCAGCTTTTACCCCTCATTCGTCCTCAACTTTACCTTTCATTTACTCCTCGCACACTCGGCATAAAGTTCGTTAAAATGCCCACAGCTATGGTAGGCAGAGCATTTTTTAGGAAATAATCACTAACTTTGCACCCATTGTTCAGCACTTTTATGCTTATAATAATATAGTTATGAAAAAATTATTGATTGTATTAGCGTTTGCCGGCATCTCGTTCACAGCCGCAGCGCAAGAAAATGAACCCGTACAGAAATACAGTGTCTCGACCAATTCCTTTTGGAGCAACTGGTTTATTCAAGCCGGCGGCGAGTGGCAAGCCTGGTATTCCAATCAGGAGCATGGCAACGGGTTGGCAAGAAGTCCGTTCAAAAAGTTCCGTTCGAACCCTGGCGTAGCTGTTGCAGTGGGCAAGTGGTTCACTCCGGGTCTGGGTCTTCGCACCAAACTGCAAGGCTTCTGGGGCAAAACCGTAGTAGACGAAAAATACAGCGGTGACAACAAGTTCTGGACACTCGATGAACACATCCTCTTCAACGTGAGCAACATGCTCTTGGGTTACAATCCCAAACGTGTTTGGAATGTGATTCCTTTCCTGGGCGGTGGAATCGGCCGTAGTATGACCTACAATTTCTACGCCATGAACCTGAGTGCAGGTATCCTGAACACGTTCCGCGTGAGCGATCGCGTTGCCGTGAACCTGGAATTGGGATGGAACCGCTACGAAGAAGATATGGACGGAGCTTCCTTCAGCAAGACGAACCGCCGCGGTTGGGAAATGAAAGACAACCTGCTCTATGCAGAAGTGGGTCTTACATTGAACCTCGGAAAAACGGGTTGGAACAAAACTCCCGACGTAGATGCTATCAAGGCTCTCTCACAGGCACAGATTGATGCACTCAATGCTCAGCTCAACGATGCCAATGCCGAGAATGCCCGCCTCCGCGACATGCTAGCCAATCAGAAACCGGCTGAAACTAAGACCGTAAAAGAGTTTATCACCACACCGGTGTCCGTCTTCTTCAACCTCAATAAGACCAACATTGCCTCGAAGAAAGATCTCGTAAACGTTCAGGCTCTGGCCAAATATGCTAAGGAGAATGGTTCGAGTATCAATGTTACTGGTTATGCCGACAGCGCAACAGGTAAGTCTGACTACAACCAACGCCTGTCTGAAAAGCGTGCTGAGACTGTAGCCAACGAACTGGTGAACATGGGTGTAAACCGCGATAAGATTACAACTGCCGGCAAGGGTGGCGTGAACGAACTCTCGCCCATCTCTTTCAACCGCCGCGCAACGGTTCAGATTGCAGAGTAACCCTCTCATCATAAAGAAATGCCATTAACTGTTGGAGGTGCTTCCGCAAGGGGGTGCCTCCTTCTTTTGTCATTAAGCCGTCAAGAGAGCAGTCGGTTGGAGGTATCTCCTACAGTCATTTCAAAATAAATTATTGAAGCGTGCCTTTTTGCCCCGTGACGAAAAAATAAATTATTTTAGCGTCAATTGGCACGCAGCGGCCGAAAAATAAATTATTTTTCCATGTCTTTTTACTCCGCGGTGGAAAAATAAATTATTTGAGCACCAATTGAGTCCCAGCGGCAAAAAAATAAATTACTATGACGTTTTTAGTTCTAAAAGACCGTCATAAATTATTTTTCCTGGCCTCATCTCCATTCATCTTTCTATCAGATTCAGCCTTGTCAGAAACATCAAGACTAACCGTCGGGATAGATTCTTTCATGGCATGCAGAGTAAAACAAAAGCGACGACTCTCCTTTTAAATGGAAAATCGTCGCCGATTCAGTTTGCTATCAATTGGAATAATTGCCAATTATCAATTCTCAACCATCAGTGATCAAATAGAATCGATGGTCTATTATCAATTGTCATTCTCAATTGTCGATTATTTTAGAACTCTGCCGACTTCGGTGTTCTGGGGAATGGGATGACATCGCGAATGTTCTGCATACCCGTAACGAAGAGGATGAGCCGCTCGAAGCCCAAACCAAAACCGCCGTGAGGACAAGTGCCATAGCGGCGAGTGTCAAGATACCACCACATATCCTTCATCGGGATCTGTCGTTCCTCGATTTGTGCTACCAGCTTATCGTAGTTTTCCTCACGCACACTACCGCCAATAATTTCGCCAATCTGAGGGAAGAGCACGTCAGTGCCCTGCACCGTCTTCCCGTCGTCATTAAGTTTCATGTAAAAAGCCTTAATGCCCTTAGGATAATCGGTCATGATAACAGGTTTCTTGAAATGTTCTTCTACGAGGAAGCGTTCGTGTTCGCTGGCCAAATCCATCCCCCAACTGATGGGGAACTCAAACTTCCGACCACCCTTCACGGCTTCTTCAAGAATGCGGATTCCGTCGGTATAGGTGAGGCGGACGAAATCTTCGCGCACCACACCTTCGAGACGGTCGAGCAATGTGGGGTCGATCATCTTGTTAAGGAACTCAAGATCATCCCGACATTTCTCCAATGCCCAACGCACGCAATATTTAATGAAATCTTCTTCCAGGTGCATCAAGTCGGCCAGTTCGATAAAAGCCACTTCCGGCTCTATCATCCAGAACTCAGCCAGATGTCGTGGCGTGTTGCTATTCTCTGCGCGGAAAGTCGGACCGAAGGTATATATCTGTCCAAGAGCCGTTGCACCGAGTTCGCCTTCGAGCTGTCCGCTCACCGTCAGACTGGTCATCTTCCCGAAGAAATCGTCCGAATAGATGATTTTTCCGTTCTCATCTTTCTCCAAGTCGTAGAGATTCTTCGTCGTCACCTGAAACATCTCGCCCGCACCCTCTGCATCGCTTGCGGTGATGAGCGGCGTGTGGAAATAGAAGAATCCGTGTTCGTGAAAGTATTGGTGAATGGCTATTGCCATATGATGCCGTATGCGCATGACGGCTCCGAAAGTATTGGTGCGCAGACGCAGATGAGCGTGCTGCCGCATATATTCGAAGCTCTGACCTTTTTTCTGCATCGGATAGTCGGTAGCACAACCGCCGTAGAGCGTGATGTCTCGGCATTGTATCTCGGAGCTCTGTCCCTGCCCCTGACTTTCCACCAACACACCCGTCGCACTGATACAAGCACCGGTAGTGATTTGTTTCAGCAGTTCGGCATCAAAGTGTGTCGGGTCTACCACCAACTGCACATTCTTAATGGTCGAGCCGTCGTTGAGGGCGATAAAATCCACCGCCTTACTGCTGCGATGCGTCCGAACCCATCCTTTTACGTTCACGTCTGCCCCGAAATCGGTGCGGCGCAATACGTCTACCACCTTTGTTCTCTGAAGTTTATCCATTCTAATTTTCATAAAAGGAGTGAGAAACGGTTGTTTTCATCGCACCTCATCGGACAACATCCAATCGGCACAGACCTTTGTCAAGGCGAGAAAACGCACCTCCTGAGGGATAAGCAGAGAAGGAATGAAGACAACTGCTCGTGGATGCCTACTCGCATACTGTTCTGCCAGGACTATCGTTGTGGCACTGCCCACAGCAGACCTTTGTCTTCATTCCTTCAACTCCCTTCCTCTTTCGCTCCTTGTTTAATTATTCAAAAGCACCCATTCTCAGCATATCCACCTCTTTTTCGGTGAGGAAACGCCAGTCGCCGCGACGCAGATTCTTCTTCGTGAGTCCGGCAAACTGCACACGGTCGAGTCGTACCACCCGATAACCCAAGTGTTCGAAGATGCGGCGCACGATGCGGTTCTTCCCGCTATGGATTTCGATACCCACCTGCGCCTTATCCTTTTCGTTGGAATATTCGATGGCATCGGCATGTATTTCGCCATCCTCGAGGGTGATTCCGCTGGCAATCTGCTGGCGGTCGTGTTCGGTGAGCTCTTTATCGAGGAACACATGGTAGACCTTCTTCTTCAAGAACTTGGGATGTGCCAGCTTACTGGCCAAGTCTCCGTCGTTGGTAAGAAGCAGAACGCCCGTGGTATTGCGGTCGAGTCGGCCTACAGGATAGATGCGTTCAGGGCACACACCCTTCACAATGTCCATCACCGTCTTGCGTTGTTGCGGGTCGTCGCTGGTCGTTACATAATCTTTAGGTTTGTTGATGAGTACGTATACCTTCTTTTCCAGCGAGACAGGTTGTTCGTGGAAGACGATTTCATCGCTGCGAAGCACCTTCGTTCCCAGTTCGGTCACGACGTTTCCGTTCACCTTCACCATACCGGCCTGTATGAATTGGTCGGCCTCCCGACGACTGCATATACCAGCATTGGCCAAGAATTTGTTTAAGCGAAGCGGTTCGTTCGGGTCGATATGTTCCTCCTTATATTCTATACGCTTCTTCAAGCTATACTTAGCATTGGGGTTATAGCCCGGCGTGCGCTGCTTTTGGTAGCCACCCGGCTGATAACCACCGCGAGGTTGATAGCCACCGCGGGGCTGATAGCCACCCGGCTGGTATCCCCCATGCGGTTGATAACCGCCGCGAGCGTTATTATTGTTATAGCCACCACGGGCGTTATAGGGCCGGGGTTGATAACCACCATGCGGCTGATAGCCACCTTCACCCTCAGCGCCATTATTGAAGTGTGGCCGATAGCCACCCTCTTGGCGCGGCTGATAGTTGGCTCGCGAAGTGTAGCCGCCCTCTTGTTTGGGTTGATAGCCACCCTCCTGACGCGGCCGATATCCGCCTTCAGGACGCGGTTGATAACCACCGCGAGGCTGATAGCCATTCTCCCCCTCGGCGTTGTTATTGTAGCGCGGACGGTACCCACCCTCCTGACGCGGCTGATAACCGCCGCGGGCGTTATAGCCACGAGGTTGATAGCCTCCATTTTCGTTGTTGTAGTTGTTGTACCGCGGGCGATAAGGCCTTTGTTGCGAAGCACCTGCACTTTGCAAACCCGCTCCGAAGCCCTCGGGACGGAACGCGCCCTCGTCGTCTCCACCATTATGGCGACCGGCCGAGTAAGCCCGCTGTGTGTGGATTCTTGGTCTTTGCGGTTTAGCACCGTCATTTCCATAGGTTCGGGAGTAGCTCCCTGCTGTTGCACTGTAGCCTTCACGGCTCTCCTCCGGCTGTCCTGCGGACGCCTCTTGAGGCTTCTTTTCCAATTCTGATTCCATAATTTACTTCTTTTTTAACCTCACGGTTTCGTGATGATTCTTTATTTTAGAGATGTAGGGATGAAAGATGCAAAGATGAAAGACCGTTTTTTCTTCTTTTCTTATCTCTCTTACGGCATTCCATTGATCAATTTTCCATCCCGATGATTTTATTTTTTCGCTTCAACACTTATATTCCCGTATAATTCCACGGAGTGATCGCCATCAGTTCCGCCTTCACCTCGTCGCTCACTTCCAGGCCCTGGATAAAGGCATGAATCGTTTCTGCCGTCATCTTCTCATGGGTTCGGGTGAGAGCCTTCAAGGCTTCGTAGGGATGCGGATAGGCCTCTCGGCGCAGAATCGTTTGAATAGCCTCGGCCACAACAGCCCAAGTATTCTCCAAATCGGCGGTCAATTTCTCCTCGTTGAGTATCAGTTTACGCAGTCCTTTGAGCGTACTTTGCACGGCTATCAGCGCATGCGCCATCGGCACTCCTATGTTGCGCAGCACCGTAGAATCGGTCAAATCGCGTTGAAGACGGCTCACCGGCAGTTTGCGAGCCAAGAACTGCAACATTGCATTGGCCACTCCGAGGTTACCCTCGCTATTTTCAAAGTCGATAGGATTCACCTTATGGGGCATCGCACTCGACCCCACCTCGCCGGCTTTTATCTTCTGTTTGAAGTAGTCCATCGAGATATACATCCAGAAATCGCGGTCGAGATCGATGAGGATGGTATTGATTCGGCGCATCGCATCAAAGACAGCACCCATGTGATCATAGTTGCTGATTTGTGTGGTGAACTGCTCTCGCACCAGTCCCAGCCGCTCGGCCACAAACCGATTGCCGAATTCTTTCCAGTCTACGCCAGGATAAGCCACACGGTGTGCATTATAATTACCTGTTGCCCCGCCGAATTTAGCCGACATCTTACAGGCTTTCAACTGTGCCAACTGCTCTTCCAAACGATAGACAAACACCTCTATCTCCTTGCCAAGACGCGTTGGCGAGGCCGGTTGTCCATGCGTTTTGGCCAACATCGGCACCTCTTTCCATTCCAGAGCATAAGCCTTCAGTTGTGTCACCAACTCTTCCACCTGCGGAAGATACACCTCCTGCAAGGCCTCTTTCAGCGAAAGCGGCACGCTGGTGTTATTGATATCTTGCGACGTGAGCCCGAAATGAACAAACTCTTGATAAGCCTCCAGTCCGCCAATAGCATCGAATTCTTCTTTAATAAAGTATTCCACGGCCTTCACATCATGATTTGTCACCTTCTCGATGTCTTTCACGCGCTGCGCCTGCGCCTCGTCAAAGTGGCGATAAATATCTCTCATACGTTCAAACAAACCGCAGTCTACCCCGGCAAGTTGCGGCAAGGGCAATTCACAAAGCGCAATAAAATATTCCACTTCCACGCGCACGCGATACCGAATAAGAGCATATTCTGAAAAATATCCCGCCAACGGAGCAGTCTTGTTCCTGTAACGCCCGTCTATGGGCGAGATGGCGGTAAGCAAATCAAGATTCATAGATCGATATATACTGATGAATTGCAAAATTAATGTTTTTTGCCGAGAGGTTACACCTTATTAGATATAAAGATATTTAAAAAACAAATTCCACAGGTTTTTTACCTGTGGAATCTCTTGTGTGGGCGTTGACGGATTCGAACCGCCGACCCTCTGCTTGTAAGGCAGATGCTCTAAACCAGCTGAGCTAAACGCCCGAGGCTTTCGTTTCAAAAGCGATGCAAAGGTATTGACTTATTTTGAAACCTCCAAATAAAAACAAATATTTTTTTCATTTTTCGGAAAAATATTTTTTCAACTTCCCTTTTCAGCATATCCTAGGACCCCGTTCTGCCCGCTTTATATAAAATAGGTATATAGGTTTTACAAATAAGAAATCGCCATCGTAACTATTTGAATATCAGCTTACTATCCTACCCGTTTCCAAAAGCTAAGAAAACAGTCTGCATTCTCTTAGCTTTTGCGCGCCAAAAGCTAAGAAAACAAACATCGAAAGCTAAGAGATCAAAAACACTTTTATCCATCAGGCAAAATCAACACTTCCTAAGAACGATTGATGGGGACAGAAACCGCATCGACATCCATCCGCAATTCGCCACCCAACCCTCCCCCATCAGGCGTTCTTTGCGAATAACTTTCGCCCGAATCACTATTATTAAATTGTGTAAATTCCTTTGGAACTTACGGCATAAAGGCTTACCTTTGCATCACAACCATCGCGCGGAAATAGCTCAGTTGGTAGAGCACAACCTTGCCAAGGTTGGGGTCGCGAGTTCGAGTCTCGTTTTCCGCTCCACATGACCTTTCGTCTGGGATGCCGCAATGGTGGAATTGGTAGACACGAGGGACTTAAAATCCCTTGGCCAGTAATGGCTGTGCGGGTTCGAGTCCCGCTCGCGGCACGCTTTCTAAATACTTTATTAATTATGAAGAGAAATCTAATCCTCACCTTTTCAGTTGTTTCCTCGTTGGCGTTGACCTCGTGCTCAAAGCTGGGTGCTTTGTCTGCCGATAACTTTACCGTAACGCCCACCCCGTTGGAAGAGATGGGTGGTAAGGTGCCGGCTACCATCGACGCAAGGTTCCCGGCCAAGTATATGAAGAAAAAAGCCGTTGTCACGGTGGTGCCCGAACTGCGTTTTGCCGGCGGACAGGTGGCAAGAGGCGAGAGCTCTACCTTCCAGGGAGAGAAGGTGATGGGTAACAACCAGTCTGTAGCCTACAAAGTGGGCGGACGCTACTCGATGAAGACTTCGTTCAACTATGTTCCCGACATGCAGAAGAGCGATCTCTATCTCGCTTTCGACGCACGCTTGGGTAAGAAAAAGGTGAATCTGCCGGCCGTGAAGGTGTCTTTCGGTGTGATTGCCACCTCACAACTCTATAAGCAAGCCCTGCTTAACGACGGTCTTTGCCTGGCTCCCGACACGTTCCAACGCGTAAGAGCTCAACGGCAGGAAGCTAACATCAAGTTCTTAATCAACCAAGCCAACCTCCGCAAGAGCGAATTGAAAAACAATTCGGTGACCGAATTTGTTCGGATGCTGCAGAAAATCAATGCCGACCGCGAGGGATTGAACCTCCGCAACGTAGAGGTGAGTGCCTATGCATCGCCCGAAGGTGGCTTCAATTTTAACGACAAACTGGCCAACAAACGCCAAAACACCGGCGAGGGCTACGTCAGAGATCAACTCAAACAGAACAAGGTGCAGGCGAATGTCGATGCCCACTACACGGCACAAGACTGGGAAGGCTTCCAAAAACTGGTTCAGGCCTCTAACATTCAAGACAAAGATGTGATTCTGCGCGTGCTCTCTATGTACAAAGACCCTGAAGAACGCGAACGCCAGATACGTAACATGAGTGCCGGTTTCCGCGAGTTGGCTACGGGTATCCTACCCGAACTGCGCCGCGCACGCCTCATCATCAACTACGAAACGATTGGTCGTAGCGACGAACAGATTCTGCAACAGTATGCAAGCGATGCTTCTCAGCTGAGCGTCGACGAACTGCTGTATGCCGCAACACTGGTGAACAATGACCGCGAGGCGATGGACATCTATAAGAAAACAGCCGAACTGTATCCTACCGACTATCGTGCACTGAACAATGCCGGCATCTTGGCCTTGCAAATGGACAATGAGAACGAGGCGCGCAGCCTCTTCCAGCGTGCTCTTTCAAAGGCCAACAACGCACCGGAGGCTCAAGCCAACCTCGGTCTTTTGGCTCTGAAAAACGGGAATTTGCAGGAAGCTGAAAACTTGATTGCCAAGGCTTCGGGTGCTAACGACTTCAACAAGGCCGTGGGTGCTCTCAATATCGCGAAGGGAAATTATGCTCTTGCAGAACAGAATCTGAAGGAGTATGACACCAATATGGCTGCTTTGGCTAAACTGTTGAACAAGAATTATGCGGGCGCAACGGCTACGTTGAAAGACGTGAAGAAGGCCGATGGACTCACTGATTACCTCCTGGCCATTGTCAATGCTCGCCAAGGCAACAACAGCGCGGCTGCTACGGCTTTGCAAAACGCCATCCGCAAAAATCCATCGCTGGCTTCTTATGCTGCCAACGATTTGGAATTCTCTAAAGTAAATCGATAAACCGGCACTGTAGGCAGGCTCTCTGGTCTGCAAACAGTCAAAATATTGCCAAGTTTTTGAGTCTCTATCCCATGTTGTTTTCTATGGTTCGATACATATTTTACACCCTGGCTGGAACTCAAAGGCTTGGCAATGTGTTTTCTTATATCTGCCTGAAAGCCGTTGTGGGCTTGCTGCTGTTTCTCTTCGTTCTGACTTCTTGCGGCGTAGACGGCCATCGATTCAAGGTGGAAGGTCGCTTTCTCAATCTCAATCAGGGCGAGTTTTACGTCTACAGCACAGATGGAGCGATAGACGGAATCGACACCATCAAACTCGAAGGCGGGCGTTTCGTCTACGAGATTCCCTGCACCCAACAGGGAACCCTTGTGGTGGTGTTTCCCAATTTCTCCGAGCAGCCGATCTTTACACAACCCGGAAAGAGCGTTGAAATGGAGGGCGATGCTTCGCACCTCAAAGAGATGACCGTGAAGGGTACGAAAGATAATGAATTGATGAACCGATTTCGCGAGTCGATTGTCAATGCCTCGCCTCCCGAAATGATGAAGTATGCCGAGATGTTTGCCAACGATCACGCCGCATCTCCCGTGAGCACATATTTGGTTCGCCGGTATTTCATCGCCACACCCACCCCCGACTACTCGAAAGCACTGCGTCTGGTGCAGACGCTTTTGGCAGCTCAACCGAAGAATGGGACGCTGGTTAAGATGAGGGAAGAATTGCAGGCTCTTGTCAAAATCAAAATGGGAAGCCCGCTACCAACCTTCTCTGGCATAGCGACCAGCGACGAAAAGGTGTCGCAAGCAGCTCTCAATAAAGCTCCCATTGCCGTTGTCAGCGTTTGGTCTACCTACAATCCAGAGAGCACTGAAATGCAACGTATGCTTCAATCGAAGTTCCGCACATCGAAAGGTAAGCTCAAACTACTGAGTATCTGCATGGATGCCAATCGTCGGGAATGCACCGACATGATGAAACACGACAGCATATCCTGGCCCAATATCTGCGATGGCCGAATGTTCGAAGGAACTGTCGCCAAGCAGTTGGGCATCTGTACCGTTCCCTATCACATTGTTCTGAAAAACGGGAAGATTGTGGCAAAGGGGCTCAACACCAAACAATTGCAAGAAAAACTCGAGTCGATGCTCTAAAAACACTCCGTCTGCCATGCTTGTAAAAACCTACTGCGCTGCGGTGAATGGCCTGGACGTAACCACCGTTACCATCGAAGTGAACCTCGTGAAGGGCATGATGTACCATTTCACGGGTCTTGGTGACGAGGCCGTTCGTGAAGGGCGCGACCGCATCTCGTCCGCCATTCAGTATAACAACATGCGCTTTCCACGAGCCGACATCACGGTGAATATGGCACCGGCCGACCTCCGTAAAGAGGGTAGTAGCTTCGATCTCCCGTTGGCCATAGCCATCTTGGCGGCCGATAGTCAGTTGCCCATCGAGCGACTGAACGATTATATGATGGTGGGCGAACTGAGTCTCGATGGTACGTTGCAACCCATCAAAGGTGCATTACCCATCGCTATCCGAGCTCGAGCCGAGAAATTCAAGGGACTTTTAGTGCCAAAGGTCAACGAACGCGAGGCAGCCGTGGTGAACCATCTTGATGTTTACGGCATGGAAAACATCGTCGATGTGGTGAATTTCCTTTCAGACAAGGCTACATTCGAGCCCACCATCATCGACACCCGCAAAGAGTTTTACGAACATCAATACCGCTTCGACCTCGATTTTGCCGACGTCCGCGGACAGGAAAACGTGAAACGCGCTATGGAAGTGGCTGCGGCCGGGTCGCACAATTTGATCATGGTGGGTCCGCCGGGATCGGGTAAGTCAATGATGGCCAAGCGTCTGCCTTCTATTCTGCCACCATTGTCGCTGGGCGAGAGTCTCGAAACCACACAGATACACAGCGTTGCGGGTAAATTGGGCAAAGGGATGTCGCTCATTTCGCAACGCCCGTTCCGCACTCCGCATCATACCATCTCCGAAGTAGCCCTTGTCGGCGGTGGCACAACGCCCCAACCGGGCGAGATTTCCTTAGCTCACAACGGTGTGCTCTTTGCTGACGAGCTGCCCGAGTTCAACAAAACGACACTCGAAGTGCTGCGTCAGCCGCTTGAAGATCGGCATATCACCATCTCGCGAGCCAAATACACGATCGAATATCCCTGCTCGTTCATGTTTGTAGCCTCAATGAATCCCTGTCCCTGCGGTTATTACGGCGATCCCACTCACCATTGTGTGTGCACGCCCGGGCAGATTCAGCGGTACATGAACAAAATTAGCGGTCCGCTGCTCGACCGTATCGACATCCAAATAGAGATCACTCCCGTACCCTTTAAAGACATCTCAAAGACGGCACAGGGCGAACCGAGCGCCGACATCCGAGAGCGCGTCATCCGTGCACGGCAGATTCAGGAAGAACGATACAAAGATATCAAAGGCGTTTACAGCAATGCGCAGATGAGCGAACGGATGATTCACCAGTTTGCCGAACCCGATGCCGCGGGCATTACTATGTTGCGCACGGCGATGGAACGCTTAAGTCTCTCGGCTCGTGCCTACAACCGAATTCTCAAAGTAGCCCGAACCATTGCCGATCTGGCCGCCTCGCCCACCGTTACATCCGACCATCTTGCCGAGGCCATCAGTTATCGAAACCTCGATCGGGGCGACTGGGCCGAACGTTCGCTCTAATTCTCCTGCTCAAAACCAAGCAACAAAAAAGAAGACTGCCGTCTTGCTATAAGCAGACGGCAGTCATCTTTATGTTTCATAAGGCTCTACAACTAAGAGAAGAACTGTGTTCCGTCTCCGTGTTCAGAACCTGATGCGAATTCTTTTCTTCTTTAAACCGGAACGTTGACACGTCCGTAGTTATACATCTTCAGTACGTTCACGCAATATTTATTAAACTTATTGCTCGTAACAATTTTCTTAACCATCTTTCTCATTGTTTCTTTCCTTTCTATTTTTATATGTTATCCTTTGACGGGTGGAGTGCATCTTCACACTCCGAAATCCTTGAAAACGATGCAAAGTTAGTGCGCACTGTTCACCCTCGCAATACTTCGGGGGCAGAAAGGTACATTTTCGGGCTTCTTTTTGACGCACGTCAACCTACTTGATTCACATCAATGGCGTGGCTTGACCTGTATCAATCAAAGGAATTGACTCATATCAATCCTCGCATTAGATTCGTCTCCGCAGTAAAGACAAACCTTGTCAGCCGCGTTGCATCACCTCGCGCAGTCGGCCGTATTCGTCAAACGAAGCGCGATGGGCCAAATAGAGCGTGACAATGAGCGAGAGCATCGGCGCACAGAACGTAATAAAAACGATGAGCATCTGATAGCGTACGGCAACATCAGGCGTAGCTCCACCGAGAATCTGACCGATCATCGTTCCCGGAAAACTCACCAATCCCATCACCGCCATATTGGCCACGCACGGAAGAAAGGCTTTCTCGATAGCCCGACGAATAAAGGGCGTAAGTGCCTCAAGCCGTGTTGCCCCGTTACCCAACAGATAATAGTAGAGCTGATGTTCACGTTGCAGCCCTTGATAGAAAGTGGTGAGCGAGAGAACATTGCCTCCAAGCATATTACCGAGCAAGATACCCATCAACGGAATGAAATAACGCGCATCAAACGGATTGTGCAAACCCAACACACCTACCAATGCATACAATCCCACGACGAGTGCCCCCGTCGCCAGTCCCACAGCCACGGGCATCAGCATCAGGCGAGCCCGTAGTCGAGTTCTACTTACTGCCGTACTGGCTGCAACCATCACCATCACACAGAACCACAGAAAATTTACCCAACCGTTGTTCAGCGAGAAGAGAAACTCCAGATAAACTCCGATGAGCGACATCTGCACCACCATTCGCAACGTAGAAATGAGTGTGGAGCGGATGAGCGAAACGCGGAATATGCGGAAGAAATAAATCGGAACAAGTACCAGTAAGAGTGCCAGCAAAAGTCGGAAAATAGAGATGGTTATCATTGTCGGTCAAGGTTTAAGATTCTGTCGCACTGCCCTGCAAAGGCTCTATCATGACTCACAGCTACTACTGTTGCCCCTCTTCGGGCTACGCCCTGCAAATATCCAGCAACCAGAAGCGATGTCTCCTGGTCGAGTGCCGAAGTGGGCTCGTCTACAAGCAGCAATTGCTTTTCGAGCATCGCCGCCGAGGCCAAAAGGATTCTCTGTCGTTCGCCGCCACTCAACTCTCGCAGTCCTTTGGTATAAAGTGTTTCCGGGATCCGTAGCTTCTCCCATTCGGTCATGAGCGCAGTTTTCGAGAATTTATGTTCGCGATTAGCGCGAAGCTGGTAAGGCAAGCCCACCAGTTCCTCTACCGTGTCGCAAGGCAAACCCGCTTCTTGTGGCACATAGGCCATCATGCTGCGCAGAAACTCGGCCGAGGATACTGTCATTTCCGTTCCGCCCCAACTGATATGCCCCTCGTCCAATGGTTGAAAACCCAATATACAGCGCAGCAATGAAGTTTTTCCACAGCCCGTCTCGCCCATGATGCAAAGCATTTCTGCACTGCCCACCATCTGCGTGAGACGATAGAAAAGTGTCTTTCCGTCTATGGCGAGTGTCGCATTCTTTAGTTCGAGTATCATACGTTTTCTCTTTCCTTATTTTTTCTTGCAAAAATACAAAATATCCGCAACACCCTTTGCAGATGTTGCGGACATTCGTCTTCATCGGTCTTTGTGCCAAAGCGTGTTTCGTGCTTCAGTGGTTAGCGCAATTGATGCCCCTTAAAGGCAAAGAAGGCGATGTAGAGGAAGCAAGGAAGACAAATCCAGTAGGCGTTTTGCGACCCGAAATGGTCTTTGAGGAGACCGAAAAGAACGGTTACGACTGCTCCACCAATCAATCCCATCGTAAGAACTGACGAACCCGACTTCGTAAATTTCCCCAAGTCCTGCATCGACAGCGGCCAGAAGGCAGGCCACATCAACGAACAACCCAAGGCGATAATACCGATGCTGAATACACTCGACGCGCCAGGCAGCAGCACCACCAAAAGCGTTCCGGCCAAGGCGATGAGCGTGCAGACCTGAAGAGCTCGAGTCTGCGACAGGTATCGGGGGATGAGAGCCACACCCGATAGATAGCCTATGCTGATGCACAGGGGCGTAATCCAGGAATAGTTCTCTGCGTTTTCAAGTCCGAGACTCTTGGCATAGTCTATCAGCGTGGCCAAGGCAATCGTCTCGGCACCCACGTAGAAGAAGATGGCCAGGGCTCCCAACACGAGATGCGGAAACTGGAAAACAGAACTCTTGCTGTTGGCGTAGGCCGACACCTCCGCATCTTCGGTGTTCGCAGAGGCCTCGCTCTCGTCTTCGCCTGCCGCTTTTACCTCGGGCAGCGGAGCCATCAACGACAACACCCCTAACCCGATGAACACGGCAATGATAATAAAGAAAGGTCGGTCGAGTTGACTCACCATCAAGTGTTCCCCTGCCACCCAGGTGATAAACAGCGGCGAGATAGGCCATGCCAGTTTGTTGGCAATGCCCATGATGCTGATGCGCTTGGCCGCGCTCTCTATCGGACCGAGAATGGTAATATAGGGGTTGATGGCCGTTTGTAGAAAGGCATTGGCCGTTCCGCAACAAAAAGAGGCAATCAGGAAAAGAAGAAAGCTCTCCTCTCGAGCCGAAATAATAAATACGCCGAACGAGAGGGCAAACATCAAAAAGGCCACTGCCATCGTGCGTTTATAGCCAATGGCTTTCACCAACTGCCCGGCAGGATAACCAAAGATGAGGAAGGGGATAAACGTTGCCCCAATCAGCAGGTAAGCTCCGGCCGATGGCACGTTGAGCGATTCCTTCAAAACAGGCACCAACAGGGAGTTGATCCCCAAGGCAAAACCACAAGAGAAGAACATCAAACCTAAGAAGGCAATAGGTACAAGATAGTTTTTGTTTTCAGACATAATTGTTATTGTTTTTATGGATAATCAATCTTATGATCGTTCATCGAGTTGCTTGATGAAAGCATCGATACCAATGATATCTACCCGCGGGAAGTCCACTTCCTTCAGAGCTTCGAAGTGCTTGTCTTCCGTCACGATAAAGCGTGCATTCGCAGCAATGGCACAGTCTACGAATTTATTGTCATCGGGGTCGGCAGCAATTAGGCCGAACTTGAAACAAGGCGTATAATGGAGCGTATGATCGCAGACATCAATTATCTTCATCACATAGTCCACAATTTCCGACCCCCAAAACCGACCGATAATCTCCGCATACTCCATCAGTATTTCATTAGAAACACATAGTTGATACGTTCCTTTCAGAAAAGATTGCCACACCTGATGGTAAGGGCTCTTTTCTGGCAAACACAGTATCAGGCAGTTCGTGTCAAGAACAATCCGTTCCATTAATTGCCGGTATGAATTCTGAGATGCTCACGTTTGATTTCTTCCAGCCTCTCAAGAGTTATCACTCCTCCATCCCAAAGCGCATTGAGCCTTTCGTTTAGTTTCTTTTGGTAGAATTCCATCAAAACACCCTTTAGCTCGTTGAGACTTTCTTCCGAATCATTCTGAGCGAACAACTTCAGCAGATACAATTGTGTAGGGTTGAGTCCCGCTTGTTTCTTGATCATCTTCTTATTTGCATTTATGGGCAAAGATAGCACATTTCTGCCTACTCGCCAAACCCTAAGAACTCATAGCAACTTTTTTATGTTGTGTCGGCAGCACGAAGCGTTTAGTCGTCAATAAGAAAAAGGAGCCACATCGCGTCCTTTCGGCGTAGATGTGGCTCTCTTTGTTTTGCATCGGCAAGTGGCTATTCCTTCTTCTTTTTCTTGCTGGGCTTTTTCTTCATCAGTTCGGCAGTCTTGGTAAACTGCACCTTGTTCACCAGCACATTGCGGCGTATGTTGTGCGAACTGTCTTTTTCGGTCTCGGCCTGAAACAGCACGCGCACCGCCTTAATGTTTTTGTCCACCGAAAAATCTTTTTCCGTCAAAGCGGGCAATGATCTGATGCCCACTTTAAAGGCTCCCAGCCCCTCGATTTTTACACGGTAGCCCTCCATCAGCAGAGTTCCCAGCACCTCCGAAAACTCGGTGAGCACAGCCAGCACATCGCTGCGTTTCATACTCGAGTTGCGTTCAATCACTTCGGCAATGTCGCGAAGATTTTTCGTACCGATGGGTTTTACATGCGCGTAAAAAGACCCTTTGTTTTTACTGCTCTCACGATTGTCTTGATAGAGCTTAATGATAACACTCATAACTTTAAATTTTTAATGAAACATAAATAAAAGATTAACACAATGATGCTCTGCCGTCGTCTGCCTGTCGGGACTTGCGCCCCTTTAGGTGGAATTGTGCCGGGCATCGTTTTCATTCGTTTTTGTTCTCTGCCTCCCTCTCCGCCAGTCTCGCTTCGTTCTGCAATTTGCGTTTAGGTTTGCATTTCTAACAAGTGCAAAGGTAGCACATCCCAGCAGCCATGTCAAGCTTTGATGGGATAGACTTAGGGATAGTTTTTGTATAGAGCTGATGCAGAGTAGGTTGGAAAGATAAAAGGGAGCATCTCCTACAAACGATGCGCTGCTTGCACCCTCTCCACACAGATACAATTCTCGTTGTAGACACCACACCTCCTTGTCCCGCTCATCCTCTTCCTTTCATCGGGAGATGCCCTCCTGGCACACGGGAGATGATCTCCCGATACGCAAGAGGTGGCCTCCTGCACATCGGGAAGCCACCTCTGTTTTCGTAAATGATAACTACGCACAGTCCTATCGCATAACGATTGATTTGTTGACAACTTATTCAGAACAGATGCCAAACACCCCTCACGCCAACAACCGCGTAGCGGTTGGTCTGTTGGTAGAGCAGGGTTGGCGAGTGAAACGAGCCTACCCTGTTTACGACGTGAAAAGAGAAAGCAAGGCCGTAGGTCTTAGTCTGTTTAAATCCCTTAAGTGAGGCGGGTCGGGGAGATGTTTTGCCCTCTTGAGTTAGAGGGATTTTCGATAAAAACAGACCAACCCCTACAGGGTTGTTATTGGTGAGTACCTCTTAGATAGGGTAGACTCGCTTCGCTCGTCAACCCTACCCTGTAGTGTACTGAATAAGTTGACACCTTTTCAACCAGAAAGGATTAAATTTTTATGTCTCAGTACACTGCATCAGAGAAAATTCTGTTATTACATCAGTATGTAAGAAGTGGTTTAACCTTGCATGAGTTCTCTTCTCGTCATGGTATCCCTTTAAGCACTTTCCATCGTATTTATACCGAATATGGCTCACCCGACGTCTCGTCAGTAGCATATCTTATGAAAAAAGAAGATATCCCCGTTCAGCTCGAAGAACTCCAAGCGCAGCTATTACGCGAGCGCAAGGCTCATGCAAAAGAAATCAAACGTCTTGAGAAAGAATTGGCCGTTGAAAAACTTTATGGTTTGGCCAACAAGACGATGATCGACCTTGCCGAGAAGAAATACAACATCCGTATACGAAAAAACTCCGCTGCCAAGTAATCAAGACCTTGTCGCAGGGAGAAGAAAGACAGGCTCTGGTAAGTCATCCTGTCAGTTTACTCTGCGGTTATCTTGGCATAAGTAGACAAGGGTATTACCGTCATGTGGATCGTTCTTTGGAGTTAGATGTCCTGCGTAGCAGCATCGTGTTCTATGCGCAGGAGCTCCGCACCTCTTTACCCAAGGCCGGCATACGCATCCTTTACGAGCTATGCCGTCGCAAGTATGCAGATAAGTTTACCATCGGTCGCGACCAATGTTATGAGCTTTTCCGCTCCAACGGACTATGCCTTCGCCGTCGCAAACGCCCAAGGACGACCAACTCCAATCACCACTACCACATTTATGAAGACCTTCTCAACACAACGCCCAAGCTACATCCGACTCGTTTCGGCGAGCTCTGCGTTACGGATATCACCTACGTAGCAACCTCTTCAGGCTGGGCTTATCTCTCCTTAGTAACCGATGCTGCTTCACGCCTGATCGTGGGCTGGTGTCTGCATCCAACCCTTGAGAGACAAAGTCCGATGAACGCCCTCTCTATGGGCATCGACTTCTACAGAAAGTATAATGTCGAACTCTCGCAGCTCATACACCATTCTGACCGCGGCGTGCAATACTGCGGCAACGCGTATGTCAACAAACTCAAATCTCTTGGTATACAAATCAGTATGACACAAACCGGAGATCCATTGCACAACGCTCTGCCCGAGAGAATAAACAATACGCTCAAGAACGGCTGGCTCTTTAGTACAGAAGATAAAAGTCTGCAACAGGTCAGGCGCCTTACAAAGAAGGCCATCGACCTATACAACACGTTTAGACCGCATCAGAGTCTATAGATGAGAACGCCAATGGAAGAAGTCGAAAGGTTGACGGCATAACTTCCTTGGCACACATTATTAATGTCAAACAATAAAAGAAGGAGGCAGAAACAACCACAACTAGAAAATAAAAGAGTAATTTTGCAATTAGAAGACAACTGTCAACTAATTATGTAGTTAAGAAAAAACGGCGACAAGCGTAGCTGAACTTAGCGAATAAGCTTGTCAAAGAAGAATTAAATTAAGAACCAAAGTTGTCAACTAATTCTAGGACATTGCAATCTTTTTGCAAAAACGTATATACTTTTTTGATAAAAGGTATATACTTTTTTTACTGAAATGTATATACCTTTTTATGGAAACCTATAAAGGTTTGCACGAAAAGGTTTATGTGCGTCGTAAAAATCTTATACGGGTTTATTTGTACATTCGGATTTTTTCACTATATTTGCATGGTACGACCTGGGTGTAAGTTCTGCGAAGTGTTCAGACAACCACACTTCTGTCGTGCAAAAACCATATAAAACACATAATATCATGGATTATTCTTTGAATAAGCGAAAGGTGAACATCGGTCCGAAGAAGGGCAAGGAAGTGTTCGTGGCAAGCCCGGTTTGCCAGAAACAGCGCATTTCGTTCGACAAACTCTGCGAGCGGATGGCGGAGGACAGTACGGTGGGCGACGCCGACGTGGCTGCCGTGTTCTACAAGTTCCGCAAGGTGCTCAACGAGTATTGCTCGAAAGGCTACATCGTCGATGGTGGTCCGCTCGGGACATTCCGACCCACGTTTTCGTTGAAAGCTGTGGAGAAAGAAGAAGATTTCAAGCCCGCGGAGTGCATCTCGAAGACGCAGATTCTCTTCACGCCTACGGTTGATTTCCGCCAACTGAAGAACGTGGAGTTCTACCGCGTGGCGAAGCGGACGAAAGATGGGAAGATGATCATCGGGGGTTAATACCCGCTGAAGACTTAAAAGCCTCCCTCTTGTTTTGATGCAGGAGGGAGGGGTTTATAAAATGTGTTGTTATTAAAACCAAATACTAAAAATATAAAGGAAACGATGGAAGATATTAAACATACGTATACCATACAATGGGTCGGACCATTGTCATACGAAGAGTATCGGGCGTATATCAAAAGAGATGACACCATTATGTCGGGTTATTTTAATTTCTATTATTTCGAGACTCAAAAAGACAAGCGGTATAGAAGGCACCGATATATGGGAATTCGCAAGAAAAATGATGGGATTGAGAAACGCTTGAATACACATCACGAGCATCTTAAGAGATTTATGGATTGTAAAGATGTTTGGATTTGGATAGGAAGTCTTGCTAATCCAAGTCTTCAAAAAGACAAGAACATAGATCTTATTGAGACTTTGTTTATCCGCGCATATAGGAATATGCTCACAGTGAATACCAGGAAGAAACGGATGAAGATCTCTTCATCTGTTTGTGTCATCAATATGTGGTTTAATCAAAATGATGAGATGCAGACCTATCGGGTTGAAAGGCCCTGCTTTGATGATGTCATTCTTTATTATCATGAAAAAAATCTGTTTAAACGTGGAAATTTATCAAGGATACGCTACGATGATGAATAAAGAGTAAATGTAGTTTTCCCGTCACCACGCGAGCCTTTCTTCTTCGACTTCATGAACGAAGCCGAGGAGCGCAAGCCAAAACCGATAGCGGAAGTCTGAAAGGAGTTTGACGCTTCCCCGCGCCCTTTTCTCTCTTCGCCGGACTCACACCTGAGAGACGGCTCCATTGTCGTACAGAAAGGTCAGGTGGGGTTTCTTTCTGACTTAAAGCGACATCCAACCTTTAACCCAATGGATTTGCCGTATGCCCAGCTCTCCCGTCTAAAAAGTTATATTGAGATACGGGAGTGCTATCATCGTCTCTATGACTACGAGGCGGAGAACCGGACAGAGGACAGGGAAGACCTCAGTAGGCTCAAGCACCTGTATGATGACTATGTTGCACGCTGGGGCTACTTCAATCAGAAGGCGAACACCGACATCATCAAGATGGATGCCACAGGCGTGGAAATGCTCTTCTTGGAACGCTCCGAGAACGGCAGGTACGTCAAGGCAGACATCTTTGATCATCCTACGGCATTTTCTACTACGGAACTGACCGTTGCCGCAGACCCGATGGAGGCACTGGGCGCATCGCTGAACAAGTACGGTACGGTGGAACCGAGATCGCCCGCCTCTTGTTGCTGACTGATATTGTCGTCGGCACAAGAGCCGATGGACAGACAGGCGATGCCGGCCAGCATGGCGGCAAGGCATCGATGAAGAATGGAATAGGAATGTTTCATTGTTATTATTCTTTATTGGGGGTAGCGCGCTTCGCCCTACCACATCTCACCGCTATGCGGCTGTGATCGACGGTGATGACCCGCGGTTGTTAGCGGAGAGGGCGTGAAGCGACTACTTACTACTTTACTACTTACTTCTTACTACCTTTACTACTTACTCCTCAATGGTCTCCTCCTCTTCCCAGAGCCATCCGCTCCAGGGTTTGGCACCGGCCACTTCCTCTTCGTCGGGGTCTAAGGGTTTGACACCGATGTTACCGCTGCCGCCCCCTCCGGGCTGCACCTGGGGACTGGCGGCCAGGAGGCCGGACTCCTGTTGCAAACAAATGATTTGAATTTGGGGCGAGCAGTAGGCTCGGCCGCTGACTTGATTTCTTCTCATAACACAATTAATATTTATAGATAAAACATATGGGGAAAATACGATCAATTATGCCTGTATGGGATAGACTGGGAATGCTCTCTGGGGCCAACAATCGTTGTGCGGCAGAGAGGAAACAGACCAAGACCTATGGCCTTGTTTCCTCTCTGTATGCTGTAAACAGGGTAGGCCCGCTGCGCTGGCCAACCCTGCTCTATCAACAGACCAACCCCTACAGGGTTGTTGCTTATCTTGAGCCGACGGATGGGTTCTGTGCATGATAGAATAGGCTACTTGTAGTAGGGGCTGTTTCTGAGCACGAACCGGCGTATGATTTTGTCTTTCGCTGCCGTGGGCAACGGGCACGAAAAGAGAAGCAAAGGGAACTCCGAAGAGCCCTTTGCTGGTAGGGATTGCGCTCGCTTCGCGCGCGCGTAGAGAAAAGTAAAAAAGTCTTACACTACCAATAGGTGCGCATATGGTGTGTATGTAAGGTAGCGAATTCCTGCGACACTACCAAACAATGGGCGTTAAAAGATGCAGAAAAGTTCGCCCTTTTCTGCTCCGCTACACCTTGTTGATATATACACGCACGTTGTTGCATAGTTCGTCTGAAGTCTCTTCTATTCTTCTGTCTAATACCTATACTACTGTCTACAGACAGCTACCTTTCTATATGAAAAGCGCGGCAAAGGTAAGCAATATATCCTAAACGGGCAAGAAAAGAAGCGAAAAAGGCCGACTTGGGATGCTGGAGAAGCAGGCGAAGAAAGGGAAAGGCAATAAAAAAAGCGATTCCCCCTTGTATGGGAGACCGCCTCTGTTTGAAACCTAAAAACAATGCTTTCTCTACGTAAACGGGGTAAAGGTTACTGCCTTTGATTCTCCCCCCCTCCGCCGAGCCCATTGCAGCAGATGCTGCAAAAGGGCGTTCATCAACAACTTTCTTTTTTTACCTTCTTAAACTTCCTATCGAAGCTTTCTCTTTCTTTTGTATTGGCTTTATGTCAAACCGTTATTGCTTTGAACTTGATATGTTGTTACCTTACTTCCAATCTTCTTTTTTCTCTTGCTATTTGTTTCCTGAAAACTTATGCTCTCTATTTTCGCATCTAACGTCTCTATCTCTGTTGTTATCCTTCCTAACACAATCTTTATTGCCTTGAACTGATACCTTGTCATTAAACACCTTTATGGGATTGACAGCCAAACAATCTATTCTTATCCTCTATATTCAAATATGTTTCTGTCTTGACCTCTCAAACTTTCACTACTGTTACTTTATTGCTTATGAGATATGGCTTCTTGGCCATTGACGATGCAAAGGTAGTCTTGTTTACAAGAAACGGCAATACTCTTTGGTCGGTTTTTCCACAAAACGCCTAAAGTTTTGACGTACATCAAGAAGATGTGTCCGCACACAGTTAAGGCGTATACGTTAAGAAAAGGGAAAAAGGGAAAGCTATCAACGGAGCAAGAAGCAGAAAGCAGCGCGGAACCTATTCTTATTGATCCACCCAACTGCCGAAAGCTTTGGCCGAGGCTCCAGGTACTTTCTGACCGGCACGATAGAAGGAGACGAGCGTGAGGCGATAGATAAGCATGGAGTGCCCGGGAATGCTCACTTTAGTGCTCGTGGCGGGGGCAACGACGCCACTACCCGCAGCACTGCCGAAGCCGAGCTGATAAGGGACGTAAACCATCCACTCGTCGCCCACACGCATGTGCAGCAAAGCGGTTTGCAGACCAGGCACAACGGCCGAAACAGCACGTTTGGCAGAAGATGCCGTAGCGATGTTGAACGTGCCGACGTAGGTTTGTTCGAACACTAATCCTTCAGCATGAGAGGTGGAGGGTCTGATGCGGCCTTGGAGGTGCACTCGCACAGAGTCGGTATAGAACGGTGTGGCGGCAGTACCCGTTCCGGCTTTCATCACTTTCACCACCACCTTATCGTAGCTGTGGGTAGCAACGGAGGCGTTGTAGGACCAGTGATTGAGGATCTTCCAGGTTTTGTCTGTAGCCGAGTCGGCCTTCGCCTGGTTATAAATACTGTCGAAGTGAGCTTCGTTAGCAGCTTGCCAGTTGAGATATTCGGTAGCGGAGTTGTCTATTTCGCTGCAAGCGATGAAAACAAAAGCCAGAAGGGCGGCGATGAATAAAAAGGGAGTTCTCTTCATTGTTATTGCAGTTTTTTAAGCAGAGCGGTGATGCTCACTTTGTCTTCAATGATGTTTTCAAGTTGGTCTATGTTCACGCGTTCTTGCTGCATGTTGTCGCGGAAACGCAACGTAACGCAGTTGTCGGTCAGCGTGTCGTGGTCGACCGTTACGCAGTAAGGCGTACCAATGGCGTCTTGTCTGCGATAGCGTTTGCCGATAGTGTCCTTCTCGTCGTAGTGCGTGTTGAACTTGAATTTCAAGTTGTTCACAATCTCGCGAGCCTTTTCGGGCAGTCCGTCTTTCTTCACCAACGGCATCACGGCCAACTTAACAGGGGCCAATGCGGCAGGCAGTTTCAGTACGGTGCGTGTTTCGCCGTTCTCCAATTTCTCTTCTTCGAAGGCATGGCACATCACCGAAAGGAACATACGATCTACGCCGATACTTGTCTCGATAACGTAGGGCGTGTAGCTTTCGTTGGTTTGTGGGTCGAAGTATTTGATGCTTTTGCCCGAGAATTTCTCGTGTTGCGAGAGGTCGAAGTCGGTACGCGAGTGTATGCCTTCCACCTCTTTGAAACCGAAGGGCATGCGGAACTCGATGTCGGATGCGGCGTTGGCATAGTGCGCCAGCTTTTCGTGGTCGTGGAAACGATAGTTTTCAGCACCAAATCCCAATGCTTGATGCCATTTCATACGCGTTTCTTTCCACTTGTGGAACCAATCGAGCTCAGTGCCGGGCGTAACGAAGAACTGCATCTCCATTTGCTCGAACTCGCGCATACGGAAGATAAACTGGCGTGCCACAATCTCGTTTCTGAACGCCTTTCCTATCTGTGCGATGCCGAAGGGCACTTTCATGCGGCCCGTTTTTTGCACGTTCAGGTAGTTAACAAAGATACCCTGTGCCGTTTCGGGGCGCAGATAAATCTTGCTGGCGGCATCAGACAGCGAACCCATTTCGGTAGAGAACATCAGGTTGAACTGACGAACGTCGGTCCAATTCTTTGTTCCGCTGATGGGGTCTACAATCTCCTCGTCCAGGATAATTTGCTTCAGCTCTTCCAAGTTAGGTCCTTGCATGGCCTGTGCATAGCGTTCGTGCAGTGCGTCGCGCTTGGCTTGATGTTCCAAAACGCGTGGATTGGTTTGGCGGAACATAGCCTCGTCAAAGCTGTCGCCGAACTTCTTGGCAGCCTTAGCCACCTCTTTATCTATCTTTTCCTCGTATTTGGCAATTTGGTCTTCTATCAGCACGTCGGCCCGATAGCGTTTTTTAGAGTCGCGGTTATCGATCAGTGGGTCGTTGAAAGCGTCCACGTGTCCGCTAGCTTTCCAGATGGTGGGGTGCATAAAGATGGCCGAGTCGATGCCCACGATATTCTCGTGCAGCAGCACCATGCTCTTCCACCAGTATTCTTTAATGTTGTTTTTCAATTCAACGCCGTTCTGTCCGTAGTCATAAACGGCTCCCAGCCCATCGTAAATGTCGCTGCTGGGAAATACGAACCCATATTCTTTGCAGTGCGAAACTATTTTCTTGAAAACGTCTTCTTGTGCCATTGTCTTTTTCTTATTTACTTATTTGTGGCGCAAAGTTACACATTATTTCCGATAGCGGACGATTGGGAAACGCAAAATAACCTTTCACAATGGGCATCCGAATGCTTACGAGTAACTCAGAACGATCTGTAATCCTCGTGGGGAACAACCAAAAGAGCGGAACAGACATGAACGTCCGTTCCGCTCTTTTAATAACAAAGCCCGTAGGGAGATTTATTTCTTGTTGGACTTGCTGGACCTATAAGGTTCCTCCTTGATGGCCTGCATGATTTTGGCTTCCAACTCTTCGCACAACTCAGGATTATCTTTGAGCAGGGCCTTAGAGGCATCGCGGCCCTGCCCCAGCTTCGAGTCGTTATAGGAGAACCATGAGCCACTCTTTTTAATAATGTCGTATTCCACACCTAAATCGAGAATCTCACCCACCCTTGATATTCCTTCGCCGAAGGGGAGTTCAAACTCGGCCTTCCGGAAGGGCGGAGCCACCTTGTTCTTTACTACTTTCACTCGCACCGGACTGGCTATAGCCACCTCGCCATCCTTGATGGGGGTACCCTTACGGATATCGATACGAACACTGGCATAAAACTTTAGGGCGTTGCCACCAGTGGTGGTCTCAGGACTACCGAACATTACACCAATCTTCTCACGCAGTTGGTTGATAAAGATGCATGTGGTGTTGGTTTTGCTAATGGTGGAGGTGAGTTTGCGCAGAGCTTGGCTCATGAGCCGGGCTTGTAGACCAACGTTGTTGTCGCCCATGTCGCCCTCGATTTCCTTTTTGGGCGTAAGAGCAGCTACTGAGTCGATCACCAAAATGTCGATAGCAGAGGAGCGGATGAGTTGGTCAGCTATCTCAAGAGCCTGCTCGCCGTTGTCAGGCTGCGAAATCCAAAGGTTGTCCACATCTACGCCCAGCTTCTCGGCATAGAACCGGTCGAAGGCATGCTCGGCATCGATAAAGGCTGCAATACCGCCGGCTTTCTGTGCCTCGGCAATGGCGTGGATAGCGAGCGTGGTCTTACCCGACGACTCGGGACCAAATATCTCAATAATACGACCGCGCGGATAACCACCCACACCTAAGGCAGCATCCAGTCCGATGCTACCCGTGGGAATCACCTCGATGTTAGTCACCTGCTCGTCGCCCATCTTCATGATGGCACCTTTGCCAAAGTCTTTCTCTATCTTGCTCATTGCTGCCTGAAGAGCCTTGAGTTTGGCTTCTTCAGGCAATAAGGGTTTGTTTTCTTCTTTTGCCATTGCTTTTTATTTTTAGGAGTAAAGTTAAAGAGTGAAGTCAAGGAGTAAAGGAATTAAAGAGTGAACCTCACTTCTTTCTTCCTAACTCCTTTCTCATCCCCGCTTACAAGTCCAAATTACCACCGAACTCTTCGTGCCAGGGAAGACCCTGCATGTTCAGCTGTTCCATGAAGGGATCGGGGTCGAAGTCTTCCACATTCCACACGCCCGGCTTGCGCCAAAGTCCCTTAAAGAACATCATCGCACCAATCATGGCCGGCACACCCGTAGTGTAGCTCACACCCTGCATACCCGTTTCACGGTAGGCATCTTGATGTTTGCAATTGTTATAGACGTAGTAGGTGAGTTCCTTGCCGTCCCTCACGCCACGGATGCGGCAGCCGATGGAAGTCTCACCCTCGTAATTGGCTCCCAGTTCCTGCGGATTGGGCAGTACAGCTTTAAGGAATTGCAGTGGAACGATGTTCACTTTCACCCGTTTGCCCGAACCATCGGCCAGCGGAGCCTCGTATTCCATCTCATCGATACGCGACATTCCGAGATTCTGTATCACGTCAAGGTAGGTAAGATACTGCTGTCCGAACGTCATCCAAAAGCGGGCCTGACGAATCGTGGGAAAATTTTTCACCAAGCTTTCCAGCTCCTCGTGATGCATAAGATAGCTCTCGCGCGGACCGATATTAGGATAAGTGATAGACTGATGCACAGCTAAGGGTTCGGTCTCGAGCCATTCACCATCCTTATAATATAGACCCTTTTGGGTGATTTCACGAATATTGATTTCGGGATTGAAGTTGGTAGCGAAAGCCTTATGGTGATTTCCGGCATTGCAGTCTACGATATCGAGATAGTGTATCTCGTCGAAGTGATGCTTAGCAGCGTAAGCGGTGTAGATACCGCTCACGCCCGGATCGAACCCACAACCCAGAATAGCCGTAAGACCAGCCTCTTCGAAGCGTTGTTTGTAGGCCCATTGCCAGGAGTATTCGAAGTGCGCCTCGTCTTTGGGTTCGTAGTTGGCCGTGTCTAAGTAGTTGCAGCCGCAGGCCAAACAAGCCTCCATGATGGTGAGGTCTTGGTAGGGCAGAGCCAGATTGATAACCAGTTCGGGTTTGAAATCGTTGAACAACACTTTGAGCTGTTCAACATCGTCGGCATCCACTTGCGCTGTCCGGATGTCCATGTCGTAACCTTTGGCATGAATGGCATCAACCATCTCATCGCATTTTTCCTTGCGACGACTTGCAATCATCAACTCATCGAAGTGCGCCCGGTTTTGTGCGATTTTAAATGCGGCCACAGTAGCAACGCCACCTGCGCCAATCATAAGAACTTTTCCCATATCGTTTTTATTATTTCTGTTTGATTCATTAGAGAAAGGAAGAGAGAGAATCATTCCGCGGGGATTTCGTCGGAGCGGATGCCCAGTGCGTTCATCAGCGAATAGCCCAGAATCTCCTGTCGGAAGCCCCCGCCTACAAGCGGTTGCATACCAAAGACGGTGATGCGTTTTTCGTCATCTATATTGCGCAAACCATGACGGATGTCATCACAAAAGGCCTTATTTTCAGTATCGGCCACGAGCATCACCCGCCGAACTTCTTTCTGTGTGCAAACGGTATGCAGGATGTCAAGCAGGAAATCTTCCTTGTTCACCATCTCTTCCACGGGAAGAACGCTGATAGCAAACTCGCCCAAATGGTCTTTGAAGGCCTTCCCGTCCAGCTGCGAAGCATAGTCGGAAGGCTGAAAGTTGTCCATTCTGTCCCGATCTTTTTCATGTACGAGAATCACCTGCACCTCGTTTTCGCCTTCGCGCAGTCCACCATCAAGAGCGATACAGTCGAGCCAACGAGCCAAATCGGCCGGTGGAATACGCCGACCGATGATGCGTTCGAAGTTGACAATGAGGTCGAACGTCACCCGATCTACATAATCTGCGTCTACGAGAATGACATTTTCACTCCATTTTCCTGTTGCCGTTTGTTTTTCCATTGCGTGCAAAGTTAGCAAGAACTTGCCGAAAAACGGCGATGACAGAAGCGGAAATTCACGTTCTTCGATAGGAAAGGAACACCCAGGTGTCAGTCTATCGTAATCTCGTCTACAAACACCCAGGCCGACTTACCCGCATTGGGATGCCAGGCCGGCATCTTGCGCTCGGAGAGCAGTTTGAAACGCACATAGCGAGCCTTTTGGGGCATGGGTAGCAACACATTGTCCGTATCGATATAATCGGCCTTATCGGCAGGCATCGGATCGGCAGGCAGGTCGTAGATGTCCTCGAAGTACTTACCATCTGTCGAAATCCAGATATACAGTCCACGGTGAGGCATGATCCATTGGCTGGGACTGACGAGCGTACGAATGCTGAATTGTCGCACCTCCATCTCTTTACCCAGATCGATAGTGAGGTCGAGATCGTTGTCGCACCAGCCCACCCATCTGCCTGAGTTGAAGAGAAGATTGCCTTGCAGCCCGTTGGTGAGCTCGCAAGGGCTATCGCCTGCATATTTCGCCGCAGGTGCCACGTTGAACTTGACGGGGCACATCGTGGCCTTACTCACCACCAACTTCTCCGTCGACTCCTGCGTAGTGAAGCCCGGATAGACAGCGATGGCGCGCAACAAGCACGAGCGATCCACCTCAAAAGGTGCCGCATAGAGCGGCGAGGCCTTCGTAGGCTTGCTCCCATCGAGTGTGTAATGAATCTGTGCTCCCTTCCGCGCGGCGAGTTCCACCTGCACGGCATGTCCTCGACTGGCCCCCTTTACACGGATATCCACGTTGAAAAGATGCTTCCCGTAACGATAGTGCAATTTGTCATAAAGGCTCAGCAACTGCGGTATACGATTGGCAAAGTCGTCGAAGTTCTTCTTTTCGGGCATTGTCCACTGCACTTCGCAGGCCGCAGCCAAGCGCGGCAACGCCATATACTGTACGTGCGGGAAGTTGTCCATATATTCTGTCCACAGATTGGCTTGCACACCGATGATGTGTTGCGCCTGTTGCGGTGTGAGTTCGGGTGAAACGGGGTTGAAGTCATAGGTCTTTTCGATAGGAATAAATCCGTTGAAAGCCAGCGGTTCCTGCTCGCGGTCTTTCGTAGGATAGTAGTCCAGGTAGAGGTGCGACACAGGACACATCACAGCATCATGTCCCAGCCGAGCCGCTTCCACGCCGCCCTCCATGCCACGCCATGACAACACGGTAGCATTGGGTGCGATGCCACCTTCGAGAATCTCGTCCCAGCCAGCCACACGGCGTCCGTGGGCGGTGATGAAGCGGGCCATCTCGCTCATGAAATAGCTTTGCAACCGTTCCTCGGCCGAGTGTTTCCCATCGGCTTTCAGGCCCTCTGCTTTGATTCGCGCCTGACATCGAGGACATTTCTCCCAACTTGTCTTGGGGCATTCGTCTCCGCCGATGTTGATATACTCGCCGGGGAAGACGTCCATCACCTCTGTAAGCACATCCTTAGCAAAGGTCAGCGTTTGAGGATTGCCAGCGCAGAGCACGTCATGAGCCACACCCCAGCTCTTAAGTACCTCGTAAGGACCGCCCGTACAGCCCAATTGCGGATAGGCTGCCAGTGCAGCCACCATGTGTCCGGGCATATCTACCTCGGGAATAACCATGATATGGCGATCGGCCGCATACTTCACAATCTCTCGGGCCTGCTCTTGAGTATAGAATCCGCCGTGAGGTTTCCCGTCAAACTGCCCCGTATTGCGTCCAATGACAGTCTCCTTGCGGAAGGCCGACACCTGCGTGAGCAGCGGATATTTCTTGATTTCGATGCGCCAACCCTGGTCGTCGGTGAGGTGCCAGTGAAAACGGTTGATGTTATGCAGGGCCAACATGTCGATGAAAGTCTTCACTTCGTCTACGTTAAAGAAGTGGCGAGCCACGTCGAGCATCGCTCCGCGATAGCCGAAGCGGGGATAATCGGTGATTTCTACAGCGGGAAACGTGAACGGTTGTGCCCCCGTCTGCAGTATCGCTTTACGCAATGTCTGGATGCCATAGAACGTTCCGGCGGCCGAAGCACCGGCAATGACGATGCGATCTTTGTTCACCGTCAGACGATAAGCCTCGGTATTGGCATGATTCAGACCGACTGACAGCGCGATGACGTTTTGTCCCGCCATCTCGGTGGTGAGAGCCGGACGGATGCGAGTGGCCGTTTGCAAATATTCGGCCAGCAACTGCGCATCGCGCTTCAACGTCTGGTTGCCTTGGGGATAGGCGATGCGCGTCTGAGCGTTGAGTGTAAATCCCTGACCGGTCTTCATATTGATTTCCTGCGGCAGCGGCACCACGCGGTAGTTGGCCGTCTGTTTCACGCCTTGTGCCAAGGATACGGCAGTGCCCAGCAACAAGGCGATGGCCGATAAGATGTTTCGTCTTTTCATTGTGATGTTTCGTTGTTTGGGTTTTGCTCGCAAAATTACATTTTTTTGTTCTATCGTCCAAATCCTCTTTCCACCTTATCTATATATATAAGCTCAAGTTCAACGTCAACTTCTTTTTCGTTAACAACTGCGACAGGGTTGTTTCCGATTAGGTGCGAGATAACGAATGGGCCTGGTGTCGTTCACGCACAAAATTTGAGTCGTATCTCGACGTATTCCCATCTCTTAGCTTTTGGCATGCGAAAGCTAAGAGAATGCAGGCCGTTTTCTTAGCTTTTGAAGTGCATTTTCTTAGCTTTTGCAAAAGGCTTCGAAACCCGTATCAGACACTTATCCAATCTATGCCTTTTCTCTTACATTCACTTTTTATTCGTAAGAGCGAAGTATTTTCTAAAGAAAAAGTGTTAGCTTTGCAGCCTGTTTTTACAGAGAGTTATCAACACATGGTTCAATCAAACAACATTTTCTGTATGAGAAGATTATTTACTCTATGCGCTTTGGCTCTGTGCTCACTGGCAGTCATGGCAACAACGTACAACGGCAAACTCACGGTGAGCATCAACGGCGAGGTGCAAAGCAGCAGTCAGGCGGCCATCGACGTGGCTGATCAAGGCAATGGGAAGTTCGATCTAACCCTGGCCGACTTCATTACCACCATCGGCGGAAACGAGATGCCGGTGGGTACCATCCGTATTGCTGCCGCCGGAACGGCGCAAACGGGCTATACGTTGCTCTCGGCCGACCAGAATATCACCATCGAGAACGGCAGCAATAGCGGTAAGATGTGGGTGGGTCCCACGCTGGGGCAGGTGCCGGTGAAGCTTTTGGCCAAGCAAACGGCGCAACAGCTGTATGCGGTCATCACGATTCAGTTTGGCGGAATGGACATCCGCGTGCAGTTTGGCGAGGGCTATCAGGTGCCGAATGCCGACTTCGAACGCTTCACTGCCAGCAACGGGGAGCCCGACCGCTGGCATTCGTTCATGAGCGTAACGGGTACATTCGCCTCTTCGGCTAAGGCCAACGCTGCCGTCAGCAGCACGGACACTCGGCCGGGCTCGACAGGAGAGAAGAGCTTGCTGGTGAAATCGCGTAGCATCGACTTTTGGTTCTTCAAGGTCATTGCTAATGGCACTGTGACGACAGGCAGACTGATGGCCGGCTCGTCGACAGCATCGAACACGAAAAACAACTCGTTCCTCGATCTGACTAAGACGGACAAAGATGCCAACGGCGATCCATTCTACACCGAATTCAGCGGTCGGCCCGACCGCATGGTTCTCTGGGTGAAATTCAAACAGGGCGAGAAAAAGGCCGATCACCCCTATGCCACAGTCAAGGCAGTGATTACCGACGGAAGCTATTATCAGTTGCCCGAGGACAAGACCTACACCAACAAAATGGCACAAGCCATCGAAAACAAAATCGCCGATACCCAGGGAGCATGGAAGAAGATCTCGATTCCATTTGACTATGTCAACAAGAACGTAACGCCTAAGGCGGTGCTGGTGACGATGTCTACCAATGCCGATGCCGGCGAGGGAAGCGGGTCGGACGAACTCTATGTAGACGACTTGAGTTTGGAATACGATTTCGGCGTAGATAAGATCACCCTCAAAGGCACCGAACTGCCGGGCTTTGCCGAAACGACCACTACCTATACCTACAATGGGACAACTCTCACGGCCAACGACGTGGAAGTGACGACGAAGGGAGCTGGTACGCTCGTGGCTAAGGAGGTGAAAGACGGGCAGGTGAAGATTCTCGTGGCTTCGGACGACTTGTTGCAGAGCCGGGTTTACACCATCAACGTGCCTACGAGCATCAAAGGAATTTCTTCTCACAACGCAGCGACAGGCAACGACCGAACAGAAGTGTTCGACCTCAACGGCATTCGCGTGAAGGGCACTCCTGGCAAGGGCATCTACATTATTAAAGATGAAAAGGGACAGACTCGCAAGGTGAGGTTGTAATTGGACGAATCAACACAACTGAAGTCTTCGATTCTATCCCTCGGACAAAATCTCAAATCAGTCCCCGATCCCTCTAAATGAGAGAATCCGGGGACTGTTTTGTTAATGAGTTGACCAATTGACGAGTCGGCAAGTCAACGAGGGCACAAGACCAGAATCCGCATCCATACCATTCCATACTCGCATCATCCTTTCGGTTCAACCTGTGGCGGGTTATTCGTTTTTAACCTATCCTCATCTAAACGGTCATCGTTTTCCTCCGTTTTTAGCCTGTTCTGCCAATACCGTAGGGCGAGCTGTTCGTCAATTCTCCAGTTTTCCTTTGCCATCAAGCAAAAAAGCAGTACTTTTACGGCCGACAATTCACATTATTACTAATATAAAATCTATGAGTTTAAAAATCGTTGTACTTGCCAAACAAGTACCAGACACGAGAAACGTGGGCAAAGATGCCATGACGGCAGAAGGCACTGTGAACCGCGCTGCCTTGCCCGCTATCTTTAATCCAGAAGACTTAAACGCATTGGAGCAGGCTCTACGCCTTAAAGAACAACACCCAGGATCTACCGTTGGTGTGCTGACAATGGGCCCTCCACGTGCAGGTGAAATCATTCGACAAGGGCTTTACCGCGGAGCAGACACTGGTTGGCTGCTCACCGATAAGCTTTTCGCTGGCGCCGACACGCTAGCCACATCCTACGCCTTGGCTACGGCGATCAAAAAGATTGGCGATGTGGACATCGTTATTGGTGGACGACAAGCCATTGACGGCGATACGGCACAGGTTGGACCACAAGTGGCACAGAAATTGGGCCTTAATCAAGTTACATACGCCGAAGAAATACTCAAGGTTGAGGATGGCAAGCTAACCATTCGCCGACATATCGACGGGGGTGTAGAAACTGTTGAGGCTCCCATGCCTTGCGTGGTGACAGTTAACGGAAGTGCTGCCCCATGCCGTCCTTGCAACGCTAAGCTGGTGATGAAATACAAAAACGCACGCTGCCCCATGGAACGCAACGGCAAAGAGCCACATCCCGAATTGTTCGAACTGCGTCCTTACCTCACGCTTAACCAATGGAGCGTGGCCGATGTGGATGGAGATGCAGCCCAATGCGGACTTAGCGGGTCGCCCACAAAGGTGAAGAGCGTGCAAAACATCGTGTTCCAAGCCAAGGAAAGCAAGACGCTTACGGCCGCAGATGCCGACATCGAGGCGATGATGAAAGAATTGTTGGACGAAAAGATTATCGGATAAGTGGACGAGTTAATATGTTCGGCGGCAGCAAAACAAAGAAACTCGAACACGTAAGAACTTTAAAAAAGACATGAACAACGTATTTGTATATTGCGAGATAGAAAACACCACGGTGGCCGAAGTGTCTCAAGAATTGCTGACCAAAGGTCGCAGTCTGGCCAACGAGCTGGGTGTGCAACTCCATGCCGTGGTTGCTGGCTCGGGCATCAAAGGCCATGTTGAAGCCCAGATTTTGCCTTACGGCGTAGATAAGCTCTTCGTCTTTGATGCCGAAGGGCTCTTCCCATACACGTCGGCACCACATACCGACATCCTCGTGAACCTCTTCAAACAAGAGAAACCGCAAATCTGCCTGATGGGCGCAACCGTTATCGGTCGCGATTTGGGACCGCGCGTTTCGTCGTCGCTTACTAGCGGACTTACCGCAGACTGCACCCAGCTGGAGATTGGCGACTATGACGACAAGAAAGCAGGCAAACATTACGAGAAACTGCTTTACCAAATTCGTCCCGCCTTCGGTGGAAATATCGTGGCAACGATTGTCAACCCCGACCACAGGCCACAAATGGCAACGGTAAGAAGTGGCGTGATGCAGAAGAAGGTGTTGGACAACAACTATAAGGGAGAAACCGTTTACCCCGACGTAGCACAGTATGTACAACCCGAAAGTTATGTGGTGAAGGTGCTCGACCGCCACGTTGAAGAGGCCAAACACAACCTCAAGGGTTCGCCCATCGTTGTGGCTGGCGGCTATGGCGTAGGCAGCAAAGAGGGGTTCGACCTGCTTTTCAAGCTTGCCAAGGAACTGCATGGTGAGGTGGGAGCAAGTAGGGCCGCCGTAGATGCTGGCTGGGCCGACCACGATAGGCAGATAGGACAGACGGGCGTTACCGTTCACCCCAAGGTCTACATCGCTTGCGGCATCTCTGGACAGATACAACACATCGCCGGAATGCAAGACAGCGGCATTATCATCTCTATCAATACCAACCCCGATGCACCCATCAACAAGATTGCAGACTATGTTATCGTGGGCACGGTAGAAGAGGTGGTGCCGAAGCTGATTAAGTATTATAAGAATAAGTAAGCAGAAAAGAAATCGCATAACTAAACAAAGCCCAGCCTCAGACTTTCCTCACAGATCGAGGCTAGTTTAAATTTGAAAACATGGCAAATTACTTTTCGGACTCTCCCGAGTTGGAGTTCCACCTTCATCACCCGTTGATGAAAAGAATTGTTGAGCTGAAAGAGCGCAACTTTGAAGATAAAGATAAATACGACGACGCACCCGTTGACCACGAGGATGCCATCGAAAACTATAAGCAACTGTTGGAAATAACGGGCGACATCACCGCTAACGTTATCGAGCCAAACAGCGAATCGGTTGACGAAGAGGGTCCACACCTCGTTGACGGACGTATGGTGTATGCCTCGAAAACGTTCGAAAACCTCGACGCCACGCGCAAAGCTGGCCTGTGGGGCATCTCTATGCCTCGCCGTTACGGAGGTTTGAACCTGCCAATAACGCCTTATTCGATGGCATCTGAAATGATGGCGACGGCCGATGCTGGCTTCCAAAACATCTGGAGCTTGCAAGACTGCATCGAAACGCTGTACGAATTCGGAAACGAAGAGCAACGTGAGAAGTACATCCCACGCGTTTGCCAAGGCGAAACGATGTCAATGGACCTCACCGAACCCGATGCGGGTAGCGACTTACAAAGCGCAATGCTTAAGGCTACTTATTCGGAGAAAGACGGATGCTGGCTTATCAATGGCGTAAAACGCTTCATCACCAATGGCGATTCAGACATCCACCTCGTTTTGGCACGTTCTGAAGCGGGCACGAAAGATGGTCGCGGACTGTCGATGTTTATCTACGACAAGCGTCAGGGTGGCGTTACCGTGCGTCATATAGAAAATAAGCTGGGCATACATGGTTCGCCTACGTGCGAGTTGGTGTACAAAGACGCAAAGGCCGAACTATGTGGCGAAACGCGTTTGGGCCTCATCAAGTACGTGATGGCACTGATGAACGGTGCCCGTTTGGGTATCGCAGCACAAAGCGTTGGCGTGTCGCAAGCCGCTTACACCGAGGGTCTGAACTACGCTCGCGAACGTAAACAGTTTGAAACAAACATCATCGACTTCCCCGCCGTGTACGACATGCTCTCGCGTATGAAGGCTAAGCTGGATGCAGGACGTAGCATTCTCTACCAAACAGCACGCTATGTTGACGTTTATAAAGCACTCGACGACATCGCACGCGAACGTAAACTGACGCCCGAAGAACGTACCGAACAAAAGAAATACATGCGTTTGGCCGATGCCTTCACACCGCTGGCAAAGGGTATGAACTCTGAATACGCCAACCAAAACGCCTACGATGCCATACAAATTCATGGTGGTTCGGGCTTCATCATGGAGTATAAGAGCCAACGTCTCTATCGCGATGCGCGTATCTTCTCTATCTACGAGGGTACAACGCAGCTGCAGGTGGTGGCCGCCATTCGCTATATCACCAACGGAACTTATCTCGGCATCATGAAAGAGATGCTCGAAGAAGAGGTGGCCGAGAACCTACAACCACTTAAAGAGCGTGTGGCCAAGTTGGTGGAACGCTACGAAGAGAGCGTGAACAACGTGAAAGAGTGTGGCAACCAAGACAGGCAAGACTTCCTTGCACGCCGCCTTTACGAGATGACTGCCGAGATTTTCATGTCGTTGCTCATCATTGCCGACGCCTCAAAAGCTCCCGAACTCTTCGAAAAAAGTGCCAACGTGTACGTTCGCATGACAGAAGAAGCCGTTATAGGAAGCCATGCCTTCATCGCCAACTTGAAGGTAGAAGACTTGGAAAGCTATAAGGCACGCTAAAAAGAACTCACCCCCAACTCCTCTACTAAGGGGAGAAGGGGGAATGATATGCCCTGTTTCTTGGGGTTTGAACTATCAGTTCACACAATGCTGAACAACAAAGGGGCGTGTTACCATTGATTGGTAGCACGCCCCTTTTTGTTTTTATCGACAAACAAAGTTTTTCTTTTGAGTTGTCAAGAGACTGCTTTACGATTCTCCGAATTAGCTCAATTCGTCGCGCCCTATCTGTTTTGAATCGCTCATCTATCCCTATACACCTTATTATATAAGATTGATCAGATACATCACGTTATTCATCAACTGGCGCACTCGTTAACAAAACAAGCCTTTGCCCCCTAACTTAGGAGGTTCACCCTGATCAACTCACCCACTCTATTCCTTTCTACACCAGATGTCCAATCAGCTCTTCCCTATCACCTGGCAACATATCGATAACAGGAATCTCAACCATGGTATAGCAACCAGGTTGCAAACGCATAGAAGCCCGAGCCACATTCACCAACACCTGAGCCGTTAATGCGGGATTATTGATGCTCATATCGAAAGAGAAATGTTGGTTTTGGGTCTTTCCGCTAACGCCTTTGCGCACCAAATGCACACCATGTCCCATGTCGCGAACCTCGTCTACAGAGCCAACGGCAAACACATGCGTCTCGTCGTTAGCAAAATATGGGTCGGCCTTTATCTCTGCAGTCACATCTTCCAGACGTGCGCCCTCTTCGAGTTCAACATACACCATCCGTCGATGAATGCCCTCACCTTGAGGAATCGTCATCGAGAGCGCATTCTTCACCCCTTTCTTACTGCGCACGCACACACTGTGCCCCATACTCATACCCGGACCGAAGTTCGTATAGGTCAAACCCTTAGGTGCCAAGCCCTGCATCAGCGTGCGAACGATAGAGTCCGACCCCGGATCCCAGCCCGCCGAGATCACGCTCACCCGTTGATGCGCCTTGCACACCGGCATCAATTCGGCCCGATAGTTCACAATACCCGTATGGATATCGTAGCTATCCACCGTGTTGATGCCCAGTTCCAGGCATCGTTTCGCATATTGGGGACACTCGCGTGTGGGCAAAGCCAATATCGCCACGTCCACATCGTGCAGGCAGGCGAGATCTTTCACCACCTCGTACGGGGCGAGTTCCATCGGTTTGTCTACTGCACCCTGTCGTCTAACAATGCCTGCCACCTCGAAATCGGGAGCTGCCTCCAAAGCCTGGATGGCATACTGCCCAATGTTACCGTAACCCACTACGGCTGCTCTAATCTTTTTCATATCTCTATTGTTTAAATTTTTATCCTGACGAACGTTGCAAAAGTACGCCATTCGGATGGAAAAAGAACACAGAAAAACCTTTTTTCTTGTAAAAAGACAGGAAAGAACAGGATGCAAGACGAAGGAAAATGCGAGTGTGCCAACTTTTTCCAACTGTTAAAACGGAGCGTTGGGAAAGAGCACATCCTTGCCGTATTTCAAAATTTTTCTTCCTACGGCAGCAAATATCGCATTCTCGCACAGTTTTCAAAAATAAAGATAAACATCTGATAATCAACCGTTTACATTTTAAAACATCTAATGAAAGAACTCGATACACCCTTTTGAGAAGTCAAAAAGACCTTTTTGGGCAAACAAAAGACATTTTTTGAACATGCAAAAGCTTAGTTTTTGCAAGGCCATCTCTTAGCTTTTACCTTCCGTTTTCTTAGTTTTCATCATTTTATCCCTTGTCTTTTGCATTTTCAAAGCGAGTTGGATCGATTTCAGACAGTTGATTTTCTCTCTTTCAAAGAAAAGGGCATGTTAAACCAACACTGATTTTTTAATCTTTTTTCGCACATCTGATTCATCAGAGATACAAAACGAGTATATTTCCTATCTGCTCTTTGAGCGATCATTTCGTTCTTTTCGAGACATGAAAGGCACCCAAAACAGGATAAAAAAAGAAAGTTTTACAGAAGAAGACAGATTCTTTTAGAGATTCCTTGCTCATTCTCCCGTTTTTCGGTATTTTTGCATCAAAACATTCAAACGGCACCTAAATGCCACGCGAATCTAATTCCGCATACGATACCCTCTTTAGAAGGTTCTACCCGCGGCTCTTCTTTTACGCGCAGAAGATAGTGGGTGAAGACGACGCCGAAGACGTTGTCGAAGAGGTGTTTGCAGACTTATGGAGGCGAAAGGACGAAGTCGAGTTCGGCGAAAAAGTTCAAGCCTTTCTCTATAGGGCTGTTTACACGCGTTGTCTCAACGTGCTCAGGCGTAGAAACGTAACGACTCGGCACTTGATCTGGGCCGACGAACTGAACGAAAAGCGACTGGAGATGCTCTCCTACAGCAATAGCGAAAGTCCATTCCACCGCCTGGCCAACGAAGATTTGCACCGCATCTTGAAACAAGCCATCGACGAACTGCCCGAGAAATGCCGGGAGGTGTTCCGCATGAGCTATCTCCAAGACATGCACAACGAGGAGATCGCCACCACGTTGGAGGTATCGGTGCGCACGGTAGAGGCCCATATCTATCGCGCGCTGAAGTATCTACGCGCGCGCTTAAAAGATGTAGACTAACGAAAGAGAAGAGAAAACCAGAGATGATGGAAAATCAACAGGGGCGTTAAGTGTTTCTCCCTTCGACCGTGTTCTATAGATAAACCCGAAGAAAAGACAAACGACAACAAATGATGATAGGGCGCATTGTAAGATGGATTACGGGTCGAAGCACCGAGAAAGATCTCGCACGCATCGACCAATGGCTCGAGAACGACGGCGAGAATGCCCGCACGCTGCTCGAGCTGGAGCAGATATACGACCATCTGCACAATGCCTCGATGCCTGCCCGACGCATCGATAAGGCCTTAGAAAGGGTGCACAGAAGAATTGAAGAGGAAGATCGCGCTGGGCGCAAGATCCGTTTTCTGCGCCATGTCTACCGCTATGCCGCTGTCGTTGCCGTACTGGTGGCTTCGGCTGCAGGCCTATGGCTGTGGCAGAAGAGCACACTTCCGGCCAGTCCTTGCTGCGAATACGTCTTGGTGAGAGCCACCGGTGATCATCCCCGAAAGGTGACGTTGCCCGACGGAAGCCGAGTATGGCTCAACCGAAATGCTGCCTTGCAATATCCCAAAAACTTTCAGGGACAGATCCGTAAGGTGACCTTGCGAGGCGAAGGCTACTTCGAAGTGGCCAAAAACAGACACAAACCCTTCGTTGTCGAGAACGAGGCCATGTGCGTAAGAGTGCTCGGAACGGTGTTCAACTTCAAGAGTAATGCCGCCGAAGGGAGCTCTACGGTGAGCCTGATTGAGGGTTCGGTAGAGGTGAAAAGTCATCAATCGGCCGACCAAATGGTACTCACCCCCGGTCAGCGGGCCAACATAGACCGACAAACGGGGCGCATCACCGTGGAGGAAACCGACCTGAATATGGACGTGATGTGGCACAGTGGCATCATCCGCTTTCAAAATGCCAACATCCGTTCTATCGCTTCCATCCTCGAAAAGGTGTATGGCGTGAAGATCGTCATCGATGAAGGGGTGGACGAACGGCGCACCTATTCGGGAGCCGTACCGAAAAAGGAACATGTGGATGCGGTTCTTCTGCTGCTGAGAAACACCTTACCGGTGACCTACCGGAAGGCAGGAGGCCGTTTCCACATCATGCCTTGACCACCCGACACACTACCTTTTGACAAAAGAAACAAAAACAATAACTAAAAACAATGACACGAAAAGAAAAACATGGGATGTGCAGCAAAAGGCTGTGCATGGCTCTGCTCTTGATGCTTTCCTTCGGATTCGGAGGACGGTGTCTGGCACAAATCACCCTGAAAATGCAAGGTGCGACTCTTGGTGCGGTGATTCAAAAAATCCAATCGCAACAACACTATCAGTTTTTTTACGACGATGCGCTCGCCCAACTCCCGGTAAATGCCATCGACGTCAACAACGAAAAGGTAGAAAAGGTGCTCGAACTCCTACTCAAAGGCAAGGGCGTGAACTATAAAGTGATAGACAACGTTGTCTATCTGAAGCAGAAAGAACGTAAACCTGCCGAAAAACAAGCGGCGGAAAAGAAAAAGATAACGGGCCGGGTGCTCGACGAGAGCGGACAGCCGATGACCGGTGTCACCATCAGCGTGAAGGGAACGACAGATCGTGCCGTGACTGACATCGACGGAAACTATACCCTCTACACGGCAGAAGGTAGTCCTGTGCTACTGTTTTCCTACCTCGGATATCGCTCGAAGGAAGTGAAGGCCGCCCATCTCACTACCGTCAACACCACGCTCGACGTCGACTCGAAGGCTTTAGATGAAATCGTGGTGACGGCCTTGGGCATCAAACGCGAAAAGAAAATGCTGGGATATGCCGTTCAAGACATCAAAAGCGAGGTGCTCAACACCACCGGCGACCCGTCGGTCACCAGTGCCTTAGAGGGCAAAGTGGCGGGTGTACAGATGAATACGGCCAGCACCGGACTGGGCGGCTCTACCAAAATCACTATCCGCGGCAACTCTTCGCTCACCGATAACAACCAACCGCTCTGGATCGTAGACGGTGTTCCCTTCAGCGACGAGCAGACTTCTACGGCCTCTGCCTATGGCGGCTACGACCGTGGCGGCACTTCTTTCGACATCAATCCCGAAGACATCGAATCCATCTCGGTGCTCAAAGGCCCCAATGCAGCGGCTCTATACGGATCGCGAGCAGGCAATGGCGTCATCCTTGTCACCACGAAGAAGGGCTCGCACAAAGGAGGTTTCGGCGTGAACTATAGCGGTAGTTTCACTTGGAGCAAGGTGGCGCAGGTTCTCCCGATGCAAAATCTCTACGGACAGGGCAGCAGCGGCAAGATCGGCTACCATCTCGACAGCAACGGCGACCCTATCGACATCAATAGCGAACAGGCCTTTGGGCCACGGTTCGACGGACACCAGGAAGTGGACTGGGCAGGCGGCAGAAAACCTTATCTCTACGATGGCGACAAACTGAGAAACTATTTCAAAACGGCTTTCTCGCAGTTTCACACCGTGGCCGTGGGCAATGCCACCGACAAATCTCACTTCCGGTTGTCTGTAGGCTTCAACGACAACAAAGGTTTGTTTAAAGACGAAACCTTGGACAAGCTCTCCATCGACCTGAATGCGGGCACGACGGTGAACAAATATCTCTCCATCGACGGTAAGGTTTCGCTCTCTCGGATGAAAGCCAGCAATCGACCGCTGGCGGGTTTGAATGGCGAAGTGGCGCAGCTGCTGCTCATTCCGGGCAATGTTCGCCTCGCCGACCTGAGAGATTACTGTACGTCCGACACTCATCTGCACCGCAACTGGTTCGGTCCCGACCAGCATTACTCCAATCCTTACTACGTGAGAAAACGCTTCCGCAACAGCGACGAACGCTGGAGAGCTTTCGGCTACTACAGTGCGAACCTCAATCTGGCGGCCTGGTTGAAGTTCAACGCCAAATATTCTTTCGACTATTATCGCACCCGCATTCAAACCTGCGACCTCGGACTGGCCGATCAGGCCATCACAACGCCCACGCAGTCGTGGCAGGAAAAACTCACCAACGACTATATGCAGCACAGCGAGGAAAACCATTTCGAACACAACCTCTCGCTGATGTTCATGGGCGACCAACTGCTTTCTGAGAAGTTCCGACTGGGCTACACGCTCGGTTCGAACACGATGTACCTGAAATACGAGTCGTTCAGCGGTGGCGTGGAAGACATGCTCGACAAAAACAACTGGATTTACAACACCGGTCGACGTTTAGTAGACGGCGGAAACAATGGTTATAACCGCGCTATGTACTCGGCTTTTGCCTCGGCACAGCTGGCCTTCGACGAATATCTCTCGCTCGATCTCACCGCCCGCAACGACTGGTCGTCCACCCTGCCCCGGCAAAACAACTCGTTCTTCTACCCTTCGGCGAGCCTCAGCTACGTGTTCTCCGACTTTATGAAGTCCACAGGCCATGCTCTGCCTGCCTGGATGACGTTTGCCAAGGCACGTTTGTCGCTGGCACAGGTGGGAAAAGACCCCAGTCCGTACAATCTTTACAACACTCGCAAGTTCGTTTTCGAAGGGGGCATCCGCAAACCGCTGGTCAACACCATCAAGATGAACAACAACCTGAAGCCCGAAATCAAAACCTCATACGAGGCTGGTGTTGATATGAAATTCCTCGACAACCGTTTGGGCTTCGACTTCACCTATTATTATAACGTCACCAAGAACCAATCGATGCTCGTCGATGCTGCTGCACCCTGGTCGCAGCAGTGGGTCAACGCCGGAAAAATCACCAACTCGGGCGTCGAACTGATGATCTACTCCACTCCCGTGAAGACCCGTCACTTCACTTTTAACCTCAACCTCAATCTGGCTCACAACCGTTCTATCGTCAAAGAACTGGCCGACGGCGTGAACAGAATCTACTTCAGCGGCGACCCGAATATGCCCGTGCGCGTCGGAGCTGTGGCCGGCGGCAGACTCGGAGACATCTATGCCAACAACCTCATCAAACGCGATGCCCGCGGAAACATTGTCGTAGATGCTCACGGACTGCCTCAACCCGAAACCGGAAACGGTAATCTCGAGCAACATCTCCTCAGTCATCCCATCGGAAACATTCAGCCCGATCTGCTCATGGCACTCACACCCTCGTTCGTTTACCGCGGCATCCACCTCTCGGCGATGTTCGACATCAAGGTGGGCGGCGACGTTGTATCCGTCTCCGAAGGCATGGCCACGGCTGTAGGAACCTCGCAGCGCACGGCCTATCGCGGTGAATACAAGGAAATCAACGGCGTGAAAGACTTCTACATGGTCGTTCCCGGCGTAAAAGAAGACGGATCGGTGAACGACATCCCCGTGAGCGCGCAAACCTATTACTCCACCATCGGACTCTATAAATCGCAGAAAGGCTACGCCGAAGAGTTCGTTCACGATGCCTCTTACATCAAGCTCAAAGAACTCTCCCTGGGCTACAGTCTGCCACAAACCCTTCTGCGTCGCACACCTTTTGCCGCCGTGAAACTCTCTTTCGTAGCACGCAACCTCTGCTTCCTGATGAAGCGCACGCCCGGAAACCCCGATGGCGGATACGACACCAGCATGTTCTCTCAAGCACTCGATTTCGCCGCTGTGCCCTACACCCGCACCTTCGGCCTCTCCATCGAAGCAAAATTCTGACGAACCTACCCCACTCTACACCGATATTAAAACAGAAAAGAAGATGAAACACCACTTCCTACTCCGCACCATCCTCTCTGCCACCGTCGTGCTCACGGCCGCCGGTTGCTACGACCTCGACGAACTGAGCCGAAGTCCTTACGAACTGCCCGACAAAGGCTCCTCCTCGCAAGAGAAACCCAAGGTAGAGGATAACACCAAATACGCCGACATCAACATCGACTTCGTCATCAGCAAAGAAGATTCGGCCGAACTCAAGACCAAACTCACCGACGCCCCCTCGCGCTTCCGCAACTTCCTTTACGAGGGCTACTACAACGACTACCAGCTCACCACCAACCTCACCCACGACATCTACGGCGGATTCGTCGCCAACAACCAACCCAAGCACGCCGGAAAAGCCCCCGACTACAACTACAGCGACGGATGGTCGGGCACCCGCTGGCGGCACTTCTACGACGAGCGAACCGGCGAATACCGCGACCTCCTGCGCGCCTTCAAGTTCAACCCCACCCCCGCGCGCTACCGCAACATGTTCTACATCACCCGCATCTACTACGTCTTCCTGGCCCTGGCCAACACCGACACCTACGGAGCCATGCCCTTCCGCGAGTACGTTCGTGCCCGCGTGCCGCAGACCAACAACGTGGCCTACGACACCCAGGCCCAAGTTTACGACGCCATGTTCCGCCTCCTCGAGCAAGCCACCGACAGCATCAACCCCGAAGACGCCACCCAATATAAAATCGACCGCGACGACATCTGCTACTTCGGCGACACCTACAAGTGGCTCCGCTTCGCCAACACCCTCCGTCTTCGCATGGCGCTGCGCATCTCCAACATCGACCCCGCCCGCGCAAAAACCGAAGCCGAAGCAGCCCTCAACAATCGGTACGGCCTCATGACCAGCAACGCCGATAACATGCAAACCGTACCCAAATACGCCCCGGCCGCCCTTGGCGGAATGGATGCCGGCGGAAGCGAAAACGCCCTGGCCATGTGCAGCGTAGCCTTCAACGGCGAAAGCGTCATGAGCTACGACCTCGAACAATACTACCGCAACCTCAGCACCGGCGGCGGAACCTACCGCATCAAAACCGGGCGCACCAGCTACCAAACCAAAACCATCGATCCCCGTTGCCTCGTCTGCTGGTATCGCGGCGGAATGACCAGCCTCACCCTGGCCGACTCCAAAGAAAGCCTCCGCGACGACTTCCGCGGCTGCCACCGAGGCGCACAAGCCCCCGACATCTCCATGAGCACCCTGGCCTACAGCCTCACCCGAACCCACGCCAAACCCAACTCGCGCGACCTCGACCCCAACTACTGGTTCAACTACGCCCGGCCCACCGTTTGGCTCAGCTACGCCGAAAGCCTCTTCCTCAAAGCCGAAGCCGTTCTGCGCGGATGGACGGCCGAAGGCCTCAAGCTCAGCGTCGAAGAATACTTCCGCGCCGGCATCCAAGCCTCGATGGACTATTACATGATTCCGCAGCCCTCGGCCCAGTCCTACATCAACGGGCTCAAGTCGCTCACCTCGGGAACCTTCACCAGCGGCAACCGCGAGCAAATCCTCGAAGCCATCATCACTCAAAAATGGATGGCCCTCTTCCCCAACGGCAACGAAGCCTGGGCCGAATTCCGCCGCACCGATTACCCCCGCCTCGAAAACCAACTCACCAACCGATCCGGAGGCGACATCCCCGAGGGAAAGACCATCAAGCGCATCTACTATCCCAACTCCGAGAACAGTAACCGACAATTCAGCCAGAACCCCGATCTGGTCAAATCCAATCGGCAGTCCGCCCGCCTCTGGTGGGACGTAGCCGACACCAACGACGATGCCGGGCAACATCTACAGCCCAACAACTTCCGATAAATCATCACCCACCTCGTGAACGGAACCACCGCATCGCGGTCCGTCTATCTCCCGGCAGGGTGAAGAGTCATCGCTCTTCACCCTGCCTCGATTTTATAGGTGAGAAACACCACCCCCACCATCTGTCCCTCTCCCTTATGATAAGAATAAAGATTTTTCTTTCGCTTTTCCCCTCTCCCATCACATTCCCATGCTTCCGCGCCGCGCAGAACCTGCTTCACAGTCTGTTCACCCGATTCCGCGCCGCGCAGAACCTACTCCACAGTCTGCCCACCCGCTTCCGCACCGCGCAGAACCTATTCCACAGTCTGCCCACCCGCTTCCGCGCCGCGCGGAACCTACTCCGCAGTCTGCCCACCCGCTTCCGCGCCGCGCAGAACCTACTCCACAGTCTGCCCACCTACTTCTGCGCCGCGCGGAACCTATTCCACAGTCTGTCCACCTACTTCCGCGCCGCGCGGAACCTATTCCGCAGTCTGCCCACCCGCTTCCGCGCCGCGCGGAAGCAGGAGAAGAACAAGCGAAAATAGAAAAATGAAGTGCAATAAGATTTTTTAACGCAAAAACACTTGACACGACTCCGTTTATTGCCTAAATTCGCAAAGTCTATCATCCGCAACACAATGCTGCGCCTGAAACACACTCTCATCAAATACCTCAACAAAACCCAATAGCTATGAACGAGAAAGATCTACTCAAAATGGTGATCATTGAACGTTGCAGCTACAAGCATTTCTCCAATGCGCTCCATGTGCAATATCATCGCGAGGCCTACCAACTCATTTCTGCTATCGATAAGAAGAAACTCCATCTTACGGATGGCCTTCTGCAATTATGGAAAAACCATATCGACTTAGAAATACAGCAAAACAATGAAGCTACTGGTTCTGTCCACACCGCTAAAATGGCTTCGATCGATGCCGAGCGTGATAAAGTGCTCGTGCACCTCTTCGGCTTGGTGCGCGCCATGATCTCCTCGCCCGAGAAGAGCCTCAGCGAAGCGGCCCAGCAGGTGCACATCATCTTCAAACCCTACTACGGTATTCATCGCGAGGGTTGTGAAGCCGAAAGCGGCCACATCGTCGGACTGCTGGAAGACACCCGCAAATGCCAGGCCGAACTCACGACGCTGGGGCTGGCACCCGTCATCGGAAAGCTCCGCGACTTGAATCAAGACTATGAACGAATAAGCGCGATACGCCGAAAAGAAATCGCTCAAGCCATTCTGCCCAGTGCTTCACAGGTTCGGCCCGATACCGACAAAGCTTTCGAGTGCGTTTGTCAGCATATACAAGCCGCCTACCTCTATGCCGCCACGGCAGACGACGAAAAACTCATTGCCGACATGGTGGCCCACCTCAACCAAACCTCGGCCGACTTTAATACCACCTATCGCGCCAGTGTGGCTCACCGAAAAATCGCGGCAAAAAAGAAGCCTCAAGGCGAGAAAAAGAAACCCCAGGAGGCTGCGCCCGATGCCCAGGAGTGGCGCAAGGCTCTTGAGCCGTTGCTCCGTCAGTATGAAGAGGAGAATGGCTTCTCGCCCGGCGCGCTGGCCTTAACCGGTCAGCAGAAAATCACTCCGCAGGGCGTGGCCTATGAGCTGAGCGTCAAAGACACGGGGCAAACGCTGTGGGTGGTTCAGAAAGAAGACCGAATATGTCGATATACAGATTAGATTTATAATTGCATTTAGGTTCCTCTCATCTGTATCCGTGTCGACATCAAAGGATGCAGGTTGGCTCTGCTGCCGCGAGGCAGCGAGAGGAATAGTCACAGCGATTGAGCGCAATCGCACGACACAGGGAGAAGAGCCCAGCTCGGCTTTATCCGTTTGAATTCGATTAAAATATAGCCTAAGAGCTGTCTACCTGTGCCACTGGCGGGAGAGCGACTTTGAAAAGAAGTTGCTCTCCCGCCTCCTTTTGTTGAGCGGCATGCCGCACAAAAAAAAGCCGCATCTGCATCCCGCAGACACGGCTTCCATCCATGATTGAATTTAAAGTATTATGAAAGATGTAAAATTTCTTCGATGGCTTTGTCTACCGCAGCCGGCAGAGCGTCGAGGTCTTTGCCGCCAGCTGTGGCATAATGAGGCTGACCGCCTCCGCCACCCCGGATGAGCTTGGCTGCCTCGCGCACGATGGTTCCGGCGTTGAGCTGATGGGCCTTGACGACGTCGTCGCTGAGCATGATGCTGAGCAGAGGTTTCTCGCCGGCCGTCGAACCGATGACGCACACCAATTGCTGGGGCATGGCCTCGCGCAGTTTGAAGACGAGGTTTTTGGCCTGGTCGGCTTCGATGGGCAGAACGGCTTTCACCACCCGCAGCTCGCCCACCGTCTGGGCATGTTCCAGGAGCTGGGCCTTGAGACGTTCCACAGCCTGGGCCGAAAGGCGTTCGAGGTCTTTGCGCATGGCGTCGTGCTCTTGGATGTAGCGTTCCACCACTGCCTTCAGGTCTTTGGCATTGTTGAAGAAGCTGCGCACATCGCGTAGCGTGTCTTCCAGCAGATAGATGGCCTCTTCGCAACGGCTGCCCGTGAGGGCTTCCACACGGCGGATGCCGGCGGCCACACTGCTCTCGCTCGTGATCTTGAAGAAGCCGATGCGCCCGGTGGAGGCGGCGTGGATTCCTCCGCAGAATTCGCAGCTGGGACCGAAGCGCACCACGCGCACCGTATCGCCATACTTCTCGCCAAAGAGGGCTACGGCTCCCATCTCGCGGGCTTGGTCCAGGGGCAGGTTGCGGTGTTCGTCCAGCGGCAGGTCTTGCCGGATGAGCTCGTTGACGAGCCGCTCTACCTGGCGGAGCTCCTCGTCGGTGACTTTCTGGAAGTGGGAAAAGTCGAAGCGCAAGGTGTCGGGCGAGACGAGCGAGCCTTTCTGCTCAACGTGCGGGCCGAGCACTTGCTTGAGGGCGTAGTCGAGCAGGTGGGTGGCGGTGTGATTGGCGGCGCTGGCGGCACGTTTGTCGGTGTCGACGCAGGCCATGAAGGGTGCCGAGGGGTTCTTCGGGAGGTTTTTGACGATGTGGATGCTTTGGTTGTTCTCGCGCTTGGTGTCGAGGATGTCGATGGTCTCTTCTTCATTGACGAGCACACCGCTGTCGCCCACCTGTCCGCCCATCTCTCCGTAGAACGGGGTGTGGTCGAGCACGAGCTCGTAGTGGCTGCTCTTCTTCTGGGTGACCTGTCGGTAGCGCAGGATGCGGCATTCGTACTCGGTGTAGTCGTAGCCCACGAAGGTTTGTTCGCCCTCGTGCAGCACGGTCCAGTCGGAGTTCTCGACAACGGCGGCGTTCCGAGCCCGCTGTTTTTGCTGTTGCATCTCTGCATCGAACTGCTGGGCATCGACAGAAAAGCCGTTCTCCCGACAGATCAACTCGGTGAGATCGAGGGGGAAGCCGTAGGTGTCGAAGAGACGGAAGGCTTGCCGACCGTCGAGGGTGGTTTTCTGCTCGGCTCTGAGTCGGCTCATCTCGTCGTTGAGTAGTCCGATTCCCTTCTCCAGGGTTCGCAGGAAGGAATCCTCTTCTTCTTTGATGACGCGACCAATGAGCTCGCGTTGGGCTTGCAACTCGGGATAGGCCTCGCCCATCTCCCGGATGAAGACGGGGAGAAGCTTGTAGATGAAGGCCGATTTCTGGTCGAGGAAGGTGTAGGCATAGCGTACGGCGCGGCGCAGAATGCGGCGGATGACGTAGCCGGCCTTGGCGTTGCCGGGCAACTGACCGTCGGCAATGGAGAAGGCTACGGCTCTGAGGTGATCGGCAACGACGCGCATGGCGACATCGATCTTCTCGTCCTTCCCATAGGATTTTCCCGAGAGGCGCGCGATTTCTTGTATGACGGGCTGGAAGATGTCGGTGTCGTAGTTGGAGGTTTTGCCTTGCAAAGCGCGGACGAGGCGTTCGAAACCCATGCCGGTGTCGATGACGTGCATGGGAAGTTTGTCGAGCGTGCCGTCGGAGCGACGATTGAATTGCATGAAGACGATGTTCCAGATTTCGATCACCTGGGGATGGTCTTTGTTGACGAGATCCTGTCCGGGCGTTTGCTGCTTCTCTTCGGGAGAACGGGAGTCGAGGTGTATCTCGGAGCACGGACCGCAGGGGCCGGTGTCGCCCATCTCCCAGAAGTTGTCGTGCTTGTTGCCGTCGATGATATGGGTAGCGGGTAGGTGCTTGGCCCAACAGGCAGCGGCCTCGTCGTCGCGGGCGATGCCTTCTTCTGGGCTGCCTTCAAAGACGGTGACGTAGAGGTCGGCGGGATCGAGATGGAGAACGTCGACGAGATATTCCCAGGCATAGTCGATGGCTTCGCGTTTGAAGTAGTCGCCGAAGCTCCAGTTGCCCAACATCTCGAACATGGTGTGGTGATAGGTGTCGTGGCCTACTTCCTCGAGGTCGTTGTGCTTACCGCTCACGCGCAAGCACTTCTGCGAGTCGGCGCGACGGCGAGGTTCGGGGTCGGCCGTGCCGAGAATGATGTCTTTCCACTGGTTCATACCGGCGTTGGTAAACATCAATGTGGGGTCGTCTTTAATCACCATCGGAGCCGAGGGAACGATTTTGTGGCCTCGCTGCTCGAAGAATCGCTTGTAGGATTCGCGTATTTCGTTCGCTGTCATCATCTTGTTTCTTATGATTTTCTTCTTGTGGTTGTTGTTTTTATGGATGCAAAAGTACGATATTTTTTCAGAATAGCCGTACTTTTGCAGTGGACAATGGGAAAGGAATCGCTCGTAGCTATGGGGACATGGCCCGATAGCCATTCTGCAAGCGTCGGTTGCCTATCTCTACTTGTCGATTCCCAATTCTCTATTGTTAATTCCGAATCCCTAACGGTCAATGATCAATTAAAAAAATGGTGCTCAAGACGGACAGAAACTTCAAGCTGTATTATTCGATTAAGGAGGTAGCCGAGATGATCGGGGTGAACGAGAGTACGTTGCGCTACTGGGAAACAGAACTCCCGCAGCTGAAACCGAAAACGACTGCGACCTCGAAGATCAGACAATACACCGAGCGAGACATCGAACTGCTTCGCAATATCTATACACTGGTGAAGATTCGGGGCTTTAAGATTGCCGCGGCACGAAAGATGATTCATGAGAATCGCGAAGGGACCGACCGAAGTAGCGAGGTGCTCAACACACTGGTCACTGTTCGCGAAGACCTTCAAGCCCTGAAACGAGAACTCGAAGGTCTGGTGTAGAGTTTTTAATGGACAAGTGAACGAGTTGACAAGGAGCTAAAATTAAAAAGATAGCCTCCTTGTCAACTCGTCATTTTATAAAGATCTTGCCAACTAAAAAGATCTTATCCATTCAGACTGGCCAAATACCGTTCGGCCTCGAGGGCAGCTTTGCATCCGCTACCGGCAGCTACGACAGCCTGACGGTAGACCGAATCGGCGCAATCGCCCGCCGCAAATACACCCTCGAGATTGGTTTTGGGCGTTCCGTCGAGGGTTTTGATGTAGCCCACCTCGTCCAAATCGAGCCATTCTTTGAAGATGTCGGTATTGGGTTTGTGACCGATGGCGAGGAAGAAGCCATCGATGGGCAAATCATAGCGTTGCTCGTCGGTCTGCCCCATTCGCTTGACGAGATGTGCACCCTCAAGACCATTCTCTCCGTAGAGGCCTAACGTGTTGTGTTCGTAAAGCACTTCTATCTTCTCGTTTTGCTCTACACGACGCTTCATCACGTCTGAGGCGCGCAGATAAGGCTTACGCACAATCATATACACCTTACTGCAAAGGCCCGACAGATAGATGGCCTCTTCGCAAGCCGTATCTCCGCCGCCAACAACAGCCACCACCTTCTTGCGATAGAAAAAGCCATCGCACGTAGCACAGGCACTAACACCCTGCCCACTATACTTCTCTTCGTCGGGCAAGCCTAAGTATTTGGCTGATGCTCCGGTGGCGATGATAACGGATTCGGCCTCGATTTCGAGTCCGCGGTCGGTTGTCAGGACGTAAGGTTTCTTGCTGAAGTCTGCCTTGACGAGTTCTCCGTCACGGATGTCGGCTCCGAATCGTTCGGCCTGTTGGCGCAGGTCGAGCATCATCTGATTGCCATCTACACCTTGAGGATAGCCCGGAAAGTTTTCCACTTCTGTGGTTTGCGTGAGCTGTCCGCCCGTTTGCATTCCGCAGTAAAGCACGGGATTGAGGTTGGCGCGGCCCGCATAGATGGCCGCAGTGTAGCCAGCCGGTCCACTGCCCACGATCAGACAGCGGGTATGTTCTCTTGTCATCATGTTGAATGGGATAAAGTTGATGGAATGGAAGGAAAGGAAATGAAAAAACGGAAAAGAAGGATGAAGGTTGACTTGCTAAAACAGCCACGAGACATTCATCCTTCTTTTTTCATTCTTCATCTCGAAACATGCCTTGTTTACAGCAATGCTTCGATTTGTTTTGCCACGTTCTTCAAATCTTCTGTGGGTTCGAAGCGGGCCACGACAAGTCCTTTTTTGTCGACAAGAAACTTAGTGAAGTTCCATTTGATGTCAGATTTCTCTTTATAGTCAGGGTCTTCTTTCGAGAGCATCTCTTCGAGCACCGGCGTGAGTTTGTGATTCGGGTTCCAACCGACAAAGCCTTTTTGTTCTTTCAGATACTGATACAGCGGATCGGCATCCTCTCCGTTCACCTTAATTTTCTTGAAGCGGGGAAACTCCGTGCCGTAGGTCAGCTTGCAAAACTCGTGAATCGACTCGTCTGTTCCCGGTGCCTGCTGCCCAAACTGATTGCAGGGAAAGTCGAGAATGGTAAAACCCTGTGCGTGGTATTTCTTGTAGAGGGCCTCCAACTCTTCATACTGCGGCGTGAAACCGCACTTCGTAGCGGTGTTCACGATCAGAATCACCTCGTTGGCATATTCTCTAAGAGAAACTTCGCCGCCTTTTCTGTCTTTAACAGAGAAATCATATACTGTTTTCATCTTCTGATTTTGATGTTTAAAAATTCTTTTCTTCGTTTTATTTCACTGTTTGCAAAGGTAGCAAATAATGCCCGAAACGGTCGGTGGCAACATCTTTATTTAACTTATTTAGGGAAATCCCCAACCGACTTAGGTATTGCCCTATTCACAAATAGACAAACAACCCCTACCTACCCATACCCGAATTGCTATCTTTGCAACAACAACCCAAAAACGAATCACAATGAAAAGGATGTATACGCTATGGGCTTTGGCCTTGTTGATGGTGGGAACAGCGTTTCTTACCGGATGTGAAGTAGACAACGGTTATGATGCCGATGATTTTTATTACGACCGATATGGCTGGTGGAACGACTCCTATCGCAACCCCAGCAGCGAGCTCCTGGCCATGGCGCAGACTTTGCGCGGACATTGGGAGGGCCGTTTGGAGGCACGAGGAAGGGATGCCGACGGCAACTATGGACAGAAAAGCTACTTCACCGACATGGAATTCGATCAGTATAACTCCAACGCTATCTATGGAAGAGGCGTACAAGCAGACTATCTGAGCTCAACCGACCGCAACCCGTTTACCAGGCGTTTCTCCTGGCACATCGACTCCTGGACGAAGGCCATTCATCTCGACTACGACAATGGCTACTCGATGACGATTGCCTGGACCGATTTAGACCTCACCGACAACAGTTTTTCGGGTACGATGAGAGGAGAAAACGAGACCGATCGCTTCAGCTTCCGTCGCTACACTTTGGCCAAAAAGGGATGGATTGACCTTGAAGAGGAGACCGATTCTCTGCCTACAAAATAAACCGAGGCAGACCGTTTGACACGACTTGTGTAGCAGATGGAACGCTCAACGACACAAAGCCTACCACCGTCATAGAACAGCTAAAACCGGCTTTGTAGCAGATTGATCATCAAAAATTTAGAAAGCTCTTCTCAAAAGCTAAGCTTTCGCACGTCAAAAGCTAAGAGAATGCAGGCCGTTTTCTTAGCTTTTGCTTTCCCATCTCTTAGCTTTTGGAAATCCGTCTTGTATCTTTCACAAAATGCACCCTAAACGATGAGGTGCCAGACGATGAAAAGTGCAAAGAAAAAGCCTTGTCGAAAAGCCGTCGAAACGGCCCCTTGACAAGGCTGCATTGGGGGCGTTCTACTTGAGTCCCCACAGATTCGTGTTCACCGAAGCAGCCTCCACCACACGCTCTTTGTCGTCGGGCAAGTTGCAAAAGAAGTCGATGCCGGTTTTCTTTTCCAGTTCTTGAATGCTCACGGCATACTTAGCCAGTTGCCGGTCGTTGTTTGCCTGGTGTTCCACCCAGAAGCCAAAAGCATTATAAACGCCGTTCTTGACACGCATAATGGCCATAAAGAAATATTGGGGAACAATCAGTCCTCGCCCCGTCTTGGTGTATTGTGCCTCGTTGTCTATCGTTCCGCCCTTGCACACATACAGCGTATCGCAGAAGCTGTAGCCGTTTCTTTTGGCGATTTCTCTCACGGCCGACTCCATATGCTCCCACACGCCGGCATTGAATTCATGATTTTGGGGCTGCATATTGGTCATAAAGAAGGTTTGATAGTTGGCCTCTGAGGTGTAAAGGCGGTCGTTAGAGGGACAGATATGCCCATGGTCGTAACCCGAACGCCAGTAAGGGTCTTGTGCAAAGCGAAGAGCCTCGGGCAGAAGCGGGTCTTGCGGATACTGATTGGTTGTAGACCGATAGCGTTTCACGCCCGATCCTTTCACCAGATTGCTTGGGTAGAGCTGATAACAGCTCCACCGCTGCGCCTTTTTGGCATCGTTCCACTCTACGGCATAATTCATTTGGCCGTCTGCCGTGTTGTGAATCAACACGCGATTGCCTGCTCCACGCAGTCGGGGGAACTCCAATCGTCCATATTCAGCTTGTTTTGCCGTGCTGTTGGCATTGGCATTGTTGCGCTTTGTGTCGGTTTTGGCCAGGTCGTTATCGCCTTTACAAGCTGCTCCTAACAAGAGGAGCGTCAGCAGAAAAGTTGTTTTCTTCATCCTGAATGATTGTTTTATTGAGATGGTTGTTTGTTTTTTATCCCGGGATGAGCCGCAAAAGATGCGTTATCGATATATAAAAAGTGCGTCCTTAACGTATATGCAACTACGCTAAAGGACGCACTTTGTGGGGTTCAATATATGCTTTAAGAAAAAGATATATTACTTTTTGATCTTACCATAGCGGTTCATGAAGCGGTCTACACGACCTGCTGTATCGACAAGCTTGCTCTTACCCGTGTAGAAAGGGTGCGAAGTGCTTGAGATTTCAATCTTTACCACAGGGTAAGTTTCGCCTTCAAACTCTACTGTATCATTTGTTTTGCAAGTAGACTGAGAAAGGAACATATCGCCGTTGGACATATCTTTGAATACGACGGGGCGATAGTTGTCGGGGTGAATACCTTTTTTCATCTTTATTTTTTGTTGTTTAATTGTTGATTCGGGCTGCAAAAGTACGAAGAAAATTACAGTTTGCCAAACATTCCTCTTGTTTCTTACTTCACCAACAGGTTCTTTAACTCCCACATTCCGGCCTTTGTCGTGGAACTTATATACTGAAAAGCAATGCGTAGGTTTTTCTTTCCAGCATACGCTGTGAGGTCGACGGTAGACTTCACAAAGGTGAAATCGGTATTGGTGGGATAGGTATCGGGCGTGAGCGTTACCCATGTGGCCGTCGAAGGCTTGCCGCTGGTGTAGTTTTCGGAGATCTTGATGAGTATCTCATCTTTCATTGTGCCGAAGAATTTGCCGGCCTGTTCGAAGCTGAGCGTGGCTGTTGTCACCTGACTTAGGTCGATTGCTGGAGAAATGAGCCAAGCGTCGGTGGCATAATTCACCTTTTTCACTGAGGCTGTGGCTTTCATATGCTTGTACCTTGTGTCGAAAGCCCACACGTGAGAAAGGGCTGCCGGCAGCGGCGTCTCATTCTCAATGGTAAATGCTCCTTTCGATTCGGCAAAGGTTTCGCTCAAAATGGCGTTTGCCAAAGCCTGGGGATCTACTCCATATCCCTTTGTGCCCATCTTGGCATAGCTGACTGCTTTCAGTCCTTTGACCCCGAGATAGGTGTCTAACGAGCCATAGAGCAGCACTTCGCTCTTGAGGGTGGCCTTATGATCTGCTAAGTTAATGCCGTTTCGAACGGCACCTATTGGCAACTGAATCGTTGCACATTTGCTCTTGTCGGTTTCGGTTGCATCGGCTGCAATCAGGATGTTGGTCTTCACAGTGCAGGTGTCCGACGAGAAGCGTGCTCCGCTTATCTCCCTCCCATAGACGTAACCCACGATGAAGCCTTTGACGTAAGCGTGTCCCGTTTTCTCTATCGAGAGCAGGTCTTTCACGGTATAAGGCTTGGCCACAGTTCCGTCTCCTTCGGGCACATAGGGTGTTGTTCCACCAGAATTTTCTTTCTTCCCGTTCAGCGAATACAGGTAAGACTTATTGGCTTCGCTCTCCGGTGTCTTGCCTTGAAAGTTGACAAACGAACCCTTTACCACAACTTCGTCGCCCGCTTTGATGGCGTCTTTGCTGGTAAACTTCTGATTGCCGAGTGCTTTGCTGCGATAGATGAGAAGCTGATTTTTATCGGTTCCGTCTACCGAAATATAGTAACTGGCATTGCCAAACTTATCCGTATCAATCTCTTTCACCGATACGACCTTGCCTTTTACAAAGATCTCACCCGTATTTTCACCGCCTTTCAGCGTCTTGATTTTCTCTAAAGCAGCGATCACATTATACGGATCGGCTTCCGTTCCCGTTCCTTCCTTTATGTCCGGGGTGGTTTCTTCTTTCTTATTGTTGGGGTTATCGTATGGTTCAGGTACGTCACTGCAACTTGTAAACACGATGGCCGATACAGCTAAGGCCAGAATTGAATAAAGAATCTTTTTCATATCGTTTTTCTGTTAATTACTTATTTCACTTGCTGAACATCGCTTTCCTGGCGGATAAGGATTTGCCAGGTATTGCGAAAACGGGTAAAGATGCCGGTGATGTTGACCTTTCCCTGTGGCAAAGGCAGAGCGGCAAAGTCGGCATAGGTGCTGGTGCGCACCACAATTTGCTGCGCGTTGTAACCCTCCAGCGCTCTATTCACACTATTGGCAGCATCTTTCTCCTGAGCTGTTGCATACATTTTCTTACCGTCGGCACCTGCAAACTTCACGCCTTTGATGGTCATCAGTCGGCCACTATGACTGGCCAGATAGTCAGCATCGGCTATTTTCGCCAGATTAAATTCCTCTGCCGTCACCTGAGAAGCATCCGGAACGCCGACGTAACTGAAGTGTTCGTTCCACAAATAACGGTTCATCCGGCTCACATAGGTCACTCCGCGTGCATTGGTAAAGGGCGTTCCGATTTGCGCTTGAAGGCCGTAGCTTCCCACATAAAGATCTTTCAAGTTGACCAATATCTCTTGTCCTACGGGCAGATACGAGAAAAGGCCGCCTTGTGCGATGCCAATCAAGATGCCGCCTGTACCATCCGAGAGGGCTATATTATTGTATATGTTGCCCTGAATGTCGTTTCCCGTGATGCGACCTTTGATCTGAATATCGGCATCTATCTTCTGATAGGCATTCGATGTGGCCGCAATCACATCTTTATAGTCCTGCTTCAACTGTGCAATCGTAACGACATGGGTCGCCTTGATGCTACTGTTGCCATAGGCGTCGCTACGATTCGGGTCGTTCCAGTCTTTGTCCATACAAGCTGTAAAGCTCATGCAGACAAGGGCGAAGAGTGTATATCCAATTTTTCTCATTGTTTTATCATCTTTTATTTCCTTATGAAACAAGTTCCGTTCCTTGGCAGAACGGGTCAGAATTTATAAGTAACGTTCAGCATTCCATTCGTTCCATAAGCATAGAACAACTTAGGATTGCGTGAGAATTTGTAAGCTCTGCCATTGCCCGAAGCGGTGAAGTCCGACCGGCTTTGTTCATAACCGCCCGTCACAATCTTACTGTTGTTCAGGATGTTGGTGAGCATCAGATTGATGGAAAGCGATCCATGCTTCAAGTAAATGTTCTTACCCACCGAGCCATCGAGCATGAATCCACCCTTGCCTTCTTCTTGCGGGATACGCAGAACGTTGCCTTCACTGTCTACATTGCCGCGTTTTTCGCCCACGCTCTTGTAGCGATGGTAGATCGACGGACTAAGATAGATGCGGTCATAGTAGTTTCCCGACAGGTCGACAAACCAGCCGTTCCGGTGGTAACTCAGGATGATACTGGTAGCAGTGAGGGGCGTTCCCGATTCGCGCATGTTTTTATTGAGCAGCACATCCTCTTCATAAGTCCCCTGTGTAGAGTTCAAATACTTCACGTGAGCATCGTTTGTGTTCTTCGCTTCGCTCACCGTTCCGATGAATTTCACGTCGAAAGCCGAGTTCACCTTGAACTTAACAGCTGCCTCCGCACCATAGTAAGCCTTTCGGTTACCCGTTATAGAGACGTAGGAGAACGAGTTGATGTCGTCGAAATAGAAGCATTGCCAGTCGGTTACATCGCTGATGCGACTGTAATAGCCACTCAAATTAACGTGGAGACGTGCCGACTGATACTGATAACCCAACTCACTGCTGAACATCCGCTCATTTTTCAGATTCTGGGCGAAATCGTTATTCATCTCAGGAGCTGCGAAAGACACATACGGTGTGGGTGCATTAAGCTGATAACCCGCCCCTAACGACAACGTATGTCCGCGTCCGATGCTGTAGGTAAGGCCTGCTTTCGCGCCTCCTTCGAGAAAACGCGCCGTGCCGCTTTTACCAAACGAGTTGTCGGCAAACAGTCCGTTGCGCATCTTTCCATTGCGTTGCATGCTCACTCCGCCTATCTTTCCGGCTGCCATCAGGTTGAAACGACCCATCAATCGACTGTAACTCGTCCAAGCCATCGCCTTGTTTACCAGCACGCGATAGTCGTAACCAAAGACATCTCCCTTACCAACCAGCGCGTTGCGGTTGTTCAAATCATACTGCACCTGGTCCGAATAAGGTGCATAAGTGCCAACGGCATAAGTGTTGATGTTATGATAAGAGGAGGCTCCTAACAAGTCTTCCATCGTTTGATAGTGCCGAGTGTTATTGGTGGCGAGTACATAACCCAAGTTCCAAGCCGACTTTTTATCGAGCTGTAGGTTCAGCGTCGAAGCCATCGAGAGCGTCAACGCGTTGTTGCGACGAGCCTGAACGAAGTACATTGCATCAGCTCCTTGCGCCGAAACGCTGCGATTGGCAGCATACAAACGGTCCCAATTCACTTGTCGGTTGGCCTTAGCCGCAGTAAGATAGCTGTAAGCCGTGTTCCAGTCGGCCAAGGCTTGATCGGTTCGAGCCATGCTGTTGGTTGCGTCCCACACATCATAATAGCTGCTGGGCAACATCTTCCAGTAGTCTGGTTGAGGATTATCACTATTATTATAGTTCAGCTTTGTGCTCTTATATAAACTGTATCTACCCAACAAGGACGTCGTCAGTTTCATCCTGTCGTCTATCTTCCAGTCCCACGTCAGCACAGCCGACGGAGCGAAATCGTTCACCACTCGCGAGTTGCGTTTTTTTTCCATTCAGGTATCCCCAGTAAGGGTTATACTGGTTGTCGTTAGCTATCCAGTAGCTCTCTTGTGTGGCTGCGCCCTGCGTTCCGCGTTCGGTGGGATTGCCCCAAGTGCTCAATGCCAACGAGTGTTGCGAGCGTGTGCCCAGCACTTTCTGAACACCAAAGAAGTAGGAGAGCGAATGATAGAACGTGCCCTCTACATATCCCTGATGCGCCCAGCGATAAGTCAGATTGGCCGAGAAAGCCCAACCCTGCTTATTCAGACCGCTGTTGAAGGTGTACATGCCACGGAGCGTATAGTTGCGGTTGGCCCCTCCGATGGCGATTCGGTGCCCGGCAGGTTGATTGGCAGGGCGAAAATCGTAGTTATTAGAGCCTGCCATACCGGCCATGGCAAAGGTATTCATCTCGAAAGGCAGAGCAAAATCGGCATTTCGGGTCTGCTGATTGAGTCCGCCCACTTGTGAAAAGCGAAACTGTCCGCTCTCCGCATCGTTCAGAGGGATGCCGTTTACATACACCTCATTGTATTTCTGATTGAACGCTCTGTATCTGAATCGCACCGGCGAGAAAAGATAACCCACCTGAGATGCGTAGAGATTGGTGCCCGAATTGATGATCGTGACGTTCTGCGTGCTATTTTCATTCTCGCCCAATTGAGACTCCGTGAAAGTAAATGCCGACTCATCTACTGCGACCGGCTGCTGTGTTTTGTTGTCTTTAGGTGTTTGTGCCTGTGCCAACGCCGAGCAACACAGCACCATCAGTGCCATTTTCAGCCTTGCTTGCATATTGTTTTTATTCTTTGTTGAGGGTAATCTTGATCTTCTTATTTGCAAAAGTAACGATTTTTTCTTGAAAACGCCCCTCTCCCCATTGATATAATGTATAGGAGAAGCGGCCGCATTCTGCTATCAATCGTCTGCAAACACGGGGTCGTCATAAGGCAAGAGAATGGGTTTCTGCGCCGATAGCTTCTGCCACTCTTGCGGAACGAACTGCCGATCCACCACTAAGCGGAAGAAATAGTCGTTCCACCAGTCATTGGTCATGATGAGATAGCCCTTTTGTCCATTGTCCGGGCCCCAGCTATTTTCCACTTTCCACTTCAGCGGCTTACCGTTGGCATCGAGGTCTACGGCCGTCAGCGTCATGGCATGTGTCGATCCGCTGTCGAAAGTGGCTATTCGGTCGGCCTTGTTCATGGGGAAAGTCGTATCGAAAAGCGTAGCATAGTCGAAATTGTTCAAAGCCAGAACGCCGCGATTGCGGTCAAGCTGCTTGCCCACATCAAACGAGCTGTACATTTTATGTCCTGCCTTGATCGAAGCGATGGCCAGCCGCGCCACATCCTCCATGGGCAGATTGAGGTATCGCCAGTTGTGTCCGTCGTAAGAATGTCTGTCGTGCGTCACCTCATACACCTTGTAATATTCGTGTCGTGGGTCGTTCATCACCATCATCGTGGTGGCATTGAGCGATCGGCCCACCGTCTTTTCGTAAAACTGTTTCGGCGTATACGTCTCTACAGGCGTCACCGCTTTACCAGCACTATTCTTGAAAGCATAGGCGAAACTCTTCACCGGCTCGCCCAAGGTGAGAGCCAACATTCGATAGACGGTGGCCAGCATCTGTGTCTTACGGGCCTTTATCTCGGCCGTTTTCTTACCGGCAGCCACCATGCGGCGCAGTTCCAAACCATATTCGCGCAGTTTCGACGACACCAATCTCGACATGCGGTTGGTGTTTTCCGAAGAAAACGTCTCGGGCATTACGCTCTTTGGCACCAGTCCATACTTCTCTGCGAGGTCGGCCACGCCACAGAACGTTCCGCCATCGTTGAGCGGATGCTTAAAAAAGAACTGCACTTCGGGGTCTCCGATGGGCTTTTTGGCACAGTTGACCACGGCTTGCAACATGAGATTGGCCTTCTCCAACTGATCCCAGAAGAAGAGGTAGGCATGCGAAAACTCCACCCGCAGCGAATCGTTCTTCAGAGCAAAGTCGGCACGGAGCACGTTCAAACCCGTAAACATCCAGCATCGACCCGAACTTTTCTGATTGTGTATGTTTTGTTTGGGCGTCTCCAGACTGAAGTAAGTGTCCACTTCGCCTCGACTCTCGGGCGTCCGTGCCAGTTCGTCGATAGAGTTGGCAGCAATGGCATTGACCAATGCGCGTTCGGCAGGTCCCTGTTTGCCTCTCTGCTGTATCGTTTCTAACATCTGCAACGATATTCCTCCTTCTTTGTTTTGGGCGTTTACGCTGCCGGCAATGGCCAAACAGAAGCCCCATATCAGTGCGTTCTTGTTCATGTGAGGTTTAAAATTGATAAGTTTGCACAAAGATACAAAAAACTTTTGATCAGCCAACGGAAAGCACGGAATAAGAGGGGACATCACAAAACAGGGCGAAAAGAATCACAAAGATTAACACTTTACACCTACTCGATTAACACTTCTCTTTTGCTCCATTTAGAAAATGAAATACGCAAAAGGGACATATTTATGTAAAAAGAAATCAACTATAACGAAGGAAAAGATGGTCTTTTGACAGTCAAAAGACCTGAGATTGAAACTCAAAAGACGGTCTTTTGATGATCAAAAGACCGTCTTTCCAAGCAAAAAACACATCCTTTTGCAGGAGAAAAGTCCTCCTTTTCTTCCCTTATCTCTTGCTACTGAATGTATAAAAGCTGATAGATTTTCTTTAATTCTATGATTATCAGAGACTTAAAGAATTTCCTGCAAAACCTCGTGAGACGGCGTTCTACGCGCCAAAGGCGGCAAACTTTTCGTAGAAACGATTCTCGTGCAGTTTTCAAAACTTATTTTTAACAATCCCGTTTCTCTGTTTGTTTATTTTAAGAAACCAGCTTCCAGCGTGCTTCTCTCTGCCTTCAGACGTTCTGTAAGTGACCTTCTATAAGTAGAAGGCACGCGTGCCCTTGCACGTATCGCCGTCTATAGACTTAGTTCAGCACCTCTCCGCCGATCTTTTCTGCCAGAATTTCTTCGGTGCCCCGCCTCACATCGCCATTCTTTGCTACGAGATAAAAGCCCGTTCCAGGGGTCCATTCTAAGCAAAACAGGTCCGTCGGACCGTTGTAACCATAGTGTTTGATGCGACTAAGCACCCAGTCGCGAGTTCGATTGCAGTGCATCAGCGTGCTGTCTACGATGGCTCCGTTATTCACCAGCAGGTAAGACTCCGCCATTTTCCCCACCTCCGACACCGTCACAGACCCGTTGGTTTCAAATCTTACGTCATCTACGTCGAACATAGAGAATACGCCTTTCTGTCTGAGTAGCAGTCGGAACTGTTCCATCTCTAAGCTGTTGCGCTTGAAAACTTTGAAGTTCAGTACGCCGTTCTTCACCAAATAAACGCTGTCGCCCTTGATGATGCGCCGCAACAGGGCCGAGCGCATACAGAAACGGATGAAGAGATTGAAGGCCGTCCACACGGCTAAGGCAAAGAGAATGTGCCAAACACGCATGTCGGGATTGTAAATCACGCCTCCGACAAGGGCACCGATCACAAACGCACTCACCGTGTCGAGCGGCGTGAGCTGTGCCATCTGCGCCTTTCCGGCCACGCGAAGAAAGAAAAGTATGCCCACCATGCCGGTGATTAGCTTGAGGGCGATGTCAAAATACTGCATTTAGGTGCTATTATTATTGGTGGAATGTATATATATTTCTGCCACTATCGACTATGCAAGCGTTGCTCCGAGACCTATCAACAGCAGCAACCATCTGTTGATAGAATATTTTTCCATTCGTTCTTGATGCCATCTCGGGTTTTCATCTCATTGAGAAAACCCGTTTGTAGGAGTTAAATACGTTTATGGTTGACTTTATTTTCGATCGGAATATAAGGATGCAGCCCGAACACGCGACAGGGTTTCGGGCGTCATTTGCAAGTAGTTGGCCACATAAAGCAGCGGTGCTCGTAGCACCACTTGCGGCATGAGTTTGCACAATTTGAGGTATCTGTCTTGCGCTGTTTCGAATCTTAAGAGGTCGGCATGCACTTGAGAGATAATCAGACTCTCTTCCAAGATCTTTCGAAACAGTATCTGAATGTTCACATTATGCAGTGCCACCTCTTCCAATCTGCGCTTAGGCAGAGCGTAGATAAGGGTAGGTTCGAGGGCTTCTACTTGTAGAAGGGAGGGTTTTTCCTGAAAAAGGCTCTCAATACACATAAAGATACTGCCTTCTACACCAATGTGTTCGGTCAGTTGTTTGCCATTTTTGAAATAGAATTGTCTGACCAATCCACGTTCGATATAATAGATATGCTGGCAGGTCTCTCCCTCTTTGAGAATCATTTCGCCCTTAGCGAACTTCATCGGCACAAGCACACTCTCGAGAATATCCAACTCGTCGTGCGTCATTGTGCTGTATTTGCGTGCCAATTCGCGAGCAATATCGCGGGTAGAGTTGCTAAGTTCTTTCATAAGGTAGACATCTTTACTGTTAGGTTCTTTATTATAATAGGTATCAATCCAGTTTGAGAACAGCGAGGAAAGCTTTCTGCGGAACCTCCACATTGCCGATTTGCTTCATGCGTTTCTTTCCTTTTTTCTGTTTCTCCAGCAGTTTTCGCTTCCGGCTAACGTCGCCTCCGTAGCACTTGGCGGTCACGTCTTTACGGACGCACTTCACCGTTTCGCGTGCCACGATTTTAGCTCCGATGGCCGCCTGAATGGCTATATCGAACTGCTGACGCGGGATAAGTTCTTTCAGTTTCTCGCACATTCTCCGTCCAAAGGTAGCCGCGTTGTCATGATGGGTGAGCGTTGAGAGCGCATCTACGGCTTCTCCGTTGAGAAGAATGTCGAGTTTGACAAGCCGAGAGGGCCGGAAACAATCGACATGATAGTCGAACGAGGCGTAGCCTTTGGAGATAGACTTGAGTTTATCGTAGAAATCGATGACAATCTCTCCCAGGGGGAGCATGAAATGCAGTTCGACGCGATTGCCGCTCACATATTCTTGATTGATGAGTTCGCCCCGTTTGTCGATGCAGAGCTTCATGATAGGCCCGATGAAGTTGACGTTGGTGATGATAGAAGCCCGAATATAAGGCTCCTCGATGTGGTCGATCAGGGTAGGATCGGGCAGTCCCGAGGGATTGTGCACTTCGCGTTCGTTGCCCAATTTGTCGTAAACCATGTACGACACGTTAGGAACGGTAGTGATGACGTCCATATTGAATTCGCGGTCGAGCCGTTCTTGCACAATCTCCATGTGCAAAAGGCCCAAAAAGCCGCAACGGAACCCAAACCCAAGAGCCACCGACGACTCTGGCGAAAACGTGAGCGAGGCATCGTTAAGTTGCAGTTTCTCTAACGAGGCACGCAGGTTTTCGTATTCGGAAGGATCAATCGGATAGACGCCGGCAAAGACCATGGGTTTCACTTCCTGAAATCCGGCAATGGCCGAGGCACAAGGCAAAGCCTTATGGGTAATGGTATCGCCCACCTTCACTTCCTTAGCGTCTTTTATTCCGCTGATGATATAGCCCACTTCGCCCGTGTGCAATTCCTGTCGGGGTATCATGTCCATCTTGAGCACGCCCACTTCGTCGGCCACATACTCCATACCGGTATTGAAAAACTTCACCTGGTCGCCCTTGCGAATCACGCCATTGAGCACTTTGAAGTAGGCGATGATGCCACGAAAGGAGTTGAACACCGAGTCGAAGATCAAGGCCTGAAGCGGCGCATTGTCGTCTCCCACGGGGTGTGGAACCCGTTCTACCACGGCCCGGAGGATGTTTTCCACCCCCTCGCCCGTCTTTCCGGAAGCCCGCAGGATGTCTTCTTTCTTGCATCCCAACAGTTCGACAATCTCGTCTTCCACCTCTTCGGGCATAGCACTGGGCATATCCACCTTATTAATGACGGGAATGATTTCCAAGTCGTGTTCAATGGCCATGTAAAGGTTGGAAATGGTTTGCGCCTGAACGCCCTGTGTGGCATCTACCACCAGCAATGCGCCCTCGCAAGCGGCGATGCTTCGCGACACCTCATACGAAAAATCGACATGCCCCGGGGTGTCGATGAGATTGAGAACATATTTCTCTCCCTCATGCGTATATTCCATTTGGATGGCATGACTCTTGATGGTGATGCCACGTTCTTTTTCCAGATCCATATCATCGAGCATCTGTCCGCCCGTCACTTGGATAGTTTTGGTGTATTCCAAGAGGCGGTCTGCCAGAGTGGACTTACCGTGATCGATGTGTGCAATGATGCAAAAGTTTCTGATATGATTCATGAAAGGGAGATCTTTTGAAATCGCAAAGTTACTGATTTCAATCGGGATTTCGCGGTGTTTTTTATAAATTTCGCAAAATGTAAGTACCTTTGCGCGCAAACAAAGATGGATATGAAACAGATTTTATTGGCCCTTTTGAGTGTCTTTGCCCTCGCCTCGTGCCATGAAAGCATCGAGGAGCGTGCCCAAAGAGAAGCAAAGGCCTACACGGAAAAGTATTGTCCCACGCCGGTGAACAATTTTACGCGCACAGATAGCGTTGTGTTCTACCCTGCGACAAAGACTTATCACTACTTCTGTACCTTTAATGGACGGATGGACAACGCCGAAATCATCGCTCAAAACGAAGCCGCCATTCGCGGACAGTTGCTGAAAGCCATCAGCGAGTCTACCGAACTGAAAGCCTACAAGGATGCCGGCTTCGTATTTGCCTATACTTGCCACTCTGAAAAGCATCCGCGCCAAGTGCTGTTCGAGGCGAGATACACGGCAAAAGAATATCAATAATCGCCCCCGAAGAGACTTTTCTGCAACCCAATAGAGCCATACGCCAGGGTTTGATTCGTACGAATGAAACCTAAAAGGCTCTTTGCCGTTCCTTAAAAGTGCGTTTTCTTTTGCCATTACCTTTGTCTTGACATAGAGAAGAGAGAAAGATTTGCAGCTCCACACATGGCCTTTTGAGAAAGAAAAACGGGAGTCGATATCCTGATCTCTTAGCTTTTGCATGTCATTTTCTTAGCTTTTGACGTGCAAAAACTAAGAAAATGACATGCAAAAGCTAAGAGTTGGGGAAACACTTTGTAAGAACCTGATTTTCAAAACGTTATACAAACAAGAAAAATCGGCGTTTTTCTTCGTCTCTTTTTCGCCCAAAGTGTCCGTAAAAAGGGGGTGGCCTTGGGTGAAAAGAGGACTGCGGAGAAGGGATGCAGAGAGGGGTTGTTTGACGAATAGGCTGGCAACAAAGGACGAGAACTGATTTTTTCTTTGTAACTTTGCAACAAATCGACAAAAAAAGCGTTCTCTCTAAAAGATGGGAAGACAGGCCTCGCCGGTCGTCCTCCTCCTTATCAATGCCCCCTTGACGACACTTCGACAAGGCAGAGGCGCGCAACTGACAATAGAACAATCCAACAACGCAAATGAAAAGATTCCTTCTCCTTGTGCTCTTCGCGGCACTTTGCTTGATCGACACGCAGGCCCAATCGACAATGACAGACAGCCAGGTGTTGCAATTCGTCATGAAAGAACACGAAGCTGGCACTTCCCAGTCGCAAATCATCACCAAACTGATGCAACGTGGCGTGGATATACAGCAGATTCGACGGGTGAAGAAAACCTATGAACGCGTGGCCAAGGACAAGGGACTGGGTCAAATAAGTGCCGGAACCGAGAAAGAAGCCAGCAACCGGATGCGGAAGAACAACGGGGAAACCAAAGCCGAGGCTACAACCAGTCACAAGGTGAAGGGTCAACAGGTCATCGATGGGGCGAAACCTTACTCCAAGACCCATCCGGAGTTCAAGCAGATGGAACAAGAACTGGACACATTTCTACCCGACTCCGTGGCTTTTGACGGGGAAGAGATGCCCAAGGTGCATCTTGATCAAAAGGAGAAAAAAGTGTTCGGCCGAGACATCTTCAACCGAAAGGATCTCTCGTTCGAACCGAACATGAACATTGCCACGCCGCAAAACTATCGGTTGGGCCCCGGCGATGCCGTTATCATCGACATCTATGGTGCCTCGCAGAAGTCGGAACAGCTGACGGTCTCGCCCGATGGCGATGTGACCATCGAGGGATTCGGCCCCGTTCAGGTGAGCGGACTCACCGTCGCAGAGGCCAATGCGCGGCTTCGGGCCACGTTAGGGGCACGTTACAGCAGTTCGCGCGTGCGACTCACCGTGGGGCAAACGCGTACGATCTTGGTGAATGTAATGGGCGAGGTGAAACTGCCCGGCACCTATACGCTCTCGGCTTTCGCAACGGTGTTTCACGCTTTGTATATGGCCGGCGGCATCAATAGTCTGGGTACGCTGCGCAACATCAAGGTGTATCGGCACAACAAACTCGTCACCGTGGTGGACATCTACGACTATATCCTCAACGGGAAACTCACGGGCAATGTGCGCCTGGCCGATAACGACGTGATTGTCGTTGGGGCTTACGACTGCATTGTCAACATCACCGGTAAGGTGAAGCGGCCTATGTACTACGAAATGAAACGCAGCGAGAGCGTGGGTACCCTGCTGAAATATGCCGGTGGCTTTACGGGCGATGCTTATACGAAGGCGGTAAGACTGGTGAGAAAGACGGGACGGGAATTCTCGGTGTACAACATCGGCGAGTTCGACCTCAACACGTTCCATCTCTCCGACGAAGACTCGGTGGGCGTCGACTCCATTCTGCCGCGCTTTTCCAACCGCGTTGAGGTGAAAGGGGCTGTGTTCCGCCCTGGCATCTATCAGGTGGGAGGAACGATTAATAGCGTTCGCACGCTGATAGAACATGCCGAGGGCCTTACCGAAGAGGCGTTTACGGCGCATGCTGTGATGCATCGCATGCGCCCGGACAGAACGTTGGAGGTGGTGCCCGTCGACGTGGAGGGGATCATGAGCGGTAAGACTGCCGACATTCCGTTGCAAAAAAACGACGTGCTGTTCATCCCCACCAAAGCGGAAATGATGCAAGAGCAAACGGTTACCATCCATGGCGAGGTGCAATATCCCGGCATCTATCGATATGCTGCCAACGAAACGCTGGAAGATCTCGTGCTGCAAGCAGGTGGATTGCGGGAGACGGCCTCTACGGTGAAGGTGGATGTGGCTCGACGCATCATCAATCCCAAAGCATTGACAACAGACTCGGTGATCTCGAAAACCTATACCTTTGCCCTGAAAGATGGCTTTATCATCGACGGTCAACCCGGTTTTACGCTGCAACCTTTCGACGAGGTGTATGTGAGAAAGAGTCCGGGATATAACGAACAGAAGAATATCGAGGTGACAGGACAGGTGATGTTTGCCGGCACTTACACTCTGACGAGCAAGAACGAACGACTGAGCGATGCCGTGAAACGGGCCGGAGGCGTGACCGATTTGGCCTATGTGCGCGGCGCACGACTGGAACGCCGCATCACACCCGACGAGCGTTTGCGTATGGAAACGGTGCTGGGCATCGTGCGGATGCAAAGCGGAAAGAAGGATTCGGTGGACGTCAAACAGCTCAATCTGGGCGATACCTATTACGTGGGCATCGAACTGGACAAGGCTTTAAAGGAACCTGGAGGCGATGCCGACCTGGTGTTGCGCGAGGGAGACAAGATTATCGTGCCCGAATATAACGGAACGGTGAGAATCAGCGGCAATGTAATGTATCCCAATACGGTGGCGTATGAGAAGGGAAAACGCCCGGCTTGGTATATCGATCAGGCCGGTGGATTCGGCAATCGGGCCAAAAAGGGTAACACCTATATTATATACATGAACGGAACTGTGGCTCGTGTGGGACACAATGCTAAGATTCGACCCGGCTGCGAGATTGTGGTGCCCACCAAACCCGAAAGCAGCGGCAAAGGACTTGCTCAATGGCTCTCCATCGGAACTTCCGTGGCCAGCATCGCGACTATGGTGGCCACAATCGCGAATTTGACGAAGTAAAGTATAGAGGTTAACATTCCAGTAATATAATGAGCAACAAGAATAAAACGATTGACATCGTCACCATAGCCCGACGTATCGGTAATAAAAAGAAACTGTTTCTCAAAGTGAGCATTATCACTTTCATCTTATCATGCGTTATCATTCTTCCCGTACCTCGCTATTATGTCTGCGAGGTGGAACTTGCACCAGAAATAGGTGTGGCTGAGGGTGGTAGCAGTCTCTCGGATTTGGCTTCTACATTTGGATTGAATATAGGAAGCGGTATCACTGGCGATGCCATTTCACCCGATCTCTATCCTGAACTACTTAAGTCGAACGACTTCATCTATAATCTTATCACTTGTCCCATAAAAACAACGGATGGTAAGATTTCGACAACATATTATGATTATCTGCTTAAACACCAAAAGAAGAATCCGCTGACGGCACCTATTCGCTGGATTGGCGGATTATTCCAGAAGAAAAAAGAAAGCAAGCCTATCAAAGCTATCAACAAGTTCAATCTTACAGAAGAAGAGTCTAATATCTTCGGTAAAATAAAAGATCATATCAGTTGTCAGATTGACTTGAAGACAAGGAAAATCACATTGTCGGTAGAAGACCAAGATCCTTTGGTTTCAGCCACTATGGCTGAACAGCTACGCAGAAAGCTGCAAGAGTTCATTACACGATACCGCACCAGTAAGTCGCTGCGTGATTTGGAGTATTACACCAAGCTGAGCCGACAAGCAAAGGCAGAATACGAGAAGGCACGGCAGAGATATAGCAGTTTCTCTGACGCCAATATGGATGCTATTCTCGTTTCGTATAACTCGAAAAAGGATGACCTGGAAAACGAAATGCAACTGAAGTATAACGCCTACACTGCGCTGAACACGCAGATGCAGACTGCAAGAGCCAAGGTACAAGAGACCACCCCAGCTTTTACTACGATCAAAGAAGCGTCGGTACCCTTGCTGCCTGCTGGCCCAAAGCGTATGGCTTTTGTGGCGGCAATGCTCATTCTCTCATGGATAGTGACTGCCTTTTACTCTTGTCGCGATCTGTTTGTAAATAGTTTCTTGCATGAGGAGTAAAAGATGGCAAAGGCATTATACTTATTGGCAGTACTATGCAGTATGGTCTCTCAGATACCTGCTATTCTAGATTCTGGGGGCGATCAATATCTCAAAGCTGTTTGGGTGTTGCCTTTTGTTTATCTGCTGCTCTCCAATCCTCGTTCTTATCTGAAGAACGAACTACTGTTCTTCTATTTTTTCGTTTTTATCTTCGCCTACTACTGTTTTGTATGTGAAATGTTTGCTGATGGGAAGTATTTTACTGAAGACTTGTACAATACTGCCATCTCATTATTGATGACGATTGTGTCATTCAATTTCTGGAAAAACCATGGAACCCATAACGTTCTGCAAGCTATTTGTCTCATCTTTGCGGTTTCAGGTACACTATTGGCCTTGAATGTATATGTCAATTTCCTGCAAGGCAGCAGCCTTACCTCGGCAACCTATACTTTTAGCGATAAGAACTCTGTTGCCCAAATTCTGCTTTGTTGTGCCACCTTTGTTTTGGTTTTCAGTCGGTCGCGTATCAGACTGACACTTTGGGCGAATCGTTTGCTAGCATTCATAATGATTCTCATTTTAATATTGCTACGTTCTCGAGCTACGTTTGTTAGTGGTCTTGTTATTATAGGCTATTATATTTTTAAATCGGAGAATAGGCGAGCACGCTACTGTTTTTTTATTACGGTTGCCATTGCCATGATTTACATAGCATCGCATACCAGTGCGTCGGACATCGTTTACAATGGTATTATCATGGGTGGACGTGATGCCAGTGACGTTAATGACGTCAGTTCGGGACGGGTCTTTCTAGTGATGATTGCGATCTCTCAGATTCCAGAACACCTCTGGGTTGGTATCGGTGACTATTACGTAGACTGTATGCCCATCAATATCTTGCTTCAATACGGAGTTGTGGGTCTGGTCATTGTCTTTACCTTTCTCTTCTATCTTTTCCGCATACTTAAACGACACCACAGAGCAGGGGGTATTTCCTCCATGGCCTACATCATCTATCTCTCATTTTTAGTAAATGCTCTTTTTGAAGCGCGGCCCCCATTCGGCCCTGGGGTGCGTAGTTTTACGCTTTGGATGTTGGTGGGTTTTGCTTTGGCTGAACTTTGCAAACGTACCGAAAGCAAAAAAATAACGGAACAACCTATTCTTCCTGTCATTAAAACTCTTAATTCATGAAATGGCTTATCCACAAAGTGAATATTCTAAGGCAGAGCAGTCTGGCTAAAGATTCGTTTTGGTCGGTCTTCGGTAATGGATTGGGTAATGTGTTGTTGTTGCTCACCAGCATGTTAGTAGCGCGTATGTTGGAGAAAGATCTTTTCGGCGAATATGGAATGGTGAAAAATACAATGTTTTACATCGCAGCTTTCTCTACTTTCGGATTGGGGTACACCTCGACTAAGTTCATTGCACACGCCATTGAAGAACGCCGAAATGATGTGTCGACCATCGTACAAGCAGCTACAATCATCACATTGGTTTCAGCTTTGGTTATGAGTGTGCTGTTGTTATTGTTTGCAGAGCAGCTGGCCCAATACATCCAGGCACCACAGCTGGCTCAGCCCTTTCGTTTTTTGGGACTCATTCTCATCGCTAAGGCTTTCTCAACCACACAAACGGGTATTCTCGCGGGCTATAAGGCCTTTCGTGCATTGGGGATAAACACCATTCTTTCGGGGATTGTGCTATTGATAGTTAGTTTGCCGCTTACCCATTGGATGGGCGTACGTGGAGCTTTGTTAGGTTTACTTTGCTCGCAATTGGCTTTGTGCCTGGCTAATGGTATTATTATCCGCCGTATTACAAACAAACAGAACTGTTCCCACGTAAATGATCTTTCGGTCTACATCAAGGATATTCTGCGTTTCTCGTTTCCTGTAGCACTACAAGAGCTCTCTTATACCATTTGCAATTGGGGGGCGATGTTGCTCATTACAAAATATGCTACGATTGGAGAGGTAGGTCTCTACTCTGCTGCTACGCAATGGGGAGCCATCATCCTATTTATCCCCACTCTCTTGCAAAGCGTCATTCTTTCTTATCTCTCAGGACTTACGCAAAACGAGCATAGCCACAACCGCATCTTATGGCGAATGATGTCGGTAAACTTGGTTTGCTCCATACTTCCTTTCCTTGGTATTTTGGCTCTCTCCGGAATCATCACCTCATTTTACGGTAATAGTTTCACCGGTTTGCGTATTGTTATCAATGTTTATGCGTTTGCCGCAATTCCGATATGCCTTACGAGTGTATTACAGGCCGATCTGTTGGCTAAGGGACATAATTGGATGCTCTTCGTACTACGTACAATACGCGATGTTGTGATTGTGGGAGTTGTATTTTGCCTATTTTCTAGTCATCCCGAGCAGAGCACTGCCCTCAATCTCTCACTAATCAATGTAGCTGCATATAGTTTGTCTGCGGTATCACTCTTCATTTTTCTGCAACATGTTTCAAAGAAAAGTTCAAATAGCCCAAGGTGATAACCCAACATTATCAAGAATAAGACGATGAATCCTATTGTTTCCAAACCGCTTTGTCTTATTACAAACATTGGTTCACACTACCGTTTCCCCATCTTCAGCGAGATGGCCAAAGCCTTTGCGTGCCATTTTTACTTGGGCGACAAAGTAGCAACACCAATAAAGAAGTTCGATTATACCCAGCTGGAAGGCTATCACCAAACATTGAAAAATGTTTATTTCGGTCCGTTCTATTGGCAACGTGGTTCGGTAAGGTTGCTTTTTAAGCCCTATCGTTATTACATCATTGATGGCGAGCCCTTCTGTCTTTCCTCATGGGCCATATTGTTATTAGCCAAGCTTACCCGAAAGAAAACTATTGCATGGACACATGGATGGTATGGCAGGGAGGGAACAATAAAAAGACTGGTAAAAAAGCTCTTTTTCTCCTTGCATTCCGCATTGATGGTTTATAGCGAATACGCCATTGCCCTGATGCAGAAAGAGGGAATACCCAGGCGAAAGATGTATTGCATTGCCAATTCGATGGATTCGGACAAAGAACGCGCCATACGAGAACAACTTGCTTGTAGCGACATCTACCGCCAACATTTCCGTAACGACAACCCAACTGTCATCTATTGTGGAAGAATTCAGAAAAGTAAAAGGTTAGAATTGCTCATAGATTGCGTTGCCCAATTGAAGCAAGAAGGCCACCCCATTAATGTTGTCTTCGTTGGTAAAGACGTTGAACAGGTTCATATCGACCAGTATGCCAAAGACAAGAACGTGGCTGATAGCGTTTGGATGTATGGCCCTTGTTATAACGATGAGGTGCTTGGGCAATTGTTCTACAATGCCCATGTCTGCGTTTCGCCTGGTAATGTAGGCCTTACAGCCATTCATTCGCTTACGTTTGGATGCCCCGTCGTTACCCATAACAACTTCGCTTACCAAATGCCAGAGTTTGAATCCATACGTCAAGGCGAAACGGGAACATTCTTCGAACAAGGCAATGCCAAGAGCCTGAAACAGGAAATAGAATATTGGATCTGCGCAGACGTAGGCAAACGCGAGCAAACCAGGCGGAAGGCTTTTGACGAAATCGACCGCAAATGGAACATTCATTATCAATTAGAAGTCATAAGAAAAGTGCTCAATGAAACCTAACTCCACCCTATACCAACGTCTGCGCGGCATTGCCCGAGAAGAAATACTGAACATTCTTGGTGCCTGGGCAACTCCAGCTCCAGGTATCCACATCTTAAACGGCCACAGAATAGCAACCGAAAAAGAGCCCGACACCTTTCGGAACTTACTGGAAAACCTGTCGCACGATGTATGTTTCATTCGAATAGAAGAGGCAGTAGAGTGCATTATGCGCAAAGAATGTCCCGACAAACCACTGGTAGCTTTCACGTTCGACGATGGTTTTATGGAGTGTTACGACATTTTCGCTCCTCTTTTGGAAGAGTTTGGCGTAAATGCTCTCTTCTTTGTCAATCCAAATTATGTGGAAGGGGACGACGCCTACATTGAATATTTCAACAACCACACAGTACTTACCGAGGGAAAACAGCCTATGCGTTGGTCGCATCTAAGCGAATTGGCCAACCGCGGACATATGATAGGGGCACACACCTTGGACCATTACATGATTAACACCGACGATGAAGACACGCTCCGTCACCAAATCGTAACTTGCAAAACAGTAATAGAACAACAGCTACAACAGCCCTGCCACTACTTTGCCTTTCCTTATGGAAAACTTACACATGCCAATCAGCGGTCAATAGACATCGCCTGTAAAGCTTATAAGTATGTCTTCTCGCAATCCGATTACAAACATTACTTCTCTTTTAATGGGAAAGTTCTCAATCGTAGGCATTTCGAACCTTTCTGGCCCATTCAGCACATTAACTATTTCATCAGTTGCAATAAAACCTACGAATGAAGAAGCTGCTACAAATCAACATCACTGCCAACTGGGGTTCACATGGAAAGATAGCAGAAGGTATAGGTAAGGCGGCTATCAAGCAAGGCTGGCAAAGCTACATCGCATACGGAAGATGGGCCAATCCCAGCGCATCCAATCTCTTCCATATCGGAAACAGATGGGATGAAATGCGCCATGGGTTGGCTTCACGACTGCTCGACAACCACGGCTTAATGTCTCAGAAGGCCACCAAGTCGTTACTGCAATTCGTCAGAAACGTCAACCCCGACATTGTACACCTGCACAACATACATGGCTATTACCTCCATTATCCACTGCTTTTTCAATACCTACGCCAACACGACATCCCCGTGGTGTGGACGCTGCACGACTGTTGGAGCTTTACAGGCCATTGCGCGCACTATGAATTTTGTGGATGTGAGAAATGGAAAACGCATTGTGCGGAATGCCCACAAAAGAAAGCATATCCTAAGAGTTGGCTGTTAGATCGCTCGTTTCGCAACTTCGAACAAAAAAAAGAGACCTTTCTTTCTCTCAACCACCTTACACTCGTACCCGTAAGCCAATGGTTACAGCATCAGTTACAGCAGTCGTTTTTCAAACATACGCCCATCCACCTTATATATAATGGTATTGATACGAATGTTTTTAGCAAGCAGACGGAAGTGAGCTGGGTGAAAGAGAAGTATGGCATCCCTGCCCATTGTGCCATCGTTTTGGGGGTTGCCTCCAACTGGTATCGAAAAGGTTTACCCGACTTTCTTCAGCTTGCATCACTCTTGCCCCCATCCATCCGTATCGTTCTTGTGGGTCTGAACAAACAAGAACAAAAGTTAGCTGCTCGCGCAGGCATTGTAGGCATTAGTCGCACAGACAGCCAACGCGAACTCTGCTCACTCTATTCGGCTGCCAGCGTTTATTTCAACCCCACTTGGGAAGACACTTTTCCCACAACCAATCTTGAGGCGATGGCCTGTGGAACACCTGTCGTTACTTACAATACAGGTGGAAGTCCCGAAGCCATTACGGCAGAAACGGGTGTCGTGATAGCGAAAGGCGATATACAAACAGCCGCCACTAAGATAGAACTCTTATGCCAACAACCTGCCACAACTTTCGAAGACGCTTGTAGACAGCATGTCGTTCGGCATTTCAATAAGGAAGAACGCTTTTCAGAATATCTCGAACTATACACCCAACTTCTCAAGAAAAACGAACAAGAAGGTGCATCCCATCAGGCCTTCACGACAAATACATGCATCAAAGCCTAAATTCCAATACCTTATAAAAATACTTCAGGCAGATCAGCAACGGGTGAGTGTAGAGGCCATTCTCTCTGCATGCACGCGCGTCCTCGCGCAATAGCGTCAGTCGGCTGCCCATATTCTTGGTGCTAACACCGCCTGTGCGCATCGTAACAAAGTCTATGTTCAGGTATTTTGCCCTAATGTTGAACCGCTTAAAAAGCCTGACCATCATCTCAAAGTCGCCGCCAATTTGATAATCCGTCTTGTACAGTCCAGCCTTTTCAAACACTTCTCTGCGTACATAGAATGAAGGATGAGCCGGCATCAGACCGAAGCGCAGCCACCAAGGGCGAAAACCTGCCGATGAATAATGCCGCACGCTATGCGTTAAGTCGGATTCGCGAACGAAATGCACGTCGCCATAAACAGCATCCAGCATCGGGTCGGAAAACGCTTGCGCCACTTTCTCCACCACATCTGTTGTCGTAAAGAAGTCGTCCGAGTTCAAAATACCCACCACATCGCCTGTAGCCATGCGCAAACCTTTGTTCATGGCATCGTAAATCCCGGCATCTTTCTCGCTCACCCAGCGCATTCTGCCCGCAAATCTTGGTTCAAATTCGCAGATAAGACCGATGGTGTTGTCGCTCGACAGTCCATCTACGACGATGTATTCGATGTCAGGAAAGGTTTGATTCAACACCGACTGCATGCAACTCGCTATCGTCGTGGCACTATTATAGGCCACTGTAACTACCGTTACCTTCATATATTCAGCATCAGAAGCATGCCGTCTTTTCTTTTATCTCACCTGTTTGTTTTCAAATAGCCCCACATTTGGATTGCATCACTTCATGTTGGTGTAGACGGTTTGCACGTCGTCGAAGTCTTCGAGCTTCTCCACCATCTTGTCAATCACCTCGCGTTGTTCGTCGGTCACCTCTTTCAAGTCATTCGGAATGTAGGTAAACTCGGCCCCGGTCACCTCGAATCCCTCTTCTTCCAAATGTTTTTGTATTTCTCCAAAGCTGGTAGGTGCACCGTAGATCGTGATTTCTCCCGTCTCGTCGTCCTCATCGTATTCGTCTTCTACACCGTAATCGATGAGTTCAAGGATCAATTCGTCCATGTCGAGTCCCTCCTTTTTCTTAAAGGTGAAAACCGATTTATGGTCGAAAAGGAACGAGAGCGATCCCGTCGTACCGAGGTTTCCGTTGAATTTATTAAAGACCGAGCGCACATCTCCCACCGTTCTTGTGGTATTATCGGTGAGCGTATCGACGAAGATCGCCACGCCGTGCGGGCCATATCCCTCATAAGTCACCTCCTTATATTCGCTCTGATCTTTGCCCATCGCATTCTTAATAGCCCGTTCGATGTTGTCTTTAGGCATATTTTCGTGCTTAGCATTGGCAATGATGGCCCGCAAAGTGGGATTGTTTTCCGGTTCCGGACCGCCGGCCTTCACGGCAATGGCAATTTGTTTACCAATCTTTGTAAATGTGCGGGCCATGTGTCCCCATCTTTTTAGTTTCGCAGCTTTGCGATATTCAAAAGCTCTTCCCATATTTAGTTGTTCCGTTTATAAGTGTCCATTTCCAACCATCGATTCTCGATGGTCCATTATCTCAACTCCGCTCCCAGCTTTTCTTTCAAGGCACGGATCAGTTTCTGCATGATGGCCTCAATCTGTTGATCTTTGAGCGTAGCGTTTTCGTCTTGCAGAATGAAGTTCACGGCATAGCTCTTCTTGCCCTCGGGAAGATTTTTTCCCTCATAGACATCGAAGAGCTCGACCCTTTTGAGCAATTTCTTCTCGGTTTGCATCGCCAGCGTCTCGATAGATTGGAATTCCACCTGCTTGTCAATCAGCAGTGCCAGGTCGCGACTCACAGCCGGGAACTTACTAATTTCGCGGAACTCCACCTCTTTTCGTCGCGCCACCTTCATCAAGGCCGACCAGTCGATATCGGCAAAGAACACCTGCTGGCTTAGATCGAACCGTTGAAGAAGAGAAGAAGCGACGAGTCCGAGCTCGGCTACGCGTTTGCCACCGCGGTTTTTGAAGACGAGCGACTGACTGAAAACGTTATCGTCTCCTCTCTCCGTAACGAGCATACCGGCAGCCACGCCCAAGCGTGCAAAGATGTTTTGCACATAGGCCTTTAGCTCTGCAAACGAAGAAGCCTCGTCGGCATGTGCCCAAGAGCCCTCAATGCGTTTGCCGGTGAGCCAGAGTCCGAGGTGCATCTCTTCCGTATAGGCACGAATCGGGCAGTCTTCGCCGGCCTTTTCGGGATGATAATGATAGCAATTGCCCAACTCGAAGAGTCGCAGATTGGCGTTTCTACGGTTCACGTTGCGCTGAATGCTCTCCAAACCGCCAAAGAGCAGCGTCTGTCGCATCATGCCCAAGTCGGCACTCAGCGGGTTCATCACCCTCACACACGTCTCTTCGGTATAATGGTTCAGCCCCTCGTAGTAGGCCACCTTTGTGAGCGAATTGTTCAGAATCTCATGAAATCCACAGCCCACGAGCTGTTCTCCCACCAGCGTTTCCAGCTGATGTTGCCGGTCTTCCTCGCTTGGAATGGTGAGCGAGCTCTTCAATTGCGTGGGAATCTCTACATGATTATAACCGTAGATGCGCAGAATATCCTCCACCACGTCGCAAGCCCGCTGCACATCCACCCGATAGGGCGGCACTTTGAGCAGCAACCCTTCCTTGTCTTCCCGTAGAATCTCCATCTCGAGCGTCGAGACGATGCGTTTGATGGTGTCGTTGCCAATCTGTTTGCCGATGATACGGTCTACATAGTCATAGGACAGACTCACTTCAAAGCCCTCGATGGGCTGAGGATAGACATCTTTTATCTCCATCGACACCCGTCCGCCGGCCAGTTCTTTGCACAAGATGGCCGCCTGTTTGAGGGCATATATCACGCCATTGGGGTCGATACCCCGCTCGAAACGGTAGCTTGCATCGGTGCTGAGGCCATGTCTGCGGGCACTTTTCCGAATCCACGTAGGATGAAAATAGGCACTCTCCAGCACCACATTACGCGTAGTGTCATACGTACCGCTGCCTTTCCCGCCAAACACGCCGGCGATACACATCGGCTCCTCTTCGTTACAGATGCTCAAATCGGTAGCGCCCAGCGTGTGGGTCTCGCCGTCTAAGGTCACAAACGGGGTTCCTTCGGGTTGCGTCTTAACGATGATGTGTCGCCCCGTCACCATATCGGCATCGAAACAGTGCATCGGCTGCCCGTAGGCCATCATGATATAATTGGTGATGTCTACGATATTGTTGATGGGACGCAAGCCAACGGTGCGCAATTTGTTTTGCAGCCACTCCGGACTCTCCTTTACCTCGCAGCCCATGATAGAAACGCAGGCATAACGTCTGCATGCTTCGGTGTTCTCTACGGTCACTTCGATGGGCAGATCGTGATTGTCCACCTTGAAGGCACTCTCGTCCGGCCGGTGAAGAGACGTGGAATAGCCATTCTGAACCAGCCAGGCATACAAGTCGCGGGCCACGCCATAGTGGCTCAAAGCATCGGCCCGATTGGCCGTTATATCGATTTCGATGAGCCAGTCGCTTTCCAACTGGTAATATTCGGCTGCGGGAGTGCCCACCTTTGCCTCGTCGGGCAGCACGATGATGCCCTCATGCGAGGAGCCCACCCCTATCTCGTCTTCGGCGCAAATCATGCCGAAGCTCTCCACGCCGCGCAGTTTCGACTTCTTGATGACAAACTCTTGATCGCCGTCATACAGCACACAGCCGAGATCTGCTACGATCACCTTTTGTCCGGCGGCCACGTTTGATGCGCCGCAGACGATTTGCGAAGGTTCGTTTCGGCCGAGATCGACGGTCGTCACGTGCAGATGGTCGGAGTTGGGGTGTGCTTCGCACGTCAGCACCTGCCCCACGAAGAGCCCTTTGAGTCCGCCTTTCACGGTTTGCACCTCTTCGATGCTGTCTACTTCAAGGCCACAGGAGGTCAATACGTCGGCTGTTTGCTGCGGGGTAAGGTCGAAATCGACATACTCTTTCAGCCATTTGTATGAGATATTCATGAGTTATAATATTGTATTCGCTATTGAAATGATGCGCAAAATTACGAAAAATCGGGCACTCTTACAAAAGAAAGAAAGTCTCTTTACAGCTTTTCTGCCATTTCCATATTGCGTTTCATATCCTTGACTGCGTCTTCCGAGCTCATCGACCACCGCTTGGATTCGGCTATTTTCTTTCGCTTCCTCTCCACGGCTTCTTTGTGAAATCGATTCAGATACTCCATGTCTCATTTATTTCTTCTACAAAAGTAAACGATATTTCTATGATCGCCAAATCCCTCATCCTGCAACTTCATACTGTGATGAAAAAGAAAAAGAAGAGATCTTTCTTTTCGCTCTTCCCATCTCTTAGCTTTTGCACCTCAAAAGCTAAGAAAATGCCATGCAAAAGCTAAGAAAATGGAAGCCGAAAGCTAAGAGATGGGATGACAGTTCCATTTCACCGACCCGTAAAAGAGAAAAGAATGGCGTGCCAAGATGTCAATTGATTGAGTGTAGACACGATTGGAAAGGTATCGTCTGCGTGACAATTGCTGGGTTCAGACTGAACCTTCAGGCAAAGAAAACGGCATTCAAACAATTCCTTCATAGGTGTTTGAATGCCGTCAAGGGCCTCTCTTAGAGGCACATTTCGCTTTCGCCTAATGCTGTACGTTGCATTGTCCTGCAACGTAACATTTTGTTCTGCAGATCATATTTGCAAATCCTTAGAAGGGGTTATATACATCTTCATCGTCAATTCTGAATACAGGCATAGCTATCCTTCGGACAGTCGGACGCTGTACAAATTGGTATGTTTTACCGAAACCAAAAGCAACTGCAACAGAATACGTATGACCACCGAGAGTAACGACTCCTGAAGCAGACGAAGAGGTCCAAAACTGCGCATAGAGTCCTACATACATAAACATTGTTTGCTCTTCAAAACGCCCTTGATAGGAACCGAAAGCAGGAAGGAAAAAATATTTGCTAAGGTCTGTCGGGAGCGTCGTGGGAAGACTGCCACTGTGCTCATATAAGTAGGTGTTATCCAAACCGGATAGATCCGTTCTGCGATCTTTCCCGTCGGGTGCTTCTTCGTGAAGGTTTTTTCCTGGATGTTCGGTTGCAATGGTGCTGAGCTTCTTCAGCCAAACGCCACCTGTATAAATTCTACCAAAGACCATATAAGCAATACTTTCATCCCAGCGGGCATCTCCATGCTGCATATACCACAATACCTCATTGGTGTTGGGTGCTTTTTGTGCACTTTGGGTGGCTTGCATGGGGAAAGTCGCTTCATTGTACCAACGACTGTCAGCAGAGCTCAGAGGCGCATAGGCCTTATTGGATTCTCCATCCTTCTTAGGTTGATAGCTCTCATAACCTTTCCAAAGATGTCGGCCAGAGAGTGCATCCCATAAATAATATTCCGGATGGTATTCCCTGATTTTCAATTGCTGGGTTATTTTTTTGTTCTTCCCCGCCGTGAATGTTACGCTCGGATAGGTCTTGGTAAGAACAAAGGTAGAATAGTCATTGGGATTGTAGAGCTTATATGATACAGTAAAGTTATGATAGGTACCTGGCGCAATAACCATCGTAGTTGCGTTTGCTGCCGGATTGGCTGCAAATTGAGGAATAGAAAAATTGCCTGGAGAACTAAGGGTCATGGTAATGCTACTCGAGGGATTCGTGATACCAGACAAATTCCCCGCATCATCAATGTCATAGGTCCCAGCCATGTGTTCATTGGCCTTTATGGTGATTTCTTGTAACTTAAATCCGGCTATCGTTGTCTGCGCGGTATAAGGTAGGAAAGTGGCATAGGCTGCTTTATGTTCCAGTTCGAATTCATATCTTCCAACTTTTCTCTTAGCTGTAGCCACGCCAAAGTCTCCGTTTGCCCCCATTTGATCAAAGGCATTGGGATAGTTCTGAGATTGCATGTCCCGAATTTGAACTTTATCTGGCGAACCGCTACCACCTGTGTAGCGCAAACTATATTGCGGTAAAGTGTAATTACCGGCAAAATAGAAGACGGCTTTTTCCGCTCGCTGCGCAGCACTGGGTGTATTGGAATTGGGCCTGAGCGATGCGCTAATGTTACTTTTACTACACGATTTCAACCTCGATGCCAGAGGAGCAGCGGGGTCGTTGATCCAAATGAGGTCACCAAGAGTCCAATAAAAATTAAGTCCCGAACCATCATATTCCGCCGTAGTGCGGCTTTTCGGAGTGGTCTCTTTCTTTTCCACCATAGCAAATGCGGTGAGTCCTGTGGTGTCGAAATCCTCTTGCTGCTCGCCTTTCTCTGCCGCATACTCGTTATTGGCGCAACTTGCAGCCAGTAAAATACTCAAGAGAAAGGTCGAAAGTTTAAAAAATACTTTTATCTTCATACGTTATCTCTGTTTTATTCTATTGTCAACTTTGTTTTACTTGGTTTCATTCTTCAAACTCCTCTTCGTCTTCTTCCTCAAAAAATCCCTGTCGGGCATTGAGTTCGTCGCTGTCATCGCCCACTTTCTTGTGACCTCCATTGTCACGAAACGAGAGTTCCATAAATCCGATATGATTTTCCATACCGATGATTTGAATTTCCGGCACTATGTATGTCCGGTTTGTTACTTGATTTTTACTCATATTAAATCTATTGAAATGATAAATTTTTGAAATTATTTTCTTGTTCCAATTCTCGCAGAAAAGACATAAAAAGAAAGACAAAGGGAACCCCGGAGAGCCCTTTGTCAATGCGGAATACACACGCTTTACGCGCGCGTAGAAAAACGTGAAAATATCTTACACTACAATAGGTGCGAATATTGTGTGTGTGTGTGTGTGTGTGTGTGTGTGTGTGTGTGTGTGTGTTAGCAAATTATTTATCTCTACCAAATATAAGGCGTTAAAAGATGCAGAAAAATTTGCTTTTTTCTGCCCTACCGTTATGCCTATATTTGTATGCACGCTACACATTATATAATATATCCTTTGTTCTGTTGCCTTTAAAGACGGCGACAAAGGTAGTAGAATCTTTTGATACAAACAAATTAACGTGCTATATTTTGCGTGTATTCTCTTATAAGGAAACAAAAACTCCTCCTGTCGCAGAGCGTATGCAGACAGGAGGAGAACTGTTGGGGCAACGTGAAAGAGCCTTTATTTCAGCTTCGGCAGATGCGAAAGGCCTTGTTCGATCTCTTCATCGGAGAGTGTGTAGTTGCGCAAATCGCCGCTAAGATACTGGTCGTAGGCCGTCATGTCCATCAGTCCGTGCCCCGAGAGCGAGAAGAGAATCACCTTCTGCTCGCCGTTCTCTCGGCATCGCCGAGCTTCACGAATGGCTGCCGCGATGGCATGACTACTCTCTGGTGCAGGGATAATACCCTCGGTACGCGAGAAGAGGATGCCCGCCTCGAAAGTTTCGAGTTGGGGAATGTCGACGCCGCGCATCAATCCATCTTTGAGGAGCTGCGAAACGATGACGCCGGCCCCATGATAACGCAGACCGCCGGCATGGATATGGGCCGGTCGGAAGTCGTGTCCCAGGGTGTACATCGGAAGAAGCGGCGTATAACCGGCCTCATCGCCGAAGTCGTATCCGAATCGACCGCGTGTGAGCTTAGGACAACTGGCGGGTTCGGCTGCGAGAAATTCGGTGGTTTTCCCCTCGAGAATGTTATGCCGCATAAAGGGGAAGGCCAATCCACCGAAATTACTTCCACCGCCAAAGCATCCAATCACCACGTCGGGATATTCGCCGGCCATCTGCATTTGTCGTTCGGCCTCGAGCCCAATAACCGTCTGGTGCAGCGTCACATGACTGAGCACCGACCCAAGCGTATACTTACAGTTGGGCGTAGTAGTGGCCAATTCCACCGCTTCGGAGATGGCCGTACCGAGCGATCCCTGGTGCATCGGGTCGCGCGTGATGATATCTTTCCCTGCCCGAGTAGACATCGAAGGCGAACCAGTCACCTCGGCTCCAAACGTACGCATCACAAGCGAACGATAAGGTTTCTGCTTCATCGAAATCTTTACTTGATAGACCGCCGCCGAGAGCCCAAACACACTGGCTGCATAACTCAGCGCGGCTCCCCATTGCCCAGCTCCTGTCTCTGTGGTCACGTTGGTCACGCCCTCCTGTTTGCAATAGTAACACTGGGGCAAAGCCGAATTGATTTTGTGCGAACCCAACGGATTGGTGCTTTCATTTTTGAAGTAGATATGCGCCGGCGTGTCGAGAGCCTCCTCCAAGGCATAAGCCCTCACGAGCGGCGTGGCGCGATAATAGCGATATTTGTCCTGCACCTCTTCGGGAATATCGATCCAGGCGTGTTCCATATCCAGTTCCTGCCGCGAGCACTCCTCACTGAAGATGTGCGCTAAATCTTCGACAGTAAGCGGTTCTTGGGTTGCCGGATTCAGCGGCGGAAGCGGCTTGGTAATCATATCGGCCTGAAGGTTATACCACTGTGTGGGGAGTTCGTTCTCCTGTAATAAGAATCTTTTTTGTTTGCTCATCTTCTTGTTCCTTTTACCTATGTTTGTTCTTTTTCTTGAATGAAAAAGGGAATGTGATGTTTCACATTCCCTTTAGCGGTGCGTACGAGATTCGAACTCGTGACCTCCTGCGTGACAGGCAGGCATTCTAACCTACTGAACTAACGCACCTTTATGGTGCAAGACGATGTTTTGAGCGGTGCGTACGAGATTCGAACTCGTGACCTCCTGCGTGACAGGCAGGCATTCTAACCTACTGAACTAACGCACCCTGAAAAACATCAGTCTTATTTGCGGTTGCAAAGGTAGGGAAAATTATTTTATCGCCAAAACATTGACTGCTTTTTTAGAGAAATAATTGCATGAAACAGGCATTTTCATGCTTGTCACCTGATAGAAACCAGTCGTGAAGGGTGGCAGTTTGTCGGAATCCCTGCTGAGCGAATAGCTGTAGGCAGGGTACATTGCGCTCCGAAGTAACGAGGTAGAGCTGATGAAGATGAAGCATCTTGCGGGCATAAGAAATGAGTTCTACCAAAGCTGCCGAAGCGTAGCCCTGTCGGCGATGGGGTTTCATGATGACGATTCCAACCTCGGCACGACTGTTTTGGGGAGAAAAACTGGTGAGATCGATGATTCCCACGGTTTCGTGGCACTCGTTTTCAATCATCAGTCGCACCTGTTTGTCGGTATAGATGTCGTTGGTACAACTTTCCACATAGGCATGCAGAGCGAAACGAGAATAGGGTACATTGGTGGTGCTGACGCCCCATAGTTCCGGATCGTTTTCGATTTTATAGAGCGCATCGAGGTCTTCGGGTTCAATGGCACGTAAAAAGATTTGGGGAGATTTCATTGGATGACTTCGCGATGAGTGATGAGGATTTCCGTATCGGGATTGAAGGTGCCGAGACTAACATTCTTCATCGGTTGGGAGGAGAAAAGACTGAGCATCCTTTCGTAGCTGAACGAAGACGTGTCATAGACCACGAAACTTTCTTTTTCGGGGAGACTTGCCAGCGAGAGATGCCCGTCAGGGAGCGACTCCTGAGTGCCCGAGACGAAATCGGCCTCCAGTCCCTTACTCTCGGCCAGCGCACGAGACTTTGCCAACATATCGTTGTCGCCGATGAAGAGATAGAATGGGTCGGGACGGCGTTTCATTCCCAAGGCCAGTGTTTTGCGCAACAGTTGCGTCTGAATGGAAAGCAGGGAAGTGAAAGCTTTGGTATAGATGGCGGCTTTGATAGGAAACGAGAGCCAGAAGCGCAGATGCTGATAATGTTTCCGAAAGAAGATGAGCATCGCCTGATAGAAAACGTGTACATAGCGAAAGGATGTTTTCTGGGTGCTCTCGCCCTTATAGTGAAGAATGCGACAGGGGAGGAACCAGTTCTCGAAGCCTGCTTTGAGAATGCGACAAGAGAGATCGATGTCTTCGCCATACATAAAAAAGTCTTCATCGAGGAGTCCGATGCGCTCAAGTACGCTACGTCGAATGAGGAAGCAGGCCCCGCTAACGACCTCGATCTGCGCAGCCTCGTCCCATGGTAGATAGCCCATGTAGTATTTGCCGAATCGCCGACTCCGAGGGAATCGTGCACAAAGGCCGCACATCTTGTAAAACGATACCATCGGACTGGGCACGCCGCGTCTCGACTCCATTGCTCGCTGCCCGTCGGCCCCGATCATCTCGACCCCTATCCCGCCAATCCGATCTCGTTGCTCTACAAAGGCAAGCATCTCGCGGATGACATTCTCGCCCACAATGGTATCGGGGTTGAGCAACAGAACAAATTTTCCTTGGCACTGCTTGAGCGCCACGTTATTGGCATGGGCGAACCCATTGTTGTGTGCGCTGGCAATGATCCGCACCTCGGGGAACCGCGCCTGGAGATAGGGCACAGAGCCATCACGCGAGTGATTGTCTACGACGAAGATCTCGGCATCCACTCCCTCGAGAGCTCTATGAAGTGCGTGGAGACATTGCTCCACATAATATTTGACGTTGTAGTTGACCACTACCACCGAGAGTTCCTTGCTCATCGCTCCGTCGATTTGTCTTGCGAAGTAAAATAGGCCGATTCTTTCTCAAACCGTTGCCGCGTAGGCCTCACAAAGAGGATACTCAGGAAGAGGATGATGCCGAGATAGCCGAAGGCCACGTTGAGAAAAGCATAGTAGAGCAGCGTATTGGCCACGAGCGGCAGAGCCAACAAACTCAGTCGCAAGACGGCCCGACGGGCATACCCGCCACGCCCGCCGCCCGGACGAATCAAAGCGAAGGCCACCGGAATGCCTCCTATGGTGAGCAACTGCATGAGTGTGGCCCAAAGGAAATCGGCTTCTTTCCCGTCAAGGAGCCATCCTGCGGGCAGCACATCGCTCTCGAAGAGCACCACGAGGGCGAAGGCTACGAGGACGGAGCCATAGAATTCTGTTTTCAGGAGTGTTTCTATTTTTTTCATCATCATTCGTTCATTGCGGTTCGGTTGAGAATGGATCGTCCCAGCGTCACCTCGTCGGTATATTCTATTTCGTCGCCCACGGAGATGCCGCGTGCGATGACACTCAGTTTCACCCCATAGGGAGAGAGTTTTCGGGAGATATAAAAGTTGGTAGTGTCGCCTTCCATCGTACTGCTCAAGGCGAGAATCACCTCTTTGATTCCGCCGTCTTTGACACGCTGTTCGAGCGAATCGATTTCGATGTCGCCGGGTCCCACGCCTTCCATCGGCGAAATGATCCCGCCCAAGACGTGGTAGAGTCCGTTGTATTGCTGGGTGTTTTCGATGGCCATAACGTCCTGCACGTTTTCCACGACGCACACGGTAGAGGCATCTCGCCGAGGACTGGCGCAGAGGTTGCACACATCGGTGTCGCTGATATTATGGCACACGCGGCAATATTTCACATCGGTTCTCAGACGATGCAGGGCCTGAGTAAAAGTTTCCACCTCGTCTACAGACATTTTGAGCAGATGCAACACCAGTCGCAGGGCCGTTTTTCGGCCGATGCCGGGGAGCAGACTGAATTCTGAAACGGCTTTTTCGAGAAGTGCGGAGGGATAGGGTTGTTCCATTGTTATTGTTGAGTCGTCCGAAAATTCAAGCCTCCTAAGTTGAGAGATGGAGGACTCTTAAATATATTTTTGAGCTTTCCGAACCCTCGGAAGCTATTTATTTGTGTTTGGAGAGGGAGGCGGAGAGATTCAGGAGCGACTTAGCGTTATCTATCGCTGCCTCGGAAACATTGCTACCGCTGAGCATTTTAGCGATTTCGACCACTCGGCCCTCGTCGTCGAGACGCAGCATGCGGCTCACGGTGCCATGATCGGTTTCCTGTTTCGTCACCTGGTAGTGGGCGGTGCCTCGGGCGGCAATTTGGGGCAGATGAGTGATGGCGATCACCTGCCGTTCGCCCTGGGCGATCTGTCCCATGATGTGGGCCATCTTCTCGGCCACGCCACCGCTTACGCCGGTGTCTATCTCGTCGAAGATGATGGTGGGCAGCTTGACGGCATGACTGACGAGGGCTTTGAGCGAGAGCATCACGCGAGCTATTTCGCCGCCCGAGGCCACTTCGCTCACGGGCAGCATCGGAGTGCTGCTGTTGGCACTGAAGAGGAAGGAGAGGCGGTCGTGCCCGGTGGCGGTGAGTTCTCGCTGGTCGATGGCGATTTGGAATCGGGCTTTGGGGATGCCCAAGTCGACGAGCATCCCCTGTAGGGCGGTTTCGAGGCGGGTGGCGGCTTCGCGCCGGGTGAGGGTGAGCTGTTGGGCCAGCTGTCGGCACTCGTCTAAGAGTCGGTCTACCTGCGCTTGGCATTCGCGGAGCTCCTCGTCGCCATGATCGATGCGTTGAAGCTGGCTGCGCAGGTTGTCGCGCAGGGCGAGGAGTTCGTCTACCGTTTCCACTCGATATTTTCGCTCGAGCGAGTAGAGGGTGTCGAGCCGACTGTTGATGGTCTCGAGGCGGGCGGGGTCGAACTCCACCTCGTCTACCTGCGAACCGAGTTCTCGTGCCAGATCTTTGAGCTCGATGTAACAGTTGTCGATTCGCTCGCCGGCTTCTTTTGCGCCGGGGTAAAGGGTCTCGATGTCGTGCAGTCGGGCGGCAAGGGTGCGCAGGGTGGAGAGCAGACTGGTGTTTTCGCCGTCCAGTTGATCGACGGCCAAATAGAGAGCGGCTTTAATTTCCTCGGCGTGCGATACGGTCTCGGCCTCCTGTTCGAGTTCTTCTTGCTGGCCGGCTTGCAACTGCGCTTCCTCAAGTTCGCCACACTGAAACCGGAGATATTCTTCGCGTTCGCGACTGTCGGCGAGTTGGGTTTCGAGTTCCCGCAGATGGGCCTGTGCAGCTTGATACTTGCTGAAGACCTGGCCATAGTCGGCAAGCTGCGGGGCGTTCTGGGCGATGAGGTCTACCGTGCCGAGCTGAAAGTCTTCCTTGCCCAGGAGCAGGTTTTGGTGCTGACTGTGGATGTCGACGAGCCGCTCGCCTAACTCTTTGAGCGTGCCCAGAGCTACGGGCACGTCGTTGACGAAGGCGCGGCTCTTGCCCGAGGCGTTGATTTCGCGGCGGAGGATGCAGTCGGCGGGGTCGTAGTCGATGTCGTTACGCTCGAAGAAGTCGGCCAGGTCGTAAGCCTCGATGTTGAAGTGGGCCTCGACGGTGCATTTCTCCGTGCCGTGCTTGATGGCTTTCACGTCGGCGCGTTGCCCCATCACCAGGCCCAGAGCTCCAAGGATGATGCTCTTTCCGGCTCCGGTCTCGCCGGTGATGACGGAGAATCCGGGCTCGAAGGGAATGTCGAGTTCGTCGATGAGCGCAAAATTCTTAATATATAGTTGTGTAAGCATTTTTCTGTTGTTTTTGTTGTTGAAAGAGGATTCCCCGCCGCGGGGAAACGACTGCCGGCACCCAGAGATGCTACTGAACTGTTCAAAACCGCCACGGAGACCAAAATGATGCTACTGAACTGTTCAAAACCGCCGCGGAGACCAAAATGATGCTACTGAACTGTTCAAAACCGCCACGGAGACCAAGATGATGCTACTGAACTGTTCAAAACCGCCACGGAGACCAAAATGATGCTACTGAACTGTTCAGAACCGCCACGGAGACCAAAATGATGCTACTGAACTGTTCAGAACCGCCACGGAGACCAAAATGATGCTACTGAACTGTTCAGAACCGCCGCGGAGACCAAAATGATGCTACTGAACTGTTCAGAACCGCCGCGGAGACCAAAATGATGCTACTGAACTGTTCAGAACCCATATCTGGAGAGAACGATCAACTGCAAGACATTCGTCTTCACTCCTCCTCACTCCTTTACTCCTTTCACTCCTTTACTCCTTTACTCCTTTCACTCCTCCAAAGCCCTCACTCCTTGATCTGATTCCAGGCGTTGCTCTGACTGGCGTTGAGGCGGAAAAGCAGGTCGTAGATCGATTCTTTCTCCTTCTGCGTACCCTTCCGCCGGTAGATCTGTACGAGTTCGTCGCGTTTATAATCGGTCCAAATCTGCGGCAACAGACTCAAAGGTTTGTTCTCATACGCCTTTTTCAAATCATCCAGTAGGGCAGTGGTGATGTTGGCCCGTCCACGCTCGGCGTTGTTGGCCATCTCGTCGAGCCCGTTGCGATAATAGTCGTACTGCAACCGGCGGAAGGGCTGCATGCCGCCATCGAGGTAATCGTTGATGAGGGCGAAGCGGTTGCGACTGTTCTCAAAGGCCTTCCAACCCGGGAAAGACAGCGTCTGCGCATTGTTCACCAACGTGAAACAGCGTTGCAGCACGTCTTCACCGCCCATAGGAGCGAAACTGTCAAGGTTGAGACCGATGAGGAGATAGGCGTAGTAGGCCACGAGAGCGGTGAGCTGATGGGAGAGGTTCTCTTCGTTGAATTCGAGTTGGTCGTAGGGTGAGAACTCGAAGTTGAAATCGGCATCGACGTTATTGTACAACACCGACGAATAAGCGGAGTTGTAAACGGGGCGATTGGCCTGTATCAGAGCCTTACAGGTGAAGAGATGGGACTGGCTGTCGTACTTCTGCACGGTGAGGTTGAAGTTGCAGACAATCCGTTCGTTCTCGCGAAACTGTAACGGTGTCCACTGCCGGGTGTTGACAAACTGCTCCAAGGTTTGTTGCAGCTGTTCGAAGATGCCCGTCTCGCTGGTCTGCACCTGCGTGTGGTTCACCGTCACCTTCGCCCGTAGCTCTTGCCCCAAGGCTCGCAGGGCGAGCAGGAGACCGAGAAGAAGTATCGTTGACTTGCGCATATCGGAAAATGCCGTGTGGGTTGTTCTACAATCGCGCGCAGAGCTCGTCGACAATGTCGCCGGCCACCTGCGTTTTGAGTTTCAGAGGGAAGGATCGTTGACCCGCCTCCGAGAAAATCGTCACCTGGTTGTAGTCGCCCCGGAATCCTGCTCCGGGGTTGCGCAAGGAGTTGAGGACGATCAAGTCGAGATTCTTTCGACGCCGTTTCTCCTGCGCGTTCTGCTCTTCGTTGTCAGTTTCTAAGGCGAATCCCACCAACACCTGCTCCGAACGTTTCCGACGACCGAGCTCGGCGGCAATGTCGTGCGTGGGAACCAATTCCAGAGCCAAGCTCTCGCCCTTTCGCTTGATTTTTCGGGCAGCAGTCTGAGCGGGTTTGAAGTCGGCCACGGCAGCGCAGAGGATGGCGGCATCTGCATCGGCAAAGGCTGCAAGACAGGCCTCGTACATCTCTTCACTACTCTCCACGTCGATGCGACGGATCGAGGGCGAACAGCTGATTGCCACGGGACCGGCTACGAGCGTCACCTCGGCTCCGCGAGACCGACATTCCTCGGCCAACGCAAAACCCATTTTCCCGCTCGAATAGTTACCCACGAACCGCACAGGGTCGATCCGCTCGTAGGTGGGCCCGGCCGTAATCAGTACGCGCCGCCCCTGTAAATCGCCCGCAGCTGTATCGGCTCTCATTCCGTCGGTAGTCGTGTTCTCGGCCGAATCGGTCGTCGCTTGCTCCACGGCAAAATATCGTTCAAGTTCGGCCACAATTCGACCGGGTTCTTCCATTCGCCCCTTCCCCAAGAGGCCGCTGGCCAGAAATCCGTCTTGCGGTTCGATGATGTGATGCCCCATCTGCCGGAGTCGGTCCAGATTTTTCTGCGTGGCGGGGTGGGCGAACATGTCTAAATCCATAGCCGGAGCCACGAACACCGGGGCTTTCATCGAGAGGTAAGTTGTGAGGAGCATATTGTCGGCAATGCCGGCGGCCATTTTCCCCAGGGTGCTGGCCGTGCACGGAGCGATGAGCAGGGCATCGGCCCAGAGTCCCAGGTCGACGTGTGAGTGCCAGGTGCCATCGTTGGCTGAGAAGAATTCGCTGACAACGGCTCTGTGCGTAAGGGCCGAAAGGGTGACGGGCGTTATAAATTCTTTGCCCGCCGGCGTGATAACGACCTGCACCTGGGCTCCGCGTCGCACGAGTTCGCGGATGATGAGGCATGATTTATAGGCGGCGATACTGCCCGTGATACCTAAAACGATGTTCTTTCCTTGAAGCATGACTGGGGGAACCTGAGAGGAGAATTATTGATTGTTGAACTCGCGGAGCCGGATTCGCGTGAGCACTTGCTTGGTGTTGTTGGTGAATTCCGCACCGAGCATCCAACTGTAATAGCCCGGGTCGCGTTGCAGCACCTCGGTCACGGCCATACCCTTGTATTTGCCGAAATTGAAGTATTCTTTTTTTATCACCCGTCCGTCGGGTCCCACCACCTCCTGTCCTTGGGCATCAAGAAGAGGTCGCCACACGATTCGACCGGCAAAATCCACGTTGTCGTCCGTCTTGGAGAAGTCCGATAGGAAGTCCATGTCGTTCTGTAGGCGTCGTTCTTCTTCCTCTTGATTCTCGGCCGAATATTTGTCGAGTTGCCCCATCAGAACGCGATAGGTTGCTTCAGCATCCTGGTCGGCTCGGTGAGCGGCGAAGTCGTCCGCCATCTTCCGTCCACAGTAGAATTGATAGGCAGCGGCCAGGTTTCGTCGTTCCATTTTGTGGAAGATGGTCAAGGCGTCGATGAGCCGGCAGGCGGAGAAGTCGAAGTCGATTTCTGCACGCAGGAATTCTTCGGCCAAGAGGGGCACATCGAAGTGATTGGAGTTGAATCCGGCAAAGTCGCATCCACGGAAGGCGGCGGCCAAGTCGGCGGCCAGTTCTTTAAACGTGGGGGCCTGGGCCACTTGTTCGTTGGTGATGCCGGTGAGCTGAACCACTTCTACAGGAATAGACTTGCCGGGGTTCACCAACAAGTCTTTTCGTTCTTCCCGTCCGTCGGGATGGATTTTAATGTAGGAAATCTGAATGATTCGGTCGTTGACAAGATCAAGCCCCGTTGTCTCCAGGTCGAAGACCACCAAGGGGCGTTTCAGGTTCAATTTCATTGTTTGTCTTTTTTGTTTGAGGTGGCTTTTCCACCTTTTCCGTTCCACGTAGGATGGAACGTTGTTTTCTTCTTTTTGCTGCTTCTGAAACGCTCAGAAAGCTTCCACAAGTCTCGCGGATCATTCTGAACATTTCAGAAGCAGCAGGGAGTCTCCGCAGCTCAATCGTTGAGAAGCATGGGCATGATGAGCATCAGCACGTCTTCGTCGGCTGGCTGCACGGCGGGAACAATGATTCCGGCGCGACTGGGGTCGGATAGTTGAATCACCACATCGTCGCTGTCGAGATTGTTGAGCACTTCGGAGAGCGAACCGCCCTTGAAGCCAATGTTCATCGGCACACCGGTGTAGTCGCACACAATGTTCTCTTTTGCACTCGTAGCAAAATCGACATCTTCCGAAGAAAGCTCCAGATTACCCATCTCTACGTGAAAACGAATGAGCTGACTACCTTCGCTGGCAAAGGGAAGCACACGACGCAAGGCGGAGATGAGCCCCTTACGATCGATGGTGATCTGATTGGGATTTTCCTGCGGAATCACTGAGTTGTAGTTGGGATATTTCCCCTCAATAAGCCGACACGAGAGCATCCCGTTGGGGAAGGAAATCTCGGCATTGCGCTCGTCGAACTTGATTTCCACCAACGTAGCATCCTTTTGCAACATGTTTCGCAAGAGCGTGGCGGGCTTCTTGGGTAGGATGAACGAGCGAGCCTCGGATGACTTGATGGCCTTGTTCCGATTCCGGACCAACTTGTGCCCGTCGGTAGCCACAATGGCGAGCCCGTCGGTACTTAGGTCGAAGAAAACACCGTTCATCACCGGTCGCAACTCGTCCTGTGCCGTAGCGAAGAGCGTGCGCACGATACTGTTGTAAAGCACCCCCGACTCTATTTGAATACTTCCCGCCGTGCCTTCCATCTCTTTGCCCTTGGGATATTCCACCGCACTCTGAGCCGTGAAATTGTAAACGCCGTTCTGATAGTTGATGCGTACGGCCAGGGAATTGAGATCGATGTCGAAAGAGAGGGGCTGCTCGGGCAACTCGCGCGTGGCATCGAGAATCGTTCTGCTGGGAATGGTGAACCGCCCGTTGCCATCGCACTCGTCCAACGGCAAGGTCGTCGTCATCAACGTCTCACTGTCACTGGCAGTGAGAGTCAACACGCCATCGGTCACCTCGAAGAGAAAATTGTCGAGAATAGGTAAAGTGGTCTTACTGCTTAACACCTTGGCAAGATTCTGCAATCTGCCGCTGAGGGCTGAACTTGAGATTGAAAATTTCATCCGTATCTATACTTTATGAGGTTGATTTTTCTTCGCAGTCCCGCTCCGGTTTCGCCCATCTGCAAAGGCTGACCGGAGCGGAGATTTTGCTTGCACAAAAATACGAAAAACATGCCTTACGCCAAAAAAAAAGATTGAAAAGTTTAGTTTTCAGAACTATTTTACTAATTTCGCGGAAGCGATTCGGCAGCCCTCCCTGTTGCCCGCACATACGAAAGATTATTCAATCAAATTCATTTTATAAAAACAAAAACACAATGGACATACAAGGTAAAGTCATTGTAGCACTCCCCGAGAGAACGGGCGTATCGGCCAGAGGCGAGTGGAAAGTGCAGGAATACGTCATCGAAACGCACGAGGCGTATCCGCACAAAGTGGTATTCTCTGTCTTCGGGGCCGACCGACTGGCAAGATTCAACATACAAGTAGGCCAAGAAGTGATGGTTTCTTTCGACATCGATGCTCACGAGTATAACGGAAGATGGTTCAACAGCATCCGCGCATTCGAAGTGCGACAGGTAGACCCGGCCCAGTTCGGTGCACAACCCACAGCGGCTCCGGCTCCCAATGCCATTCCGCCCCAACAGCAGGCCGCACCCACAGCCGGATTCGAAGCTCCCGCTCAGGAATCGTCCGAAGAAAGCACAGACGATCTCCCCTTCTAATCCCCGGTCCAAGCGTCCTCTTCCAAAGAAGTCACAATATCCTACTTCCGCCCCACAACAGGCCGTAGTAGGATATTTACTTACCCAGCATCGCTATCCTCGTCACACCTGCTGTAAAACACCATTGAATCCTACTCCCCCTTATTTCACGATCCTACGATGAAACATCTTTTCCAACTACTCCTCTCCGCAAGCCTCTTCCTCCCTCTTGCCATCACCAACGCACAGCGCGCCACCTCACCCGTCGTCGCAACAGAATCAAAGACGGAGAAACCATCCCAGCACATTCAGACAGCCGACAACATCCATGCCTTCATCACCGCGGCCAACACGCTAACCACAACAAAACTTCTCTTAAAATCCGCACGAGTGCTGCACGTCACCCCGAAAGAAGTCTACCTCCAAGACGCTACCGGCTGCGTAGGCATCAAATGGAAAACCGCCCCAACTCTTCTCCCAGGCGACCAACTCGACGGATTCATCCTCGGCAAATTCCTCCGGAACATCGTTCCCCTCATGCTCCCCGAAGACGAAAGCCTCGCAACCCTCCACATCAGCCATCCCGGAGAAAAGCCCATACCCAAAGAGCTATCGCCCGACGACGTCGAACCCTATGGCTGCCGATTCGCCAAACTCGTCAACGCTCTCGTAACCACTGTCGACAAAAAGAAAAACAGCTATAACCTAAAAGTTGCCGGACACCGCATCAAAATCCGCTTCCTCTTCAAAGGCCAATTGCCATCGTTCCATGAAGGCGACCGTCTCTCCCTCACCGGACTCCTCACTCGCATGAAGCAAGATCCCCTCGACATCTCGCTCTTCTCCCCGCAAGACCTCGTCCGAGAACTCACCTGGAGCGACCGCCGTTCCGATAACCCCATCGAGCCCTGCACCGACACGCAAGTCTCTCTCCACCGAAACCTAAAAGCCCATCGCTGGAACACGCTCTGCCTACCCTTTTCGCTCAACGAGACCCAACTGCTTCAAACCTTCGGACCCTTCACCCTCATGCAGTTCAGTCATGCCACGGGCAACACGCTTTATTTCTCTCCGACAAGAGAGATCGAAGCCGGGAAACCCTACGTCATCCAGGTAGCCCAATCGCTGTCCGTCCTCACCTTCCCTCATGTCTCCATCACTCCCATAACCGAGCAAACCGTTTCTCACAACCAATGCGCCTTTATCGGAACATACGCTCCTCACAGTCTATCCACCGACCGCTCCGAACAATTCCTCCACCAAAACCGTCTCTCTCCTCCCCTCCCCACCGACCACAAGATCCCCGGCTTTCGCGCCTACTTCCGGTTCTCCGCTCCATCCGCACCCGCCAAAACCTTACAAATCCTCTTCCAGTCGAACACCACTCCCATCCATCTTCCACTCATCGCTCCTTCCCCCTCTCGCGTCTACGGAATCGACGGGCGTCCTCTTCCCGACAATTCCCTCCCCTCGGGTCGCATATATATAAAAGACGGTAAAAAATACATCCAACCATAACACACCCATCCCTCGATCCGATCGATCTCCATCAAAACCAAATCACACCAAAATCCATCAAAACTCAATCACAACAGATTCTTTCAAAAACCAAATCACATGAAAAAAAAATATTCCTCACCCCAAATCCTCCTCATTCCTCTCACCCCCGCATCCGCCCTCAATGCGGGTAGTCCCTTGGGATTCTCTGCGGGAAGCGAGCAAAAGGGAGCCTCTCAAGCCGATTCAAAAATCTTCGACGATTGGGAAGAGGAGGATGCCTCCTCCTCTCCTACCTGCTCGGAATCCTTCTCTGACATCCAGCAGCCGCTCTAAATTCTTCGGAAAACCATTCCTGATTCCACTGGGTTACTGAGTCACTCAATTTCATCAAATTACTCTCCGCGGCGTTACTGAGTCGCTCAATTGCACCAATTTGCTCTCCGTGGTGTTATTGCGTCGCTCAATTGCATCAAATTGTTCTCCGTGGTGTTACTGAGTCGCTCAATTCCATCAATTTGGTCTCCGCGGCGGTTTTGAGCCACTCAGCAACTCGATGTCGTCATTTCTCTATCAACTCTTCTGATTTTCAGATCTCTACAAAGCACCTTTCATTTCCTTAGCTTTTGCATTGCGTTTCCTTAGCTTTTGCACGCCGTTTTCTTAGCTTTTATCATGCGTTTTCTTTGTCTTGGCATCTCACTGCTCCTTGTCAACTCGTTAACTTATCTCCTTGTCAACTAAAAAAGGAGGATGCTCCCGCTTCAGGGGGCATCCTCCAAGGAGGGTTTTTGAAAGGGGGCGGCCTCCTACTCTCCCGCATTGCATTGCAGTACCATCGGCGCAAGCGGGCTTAACTGCTCTGTTCGGAATGGGAAGAGGTGGAACACCGCCGCAATAGCCACCCAAAAGGGGTTGGCGCATTGTACAAGCTAAGATGCATGAGTCTTCATCGAGATGCTATATTAACGATTGCCTCTCTCATGCCATTCGGCATCCATCAGGGATGACGAAATACACAATTTCTGATGTGGCGGAGGATGGGGTAGAAAAGAAGCTTTCGGGCAATTAGTAGCACTCGGCTTTGGCGTCGCCGCCTTTACACCTGTGCCCTATCGACGTCCTCGTCTTGAACGGCCCTGATGAGGAGCTCTTATCTTGCGGCCGGCTTCGCACTTAGATGCTTTCAGTGCTTATCCGATCCAGACTCGGCTACCCGGCGGTGCACCTGGCGGCACAACCGGTAGACCGGAGGTCTGTCCATCACGGTCCTCTCGTACTAGTGACAGAGCCACGCAAAGCTCCAACGCCCACGATAGATAGAGACCGAACTGTCTCACGACGTTCTGAACCCAGCTCGCGTGCCACTTTAATGGGCGAACAGCCCAACCCTTGGGACCTTCTCCAGCCCCAGGATGTGACGAGCCGACATCGAGGTGCCAAACCACCCCGTCGATGTGAGCTCTTGGGGGGGATCAGCCTGTTATCCCCGGAGTACCTTTTATCCTTTGAGCGACGGAGTTTCCATACACATCCGCCGGATCACTATGCCCCAGTTTCCTGCCTGATCGGCATGTCTGCCTCCCAGTCAAGCACCCTTTTGCCATTGCACTCTATGAGGTCGGTTACCAATCGACCTGAGGGTACCTTTGGAAGCCTCCGTTACGCTTTTGGAGGCGACCACCCCAGTCAAACTGCCCACCAAGCGATGTCCCCACAATAAGCGGGTTAGACCTCGGACAGCCAAAGGGCCGTATTTCAAGGATGGCTCCACACAGGCTGGCGCCCATGCTTCAAAGCCTCCGGCCTATCCTACACATCGGATGGCCAAGGTCAACGCTAAGATGCAGTAAAGGTTCACGGGGTCTTTTCGTCCCATCGCGGGTAATCGGCATCTTCACCGATACTACAATTTCACTGGGATCATGGTTGAGACAGTGTCCGGATCATTACACCATTCGTGCAGGTCGGAACTTACCCGACAAGGAATTTCGCTACCTTAGGACCGTTATAGTTACGGCCGCCGTTTACCGGGGCTTCAATTCAATGCTTCCCATTGCTGGTGACATCTCCTCTTAACCTTCCGGCACCGGGCAGGTGTCAGGCTGTATACTTCATCTTTCGAGTTCGCACAGCCCTGTGTTTTTGTTAAACAGTTGCCTGGACCTATTCTCTGCGCCTCATATTGCTATGAGGACCCCTTATCCCGAAGTTACGGGGTCAATTTGCCTAGTTCCTTAACCATGAATCTCCCAACGCCTGAGTATATTCTACTCGACTACGTGTGTCCGTTTACGGTACGGGTACCACAGAGATGATGCTTAGCGGATTTTCTCGGGAGTTTGATTACCCACGCTATTGCCTTTCCCCGAAGGGAAGGGCATACTTTCGGAGTTCAACTCGGAAGGTGGATTTGCCTGCCTTCCTCTACATCTACGTCCTTCAACGGAGCAGTCCGTCGCTCCGCGGTGGTGTCACGCCTCCGTCTCCGCGTCGCTCCCTGAGGTAGTTGCGGAATATTAACCGCATCTGCCATCGGCTTCGCCGTTCGGCTGAGCCTTAGGGCCCGACTAACCCCGGGGTGATTGACATTGCCCGGGAAACCTTAGTCTTACGGCGGGAGGGAATCTTACCCTCCTTATCGTTACTTATACCTACATTTGCTTTTCCATGCGCTCCAGAAAGGGTCACCCCTCGCATTCTACGCACATGGAATGCTCCCCTACCGATACTTTTAATTTACATTACTATCCCGCGTCTTCGGTGTTTGCCTTATACCCGATTATTATCCATGCACGTCCCCTCGACCAGTGAGCTGTTACGCACTCTTTGAATGAATGGCTGCTTCCAAGCCAACATCCTGGCTGTCACCGGGAACATACTTCGTTAGACTAACTTAGGCAAAACTTCGGGACCTTAGACGGCGGTCCGGATTCTTCTCCTCTCGGGGACGGACCTTAGCACCCGCCCCCTTACTGCACAGCTTCTGTCCACAGGCATTCGGAGTTCGTCAGGTCGCGATAGGCGGTGAAGCCCTCTTGACCTATCGGTCGCTCTACCTCCTGAGGAGAACACTGCACGCGGCACCTAAATGCCTTTCGGGGAGTACGAGCTATCTCCAAGTTTGATTGGCCTTTCACTCCTACACACATCTCATCGGGAAGCTTTTCAACGCTTATCCGTTCGGACCTCCATCCCGCGTTACCGGGACTTCATCCTGGACATGTGTAGATCACTTGGTTTCGCGTCTACCACTACCAACTTAAACGCCCTATTCAGGCTCGCTTCCACTACGGATTCAAGTCTCATGACTCTTAACCTTGCTGGTAACGGTAACTCGTAGGTTCATTATGCAAAAGGCACGCCGTCACTGCTAAAAGCAGCTCCGACCGCTTGTAGGCGCATGGTTTCAGGAACTATTTCACTCCCCTCATTGGGGTGCTTTTCACCTTTCCCTCACGGTACTATTTCACTATCGGTCTCACAGGAGTATTTAGCCTTACCGGATGGTCCCGGCAGATTCACACAGGATTTCTCGTGTCCCGCGCTACTCAGGATACCGCTATGTCTTAATTGTCTTCGAATACGGGATTATCACCCTCTATGATCTCTCTTTCCAAAGAGTTCTTCTCAACAAATAAGTACAACAACGCGGTCCTACTACCCCGGCATTGCAAAAATACAACACCGGTTTGGGCTTTTCCCACTTCGCTCGCCACTACTAAGGGAATCATTTAATTATTTTCTTTTCCTCGGGGTACTAAGATGTTTCAGTTCCCCCGGTTTGCCTCACTACCTTTGCAGTGATACCTGTCCTTCTAACAGGTGGGTTGTCCCATTCGGAAATCTGCGTATCAATGGCTATTTGCACCTACACGCAGCTTATCGCAGCTTATCACGTCCTTCATCGCCTCTGTGAGCCTAGGCATCCGCCATGCGCCCTTATCTCGCTTCTTTAAAAAGTACTACCTTAAATAAAATCAAGATAGATACCCATACTTCAGCTACATCATCTATTATAGGCAATCATTTGCCTCGTCTATTCATGCAGTCTTGCTTGTATCAATATGCCAAAGAACTCATGCGATATATACACATCGCAAAGTGGAGAATAACGGATTCGAACCGTTGACCTCTTGCATGCCATGCAAGCGCTCTAGCCAACTGAGCTAATCCCCCTAAACAGGGTTATCCGAAAAGTCCGAATACATTTCCTACATACACATTATTAATGTATAACAGTATCCTATCAGGTAATTTTCTTCAAGAATATTATTCTATAATGACATTTAAATCATTCACCCTCCATCGATACACATTATTTATAATAGTGTTTTTAAGATCCTCCTCTACCTCATATTATTCATATGAATGAGCTGTCTTACAGTCTTCACATCACCCTATCGAGTCAGATGTAGTCCCAGGCAGACTTGAACTGCCGACCTCCACATTATCAGTGTGGCGCTCTAACCAACTGAGCTATAGGACTCAGGAGGCTTAACAAAATCTATAACCTAAAGACTCTGAGGAACCTATCGGGAAAGAAAGACAATAGTAGAGGCACAAGAGCTAAGAACAAACAAAACCCAAAACCATCTCAAAAAAGATGAAGGTAAGCCCATCCAGAAAGGAGGTGTTCCAGCCGCACCTTCCGGTACGGCTACCTTGTTACGACTTAGCCCCAATCACCGGTTTCACCCTAGGCCGACCCTTGCGGTCACGGACTTCAGGCGCCCCCGGCTTTCATGGCTTGACGGGCGGTGTGTACAAGGCCCGGGAACGTATTCACCGCGCCATGGCTGATGCGCGATTACTAGCGAATCCAGCTTCGTGGGGTCGGGTTGCAGACCCCAGTCCGAACTGAGGCGCGCTTTCAGGATTAGATGCTACTCACATAACACCAACTCGCTGTACGCGCCATTGTAACACGTGTGTAGCCCCGGACGTAAGGGCCGTGCTGATTTGACGTCATCCCCGCCTTCCTCACACCTTGCGGCGGCAGTATCTACAGAGTGCCCGGCATTACCCGATGGCAACTATAAAAAGGGGTTGCGCTCGTTATGGCACTTAAGCCGACACCTCACGGCACGAGCTGACGACAACCATGCAGCACCTCCGCAGCAGTCCCGAAGGACCTCATCATCTCTGAATCGTTCCGCTGCAGTTCAAGCCCGGGTAAGGTTCCTCGCGTATCATCGAATTAAACCACATGTTCCTCCGCTTGTGCGGGCCCCCGTCAATTCCTTTGAGTTTCACCGTTGCCGGCGTACTCCCCAGGTGGGATGCTTAACGTTTTCACTTGGTCACTGATATAAAAATACCAACAACGAGCATCCATCGTTTACCGCGTGGACTACCAGGGTATCTAATCCTGTTCGATACCCACGCTTTCGAGCATCAGCGTCAGTTAAGCTGCAGTAAGCTGCCTTCGCAATCGGAGTTCTTCGTGATATCTAAGCATTTCACCGCTACACCACGAATTCCGCCTACCTTCAGCATACTCAAGCCCCCCAGTTCGCGCTGCAAGTCAGATGTTGAGCAACTGAATTTCACAACACGCTTAAAAGGCCGCCTACGCTCCCTTTAAACCCAATAAATCCGGATAACGCCCGGACCTTCCGTATTACCGCGGCTGCTGGCACGGAATTAGCCGGTCCTTATTCATGCAATACCTGCAATAACCCACACGTAGGCTAATTTATTCTTGCATAAAAGCAGTTTACAACCCATAGGGCCGTCGTCCTGCACGCTACTTGGCTGGTTCAGGCTTACGCCCATTGACCAATATTCCTCACTGCTGCCTCCCGTAGGAGTCTGGACCGTGTCTCAGTTCCAGTGTGGGGGACCTTCCTCTCAGAACCCCTACCGATCGATGTCTTGGTGGGCCGTTACCCCGCCAACTAACTAATCGGACGCATCCCCATCTATTACCGCAAAACCTTTAGTCTACTGCTGATGCCAATCGAAGACCACATACGGTATTAGTCCGACTTTCGCCGGGTTATCCCGTGGTAATAGGTAGGTTGGATACGCGTTACTCACCCGTGCGCCGGTCGCCATCATCGGTTGCAAGCAACCAACATGCTGCCCCGCGACTTGCATGTGTTAAGCCTGTAGCTAGCGTTCATCCTGAGCCAGGATCAAACTCTCCATTGTAAAAATGACGTTCGCATTTAAAATGCATTTCCCGATTGGACTATACCTATAAAACAATAGAAAGCCTTACAGCTCACATCGCTTTATTAAAAGATGCTATCAAGCACCCAGGTCTCATCGTCCATATAAAGTAACGCCCAAAAAGGCGTCACCCGCTCTTGTACTACTACTGTCTATCAATACTTTCAATGAACTCTTTTCAATACGCTCCCAAAGCTAAAAAATAACCCGAAAGCGGATGCAAAGGTAAAACAAAAAACAACCACACACAAGAAAACACAAAGAAAATATTTTATAACTATCTATGTTTTTATAATTATTTACAACACAAGACCAAAAGAACAACATACACCTTATATATATTATACAACCAAAAGAAGAACATGAAAAATCAATCAACGCCGATTCAGCAACCAGCAAACCACACAATCCATGAAAGTCGATAATTGTTCATCGACCATCCTCACATGAAAAGATATCGCATCAGCCCTCATCCATCCGTCACAAAACGCCCTTAAAACCCGCCATGTAGCCTCCTCACCATCAACCATTTACAAAACCTACCCTCATCTCTTAGCTTTTACACCTCAAAAGATAAGAAAACGACAGGCAAAAGATAAGAAACCAAACGGCAAAAGATAAGAGATGGAGGTTCGAAAGATCAATTTTGCATCCCGATCTCTTTTTCTTTTATTAAACAGGAGAAGTTTTCTGTTAAGATAAAAGAAGCATTCTACTATAGTAAAAATGAGTTGAACTAAAATAAAAGGAGAATTTAGCTAAAATAAAAAGAGATTTTCACTTCAAACAAAACGAGGATTTGAAGGTAGGAGAAATGGGAGAGCATGTTAAAAGAGAGGAGTTGGTGTATTAAAGAACATTAAGGAGTTGGACTTTGAAATCAACTTTATCCACCTTTGCAGCAACAAAAAAGAATGCTTCCGTTTAGTCTAACAGACAAAACTAAGTTTGTTTGAGCTTTGGCGTGACAAGAATACGCACTTTTAGGATGCAAAAAGATGTGTTTTCTGCTCGGAGAGACGGTCTTTTGAGGAACAAAAAAGAATTGATATGAGAAGAATGATTGGCGTGTTGGTGCTGTTTGGCGTGGCATCGATGACATGGGGAAAAGGAGGTATCACCGGTAACGGACTAAGGATGCCTCTGCTTTTTGGCAACGGTATGGTGGTGATGCGGAACGAACCTTTCCAAGTTTACGGAACGGCAAACGCCTTACAGCAAGTGTTTATCGAGATCAACGAACAGAAGCGGCAGACACCGACGAAGAATAACGGGCGAGGAGAACGGGCGACGACCCAACAGAACAAACGAATAGCGGTCGAGCCGGGCGGGCGGAAGCAGTGGGTGCGAGCCGACCGGAACGGCCATTGGGCGGTAGAATTTCCGCCCTTAGAAGTGGGAAAGACGTATGTGCTCACGGTGACGGCGGGGCAGCAGAGGCAGCAATTCAGGGAGATTGTGGCCGGCGAGGTGTGGATTTGTTCGGGGCAATCGAACATGGCGTTTCCGCTTTCGCAGGATGCCGATGGACGGGCCATGCTGGAGCAATCGGCCGACAGTCTTTTGCGTTTTTTCCATCTCACGCCGCGCTGGGAGACCAACGATGTGACATGGAGCGAGACGGTGCTCGATTCGGTAGACCGTGGACTTTACTTCGCCACCGAGGGTTGGCAAAAGAGTTCGCCACAGACGGCAGGTAGGGTATCGGCCGTGGCCTATTATTTCGGAAGAATGCTGCGCGACAGTTTGCACGTGCCCGTTGCGCTGGTGATGAACGCCGTGGGCGGGAGCACCACCGAGGCGTGGATCGACCATGCGACGTTGGCAAACGGATTTCCCCAGTTGCTCGACGATTGGGCCGACCGGCATCTTCTCGTGATGGACTGGGTGACAGCCCGCCTACGCAAGAACACCGAGCGCAGCACTCATCCTCAGCCCCGTCATCCCTACGCCCCGTCTTACCTTTATGAGACGGGCATCGAGCCATTGGAGAAATTTCCGATAAGCGGTGTGATTTGGTATCAAGGCGAGTCGAACGCGCACAACATCGAGGTGCACGAGCGACTCTTTCCGCTGCTCGTCTACTCGTGGCGCGCCCACTGGAACCGCCCTCGTCTGCCTTTTCTCTTCGTGCAGCTCTCCAGCCTCAACCGCGCCACGTGGCCGGCGTTTCGCGACAGTCAGCGTCGGCTTTCCCGCGAAATTCCCTTCACGGCGATGGCGGTGAGCAGCGACGTGGGCGACTCGCTCGACGTGCATCCCCGGCAGAAACGCCCTGTAGGCCAACGTCTGGCCCGGCTGGCTCTGCACGACGTCTACGGATGCAAGCAGATGACGCCCGCCGGACCGATGGTTGAACGGGCTGTGAGAGACGAGCGAGGCGTGACCGTCTTCTTCCACTGGGCCGACAGCCTGCACACCTCCGATGGCTGTCCGCTACGCACGTTCGAATTGGCCGGCGAAGACGGAGTGTTTCATCCTGCCCAGGCCATCCTGCGTGGGTCCACCATCTGGGTACATGCACCCGAAGTGCCGCGCCCGATGTGGGTGCGATATGGCTGGCAACCCTTCACACGAGCCAATCTGGTGAACAAAGACGGTCTGCCCACCTCCACTTTTCAGATGGGCGTAGAGCTCTGAACGGCCTCTGCCTTCGAATCATCCTCAAAGGCAGAGGCCTTCTCGTTGCAAGAGCCATTGCTTGCGTTCCAGGCCACCGGCATAGCCCGTCAGGCTCCCATGGGCGCCCACTACGCGGTGGCAAGGCACGATGATGGCCACCGGATTGCGTCCTACGGCCTGCCCCACGGCTTGCGCAGAAATAGTTTTCATGTTTCGTTCCGCGGCCAGTTGCCGAGCCAATTCGCCGTAGCTGACGGTAGAGCCATAGGGAATAGCTTGCAGCAACTGCCACACGCGGCATTGGAACGGCGTTCCGTGCAAGCGAAGTGGCGGAAGAACGCCTGGGCACTCGCCCCGGAAGTATCGATCGAGCCAAATGCGGGTCTGGGAGAAGATGGGCAAGTGCGGCTGGAGACGAGACGTAGGAGGAAAGCATTCGTTGTCTGTCGGATCTTCGAACAACAGGTGAGTGAGTGCAGTTCCGTCGCTCATCAGGTGAAGCATTCCGAGAGGAGAAGGATAAAGATCGTTAACATTCATTTTTTTCTTACCTTAATAATATGGCCTACAAAACTACATCACTTTTCAGAATCGCATCGGTTTTTTGCCTTTAAAAATGATCCTTTCTTTTGATCACCCTCCAATTTAACTCTAAAAATGCCGCAGTTTAGGAGGCAAAAACTTTTTTCATGCACAAAATGCCGCAGTTTGGGACTCAAAAAAGTTTTTCATGCACAAAAGGTCGCCTTTTTGGGCTTAAAAAATCTTTTCTGATAGCATGCTCAAGAAAACAGGGGGCTGATAGGGGAAGATGTTGTTGAAGAAATATTCGCAGATGGAAAGATACCTAAAAGGGAGGATTTTTGTTTTACGGTCGCATTTGTGACTGATGGGAAATGGGAGAGAACTGTAATTTTGGCGACCAATTGTAAGAAAGATGATGTCGTTTTTTTCGTCTTGCCCCCCAAAAGGAAAATGCTACAGACTGAAGCGTCTGGCGTTGCTGGCAGTGAGTGTGGCGGTCTGCGCGCAGGCGCAAGGGACCGACTCGCTGGTCGTGGCTCGACGAATGGCAACGGATAGCACGGCACGGCAGACACGGCCCATCCTCCTGCGCGAGGTACAGGTGTATGGACAGCTGCGGCTCACAACACCGACGGCGGCGCAGGCTGCGGGCGAACTGCGGAGAATCGCCGGTAGTACGTCGTTGGTGGAGATGAGACCCGACGTTGGGCGACTCTCTACGCTCAAGGAGGCCCTGAGGATGCAGCCGGGCGTGATCATTCAGGAGTTTTTCGGACTGAACGATCAGCCTCGACTCAACATTCGTGGATCGGGCATACAGAGCAATCCGCAGCGACGGGGCGTGTATCTGTTGCAGGATGGGATTCCGGTGAACTTCGCCGATGGGTCGTATGTCATCGGTGTGCTCGACCCGATGACGGCCCAATACGTCGAGGTGCTCAAGGGAGCCAATGCGCTCAACTTCGGCGCCAGCACGCTGGGGGGCGGCATCAACTTCGTGTCGGCCACGGGGACGGAAGACGGTCGGCGGGGGGCTGCACGACTCAAGGTCGAGGGCGGGAGCTATGGATTCCGCTCGGTGGCGGCTTCGGCAGGAAAGAAATGGGGGCGATGGGATGCGCATGCCGATGCTTCGTATAGCGGACAGGAGGGCTTTCGGAGGTATAACCGGAACGACCGCGTGAGTCTGTCGGTGAACATCGGCAACATCAACGAACGGGGAACGGTGGAGCATCGCACGTATGGGGCTTTTACGTATTTGAAGTTTCAGTTCCCCGGTCCGCTCAATCTACAGCAGGTGATGGAGAATCCTCGAGAGGTGAGCGCAGGTGTAGACTTGCCTTTCTCGATGGGACCGGACGTGCTGCGCGACCGACCACGACGACGAACGCGGATGTGGCGACTGGCACACCGATCGGGCGTGAGGCTCGGGCCGCAATCGAACGTGGTGCTCTCGGCTTATTATCAATCTGCCGACGACCAATTTGTGTTTCCTATTACTATCTCTATCCCGCATTCGCTGCACAACGATGGCGGTGTGACGCTGAGCTATCGACTCGCTACGGGGCGGCATCGCATCCGGGGCGGTGTGCTGGCTTCGTATGGAAAGATCGACCGGCGAACGTATATCAACCGCGACGGACGGGAAAGCTTGGTGTTTGCCCACGATGACTTGCGGGCGAAGAATCTGACGCTTTTTGCCGAGGAGGATCTGAGGTTGACACGGGGCCTGAATGTGGTGGCGGATGTGCACTGGGTGTACAACGAACGCAACAGTAGGGATGTTTTTCCGGAGGGAGATTTGCGGCCGTGGTTCAGTCAGATGACAGGCAAATACCGCTATTTCTACTCGCAGAACATCTCGCTGCGTCAGCGATGGCGGGCTTTCAATCCGCGGTTGGGCGTAGTGGGGACGCTCGATTCGAGGGGAGAGGTGCGACTGTTTGGTAATGTGAGCAGGAGCTATGAGCCGCCTACGTTCGACGAACTGGTGGGCACGGAGGTGGGTCCGAACATCCATACGAGTCCGAAACGACTCTTCGCCATCGAACTGGAGAAGCAAACGGCTACGACGGTGGAGGTGGGCTCGACGGGTAGAAGCGGCAGATGGTCGTGGAATGTGGCGGGCTATTGTTCGTGGGTGCAGAACGAACTGCTCGAGGTGAAGGATTATGTGCGCGGCATCAAACGCACCGAGAATTATCCCCACACACTGCATCAGGGCGTGGAGGCGGGCGTGAACGTTACGATTTTCGACCGTCCGTGGGGATGGAATGCGGGCCGGCTCACGCTGGGCGGGGTGTATAACTACAGTCGGTTCCGATTCAGCGGCGGGCGATATGCTGGCAAACAGTTGGCGGGCATTCCCCGTCACTTCGCCACCGCAACGGCAGACTATGAACATCCGTGCGGTGCAAGCGTGTCGGCCTCGGTGGAATGGAAACCCGGAGAAACGCCTATCGATCACACAAACACGCTCTTTCAACCGGCTTATTCGGTGTGGAACCTGCGGGCGACCTATCGACTCAACGCGCATCTGAGCTTCTATGCCGAGTTGAAGAATGTGGCGGATCGGCGATATGCCTCAAGCTATATCATCAGCGACGAGATTCATCATCCGCCCATGCCTTTCCCCAACTTCACGGCTCGGCAGATGACGTTCTTTATTCCGGGTCAGCCGCGGTGTGTGTTCGGGGGATTGACGTGGAAGATATAAGACAGGATGAACTCTTTTCACTCCTAAAATTAAAAAACTAACAACAATGACCGAAAAGAAAATGAACATGGAGCAAGGCCACTGGGTGCTTGCCAAGTTAGGAAAACGCGTGTTGCGGCCGGGCGGACAAGAGCTCACGAACCGGATGCTGGAGGCTATGAACATCACAGAGACCGACGATGTGGTGGAGTTTGCTCCGGGATTGGGCTACACGGCTCGACTCACCGTGGCGCGGAAGCCGCATTCGTACACCGCCGTCGAGCTGAACGAGGAAGCCGCCGAACGCGTTCGGAAGAACGTGAGCTATCCCGCGATGAAGCTCGTCGTGGCCAATGCCGCTCAAACGGGTCTGCCCGACGCCTGCGCCACGAAAGTATACGGCGAGGCGATGCTCACCATGCAGAGCGCACCGCAGAAGAATGCTATCATCAAAGAGGCGGCCCGACTGCTCCAACCGGGCGGACTCTATGGCATTCACGAGATCGGCATCTATCCAGACGAGGTCTCGTCGGAGGTGAAACGCGCCATCGAGAAAGATCTGGCCATGGGCATCAAGACCAATGTGCGCCCACTCACACTTCACGATTGGCAGCAAGTGCTGCAGGAGAACGGTTTCGAGGTGATGCAGGTGATCCAAAATCCGATGCACCTCTTGGAGTGGCGGCGCGTGGTGGCCGACGAAGGATGGGGCGGACTGCTGCGCATTCTCTGTCGACTGCTGCGTCATCCCTGGGCACGGCGGCGCGTATTGGAGATGCGTTCCATCTTTCGCAAGCACGAGCGTCACATCAACGCCATCTCGATCGTGGCGCGCAAACGGGGCGAGGGAGCCAAGAAGGAAGAACGATGAGCCAACTGTTGCAGGCATGGCAGATGGTGATGATCACGGCGAGTCTGCTGCTGACGGTCTCGTGTGGCGAAGATCTGCGTTCGCCCGACTACGATCGAGCCGATCAGCTTCTGCCCCGCCGCCGGGAATACACCGACTCCGACCTCCACACCCGTCCGTTGGCCGAGGAGATGGCTGGCGTGTTCGATTCGCGTCTGTCGATGATCTACTACGACGCCCAACGCACAACGCCGCAGCTCTACTTCACCGCCGGACAACAAGATGTGCTCCTGAGCGTGAACCGCAACGGCTCCATTCATCTCCACATCGACCGATTCCACACCCAGTTCATGCCACTCCACCTCACCGTCGACATTGATGTGCTGCTCGAAGCCGCCGCCACCGACACCATTCGCCTATCCGGTCATGACGGAAAGGTGAGAACCGACGACGGCGGAAAGACCATCGGGCTGCCTCTTCCCGAAAGCGACGACGCCCAGCTCACGGGCTTCTATCTCCGCTCCAGTAGGCAACTGCACGTCCTCGTCGATCTCATGCTCCCCATCCCCATGAAGATGCGGTGCGAAGGGAGTCGGCCATAGGAATCGTTCAACACAGTAACCGTTTTTGATGAGAACGAAACAAAAACAGCAACACGGTCGTCGTTTTCGCCAGAACGGGCAAAAGACAAGCCTCCCCGTCCATCATTCTCGGCAGAATGGGAGACAGATGGGCCTTCTCTGTCACTGTTTTTGGTAGAGAAAGAGAAAAACAAACTTTCCCAACATCGGGAAATCCTAAAAATAACAACATCAATTCAACCCGTATATCGGGATTATCAAAAAGAAAATGAAAGCAATCACAACCCCCAAGGCATGGCTCGTAGCAATGCTGCTCGTGCTGTGCGCAGGCGCATTCACCGCCTGTTCGAATGACGACAACCACACTTCCGCCGACGCCACCCAGCTCATGGGTCTCTACGACGTCACCATCACGCCCTCCATCGGTCAGCAAAAGATGGCCCAGGGCTCTCACACGCTCTACGCCGAACTCACCGTCGAGGGTCGGCATCGCCTGCGGATACACTGGGAAAAGTTCAATGCGCCGATGTTTGGAAAGGACGGTCAACTGAGCACCACGCAACGAATGCCCTTCGACATGACCGTAGACCTCGTTCTCGAACTGCAAAAGAACAACGACGGCGAGGTGACAATGCAATCGGTGAGCGGTCGATTCAAAGCCGAGCCTCATGCCGGCACGCCCGTAGACCCATCGAAACTGCCGGGCGGCATCGCCATTCCCAATCCGAAAGGTTTTGAAACCGATCGCGCCACTGCCACTGGACGCTACAAAGACGGGCGGCTCTGGCTCAGCGTTTCGCCTCAGATTCTGCCCATTACTATTATCGTAGAGGGCACAAAGAAACGGAATTAGTACGCCTCGGACCCGTCGGACGGAAACAAGCCTGAAAGCCTTTGCACGACGACGACTTGCCCACGGCGATGCAAAAGCTAAGCTTTCGCACCCCGATCTCTTAGCTTTCGCAAGTCAAAAGCTCAACTTTTGCAAGTCGTTTTCTTAGCTTTTGCGCAGCCTTCGCTCGACGCGCTGAAAATCAACGATCCATTCATCAAAATAATCCTTTTTAAAAACAACATGCAAACCCTACACAACCCTCCCCTCGGCCATCGCCATTGGCCGCTTGCTTTGCTGCTGGGCCTGTTGCTCTTAGGCTGGAGCGGCTGCACCACCACCGAGCTCGACGAGAACGAACGGGCCTTGGTGGCCAAACAACAGCTCACCGAGAAGTTCGATCAACTCTTTGAACAGGCTTTCACCGACCCCGAGAATGCCGACAAAGCTTTCCAAGAACTCACCTTCAACGATCTTATCTCGGGCGACAAAAATCTGCTGGCCGACCAAGAAGTGCGCGTCTTCCAAACCTTCGTCAGCGTGGCCGTGAGACTCAATCGCGACCTGCGCACCTTGAAAGAGAAGATGGCCCGCGGCACGCTCTTCGACAGCTACATCGCTCGCAACGAAGTGATGATGGCGGCGCGCAGCACTCTTTACGAACTACCCTACCGTGTGCGTAGCGGTAAGAAATATGAACGCGTGCGGCAACTCGTGGCCGAGATGGACGCACAAAGCCGGAAAATCATCGACGACAGACGCGCAGCTCTGCCTCCTGCTCCTGCCGAACTCACGGGCACGGAGTGGTTCTGGCGGCTCCCTCTCACGCAGGATCTGGAGCTGACTATGCCCGACCTGCTCGCAGGAGCTTACAAAGGACTGAAGGATGTGCAGTTCGACTTCATCCTCCAACCCGACTATACGATGAACACCAAGCGGTTCTTCCTGCTGCCGTCTCAATCGGATGGACTGGAGGTATACGACGCAGGCGGCGACTGGAGTCCTGAAAAGGCCGAAGAACCGACCCTGCGCTATGCCGTGTACGACGGGAAAATCTTCTTCCGCATTCCCCTCAAAAACAACGCAGATATGGTGACCGGAAAGGGCGGAGTGGAACGGGAATGGTACTATGAGTTCAGCTATCGCAAAGTGGGCAACAAGCTTATCCTGTCGCAACCGCGCATCGGCAACTTCATTGTGATGATACAAGTCGTTACCAACAGCGACACCGAGAACTTCAGAAACAATTATCCCGTACAGTTCCAAGAAATCACCCTAACACCCAAACCATGAGACTTTCACACCTATCGGCTCGCATCGCGCCTGCTATGTTCGTAGCCCTGCTGCTGGCATCGTGCATCGGACGCGAGTTCGACGACAACGATCTCTATCGCCATGCACAGGCCACAGAGATGGCGGCAGACAACGGCAGACTGCTCTCCAAAATCTTTATCCTCGACGAGAGCAAGGCCTATGTGTGGTTCGACGTGAACAACGAGGTGGCCAACTTCTCCAAACCCGAACTCGTTCTGCCCTTGGAGGAGAACAGCGTGCGCAGCACTCGCCGCATCCCTCTGCGCGGTCTTCTCTACGAATACCGAGCTGAGACGGGCGAACTCACCTTCAAGCGCATTCCTGCCAGATTCGTTCAGATGGGCAGCGAGACGCTCTCTATCACCTTTTTTCTCCATCAAACCGAGGGAACGGGGGCTCTTCTGCCCGGCGGCAAAACGCTGCCCGGAACGAAGAAGGCCTTCAAGTTGGAACTCAAACGCGCCGTCATCGATGGCGACGGGCAGGCCTTGGAGATAGGTCGGAAGGTGTATCGCGGCGGTCGTTCGTACAAATTGCTGCCCTTTACGGCTCAACTCACCCTGATTAACTGATACTGCGATGAAGAATCTATCCTTCATACTATGGTTAGCCCTCTGGGTGGACCCGACGAAAGTTCTCGCACAGACTTCTGTTGCAGATACCACTCGCACGCATAAGATAAAAGAGGTGGTGGTGAAGGCCGACCGCCGACAAAAGAAAATCGGAGCCATCGTGCAGTCGGCCGAGCAACTACGTGTAGAAATGCCTGCCGATATGAACGATCTCGTGCGCTATATGCCCTCGGTGGGCGTGTCGATTTCGGGTTCACGCGGCGGCATGCGCGGTTTCGCTATCCGAGGGGTCGAGGCCAATCGGGTGGCTGTCAGCATCGACGGAATCCTGCAACCCGAGATTCAAGACAATGTAGTGTTCAGCTCGTATGGCCTTTCCAACGCCTCACGAATCGACTTCGACCCTTACTTTGCCTCGTCGGTAGAGATACAACGAGGGGCCAACTCGTTTGTATCGGGTACGGGTGCACTGGGCGGAACAGTAAACTATACCACCAAAGAGGCCCGCGACCTCATCGGCGAAGGTCGGCATTGGGGTGCGTTCGGGCATGTGGGTTATAACGGAAAAGAAAATCTGCGTACCTATCTCCTGGGTGGAGCCGTGCGCTGGAAAGGCCTCGAGGCTCTCTTGATGGGAGCTCGGCGCGATGGAAATCAGCTTCGCAACTTCGGCTACGGCAAGCTCACACGCAATGTCACCTCTACACAGGTAGACCCGATGACCTTCCATCAGCTGGCCTGGCTGGGCAAACTGACTTATCAACCCAATGACCGCCACCGGCTGGACTTCACGTTCTATGCGATGAACAGGAAGACTGATGCCGAGATTTGGACGCTCGAACCCATCGATGCTTTCACAGCCGACGGCAAGCCTTACTACTATTCGCACGACCAATCGCTATGTCGGTCTTACTCGTTTTCTTATCGATGGTTGCCCGCAAAGGGGATTGTTCGTAAGTTGACGGCGAAGTTGCATCATCAGGAATCTTTCCTCGATGCCAGCACCTGGACGGAGTATTACCGTCCCAACTTCGACCTTGTGAACAGCGACATGACACTGCTCTACGAGGGAAAACGCGACAAATATCGCGGACAAGACACACACGACGGTTTCGCTCGGTTGAGTCTGGACAGTCGGGTGTTCGACCTCGGCCTCGCCGGTCGGCATCTCTTCAACTTCACAGCCCTCTCCATGCTGCGCAAAAACACCACACGCAACGTGGATGTAGAGAATCCTGTGGCGGCAGATCCTATCTATGGTTACACCGTTCGTATGGGCAGAGTGTATCACCTGGGCGAGGCGATGGGCACTTTTGCACAAGCCTACTCGTTCCTGAACCCCATTCGCCGACTCAACATCGGAGCGGCTGTGATGGACGATATCAGCTTCGGACGCAAACTAACGGTGAAACTCGGAGCACGATACGACTTCTTCCGCACCACAGACGATGCCGGAGATAACGCTCGAAGCCGCGGATACATCGACTATCTGCTGCAAAACGTGCAGGGGGCAGCTATGGATTTCTCGCCCATCCGCAACACCGAACGGGGCGTTTCGTTCCTGGCCATCGCCTCGTATGCCCACAGCGAGTGGCTCAACGCATCGTATAAGTTCTCTACCGGCTTCCGCGTGCCCAACACGGAGGAGAAGTTTTTCCAGTATTATAGCACGTGGCCATCGTTCGTCGTACTGGCCAACAGAGACCTGAAGCCCGAGAAATCCTACAACCACGAACTGGAACTGACGGGCCGAGGCAGCGGTCTGGGCTATATGCTGAGCCTATATTACAACCAATATTCCGACTTTATTGAGCTGAAACAAGGGGTGCTCACCGTGAACGAACCGCTGATGCAGCACCCGAAGCGGCTGGCTTATGTGAAGAATGTCAACCGCGAGTCGGCTCATCTCAAAGGCTTCGATGCTGCGGTGCAGGTATATCCGAGCGAATGGATAGACGGATTGCGCGGACTAATGGTGTCTTCCGCCTTCAGTTATGCCGATGGCAAATCGTCGTCGGGCATGAGTATGCTGGGCATTCAGCCTCTCACGGGCAACGTCGGACTGGAATATACGGGGAAGAACGCTCGCTGGCAGGTGAATGCGAAGATGAATCTCTACTTTGCCAAGCCCGTGGCGCAAACTACGTTCTGGGACCGAGACGCATCGGGAAGAGACCTCATTCGTCGCTATCCGGCCTCGTTGATGGAGAATGCTTACATCTTCGACCTCTTCGGTTACTATAAGTTCGGTCGGCACATCACACTGCGTGCCGGGGTGTACAACCTTTTCAACACACGCTATCACCGGTGGGACGACCTGCGACAACTCACCAATCCGGCTCTGCTCTCCAACATCAACCTCTTCTTTCAAGACGGACGTAAATCGCTAAGTCGCTTTACTCGCCCCAAGCGATATGCTTCGGTGGCACTCGAAATAAAAATTTAAACCTACTCCAAACGATATGAAGAAAATATATTCTTTAGTCATCCTTGTAGCAACCTTGTTGCTCTCGGGCTGCGATCAGCGCAACACCATCGACGTGTCGGACATCAACAGCGTGCCCGACCTGAGCAATCCTGTCGTGCAGAAGCTTACCAACACGATGTGGTATAAGTCTGCCAACATCAATTACAACAATTTCATTTGGAACACCGTACGCTTCCAGGCCAAGACTTCTGCCGCCATGGAGGGCATTCTCTACACTACGGCCTGGGTGGGAATGGAACTTCGCCGCGACGGAACATCGACGCTGCTCTTTAAACCGCCTTTCAACAAATACAGCTATGTGACTTGTCAGGGGCGATGGGCGGTGTCTACGACCGACGAGAACACCGTTGTCTTAGACAGCAAAACGCCCGTTGGCTACGTCAATATGAAAATTAAAGTGCGCGACATTCAGGCCAAAGACAATGTCAGCACCGTGGCAACGTATGTCGATTTGGGCGACAAGATGATGGTGGTAGACTTTATGAACTCATCGTCTTACTACGACGACGATACCAATGGCGAACTGCCCGACTTCAAGAACGTCGTTTCTTCCTGGTTCGAAACCATGCCCGTGAGCACCGCCCAACTGTCTGCCGACGAGTTTTCCAACACCGCTTGGTCGATGTCGAGCTATAAAGACGAGATCAAAGACTTGCTGGAAAATCCCGCACAATGCGCCATCCGCACGACTTATGTGAACGACTTGCTGACCAAAACCCCGGCTCTGCTCTTCGGAGCGCAGTTCGCATTCGGCGCAGACGGCACGGCCTACATCGATGTTCCCTCGTATATCAAAGCCTCGGCTTTCTTTTCTTTCCAAGAGCAATTGGGCGAACAGCAAATCGTGGCACGAGGCAAATGGCGCATCTACGGCAATAAAATCATTGTCGAAACCAACGAACTGCCTGCCATCAGCATGGCCGAGGCGATGTTCAGTCTGAAAATCCAAAATCCACAAACCGAGTTCCTGCCCATCAAACAGGAGGGGCAGGGCGTCAAGGTGTGGAAAAATTACTTCTATGTCATCGAGGTTATCAAACGCACCGCCAAGGGAATGTGGGTACGAATCAGTTCCGAGCAGGAAACCCACTACCTCTTCTTGCTCAAACAGGACATGCCCGACGAGACCAAGACCTGGGGCGTAAGAGAAGCCGTTAAAAAACTGAACTAACTTTTTTAAGCTGAAGATAAAGATGAAAAGACAAATAAGCACTTGGGCGGCTCTGCTGCTCACCGGCGTTTTCGCTGCCTGCGAGAAGGGCGACTTGCTCAATGTCACCACGCAAGACTTAGACCTAAACGAAAATACAGCCGAGTATCAAGAATATATTAAAGAAAGAATCACCGACTATTCTAAGCTCTTCCGTTTTGAAGAGGCTTACCGAACCCTGCCCAAACTCATCGATCCTAAGGCCAAGGCCGAGGCCATAGACGTCATCAAGAGCTATCATGCGCGGGCTTTGAAAGAGGGTTGCGGCTACATCCTTGCCTCGGGCGACACGCTGTTTCTTCGGGTGAAAGACGAAGACGAGACGCCTGCCTTGCAGAGAACCGCGCTCGGCACGTTTGTAGACTATCCCAGTTTGAAGAACACCAACAAGGAGGTGAAGTTCTGGGGACTGGCCAACTTCCCGGCATTGGAGGATCTCTACCTCGACCAATGCTTCGTTTCCGAAGTGTTGGACTTGGACAAGCTCTCACACTTGCGCCGCCTCACCATCAAGGCCGAGAAACAGACGTTCGACTCTTGGTTCATCAACCGCACCTTCAAACCCATCGATCTATCCGGCTACGATCTCTCTAAGAACGCGCAATTGCAGAACTTGCTGCTCACCGGAACCGACATCACCCATCTCAAAGCTCCGTCGCACGCTCTGCGCAACATCGAACTCAAGAACGGCATCTACACCGCTGACGTGCTCAATCGGGTCAAGTCCCAGCGGTTGTACATCGAGGACTCTGACTTCTCGGGCGAAAATCTCGTGATAGACAACAACCACATCGATCGCCTATCCATCCACACCAACACGGCCGAGCATAAAGGGCCGAAGCTCGTAGACATCAGCGGGACGCGCATCAAGCGGTTTTACTTCAGCGATAGCGGCGAGAAGAACATCACCGCCGAGAAGATTGTTCTCAACCATTCGTTAGACTCCCTACGGCTTCATGGTGGCGCCTGGCGTATCGACGCCCCTGCGAGCCAAGTTCAGATCGAGGGCTTGAAAGCCAACAGCGGCTTGAAATCGTTGTCCTTCAACTCGCTCTTCGTCTTGCTCCGGCCCACCGACATGCCGCTCTCCTTGGAGGAAATCGAGATGGGAGGGTCGGGTGTTGGAGAGTATCCCTCCAACACGGTGTTCGACTTCCGCCCGTTCACCCATCTGAAAACGCTCAACTTCGACCAGCTCATCACCCCGAATCTCTACCTGCCCACCGGTCTGGATTCGCTCCATATCCGCACCACGCAGGCCCTCAAGCCGCTCCAAGAGCTCGACCTGAGCCATATCCATCTGCGCGCTTTGTTTTTGGAAATCGGTTCGTTATATCTCTCTAAAAGAGACCTTACGCAGATGAACCGCCCCTTAGACAAGGTGGTTCTGCCGGCAACGCTCGAGCGATTGGAGGTGAACAGCGTCAGTACCGAGGTGCTCGACCTGAGCCGATGCTCTAACTTAAAATATCTCAGCATCAGTGCCGAATATAACACCGACGAGCGATATGTCAAGAAGATCATTTTCCCCGCGAATCTCAAGCAGAGCAATTTCAAAGGAGAATACGACTTCCTCGTATGGGTAGACAAGCAGAAAGTAGAACTGGTGAACTATCCCTCGTGGGTGGTCACCCGCGAAGGACGCGCTGACACGGCGCACTAAAGACCGAGCTCTACGCACCGATCATCTTCAAAAAACAAAACGATATGAACACAAACGTATGGAAAAAACCTCTGGCTGCCCTCTTCTTCGTGGGTAGCCTGCTCGGGGCTTCGTGCTCGAGCGACGAGCCCAACGACGCTCCCTTCCCCGAACCCAAAGTCCAGGTGAGCGTCGACGCCCCGACCGGCACGGCGCAGATTGCCGTGAGTAGCACGCCCGCCGGAGCCACCGTGCAACTGGTTTACGACACGCCGCGCGGACAGATGGCCGCCAAAGGCACGGCCGATGCTCAAGGCACCTGTCGCCTCAGTATAGAACAGCTTGCGGGCTACGAGCAAAACCTCAAGCTCGTCGTCACCCAAGGCGAAACCTCTAAGCGACTCGTGCTCGACAAGATTCCGGCAAAAGCCGAAACGCTGACTGAGGCTCAAATCGCAACCGGCCTCAAGAAGCACACTTGGAAGTCGGTGGCGAAGGGTTCGCGCGTACTGATTACGAACAGCAGCATCCGTCCCTACAGTCTCTTGGCCACCGTGGCGCAAAAGTATTTCACCTTTGCCGACGGCGGAAAATTCACCTTCGAGGTCACCTCGCCTCAACAGTTCAAACACGAAACGGGCACTTGGACGCTCTCCGCAAAGCGTCTCGACATCCGCACGGCCATCCCGCTGGGAGCGATACAACTCAAAAACGTGCGCATCCAGTCGCTCTCCGACACGCAGCTCGCCCTGCTCGCCGAGATCGAAGATGGCCTCTTCCTCCTCCGTTTCGAGGCTCAATAACAGGGCCTGCCCTCAAAAAGCGGATGTGCCACTGTAGCCTACAGTGACGCCACGGAGATCAAAATGAGGCTACTGTACCCTACAAAACCATCATCCGAGACCCAAATGGCGTTACTGTAGCCTACAATGACGCCACGGAGACCAAAATGAGGCTACTGTACCCTACAAAACCATCATCCGAGACCCAAATGGCGTTACTGTAGCCTACAATGACGCCGCGGAGACCAAAATGGGGCTACTGTACCCTACAGTAACACCGCGGAGACCCGAATAGGGTTACTGAACTGTTCAAAACCGCCACGGAGACCCGAATGGCCTTACTGAACTGTTCAAAACCGCCGCGGAGACCAAAATGGCCTTGCTGAACTGTTCAAAACCGCCACGGAGACCAAAATGGCCTTACTGAACTGTTCAGAACCGCCACGGAGGCCCAAATGGCCCTACTGAACTGTTCAGCGACCTCGCTCTCCCCGATTTTGCCCCGCAAAAGCAGAGAATCTCACCATTTGTAAGTATTGCACGAGAAAGGAATGTTGCCTATCTTTGCTGCCTCAAGCCAACCTACATGGATCCACTCATCCTCGATTCTCTACAGAAATCTACCCTCTTTGCCGGAATGTCCTCCGCCGAGATAGAAGCCGCACTGCATGCGGTGGACTTCTCGATGAAGGAAATTCCGGCAAAGAAGGTGTATAGCTATCAAGGAAAACTATGCGACGAAGCCGTTGTCATCCTGCAAGGAGAACTGATGGCACGAATGTCCGAAGCCAACAACCGAGCCCTGACCGTCGACTATCTCAAGAGCGGCAGTCTCATCGCCCCCGCTTTCCTCTTCGCTCAAGACAAAGCTACGCCGGTAGACCTCAAGGCCGTGAACGGCGATGTGCTGCTGCTTTGCATGTCCATCGCCGGATTCCGAAAGCTGATCGACCGCAACCGCACCGTCCGTCGCAACTTTCTGCAACTGCTCTCCTCCATCAATCTCTTCCTGCTCCACAAAATCAAAACCATCTATCTGGCTCCTCTGCGCCAGCGATTGGCGCAATATCTCCTACTCATGGCCCGTAAACACGGATCGAACACCATTCCCCTGCGCCACTCGCGACAGGAACTGGCCGACTTCTTCGGCGTGCAAAAGAGTTCGCTCATTCGTACCTTGGCCGAACTCGAAGCCCAAAACGCCATCTTCGTGCGCAGAAAAGAAATTGTCATTCTCGACGACAAACGGCTCCGCAGTCGATCGTCCGGCCACCCGAACGTGATTCCATAGACAACCGTTCGCGATCCACTCTGAATCATTCATTCTATAAACAGTCCACCGCTTTTGATCAACCGCAAACCGTTCCCCCTGAAAACGAAAAACCGGACGCACCCTGTGGCGCGTCCGGTTTTTGTTGAATACTTCCCTGCGGGAAATTTAGTCGAGTTGAGCAAGCTTGTTGTCAGAACCCAACACCTGTTTGATTTTGTGCTCATAGAGCTCTGTCATTAGATCGCGAGCCGGACCGCAGTATTTGCGCGGGTCGAATTCGGCAGGCTTTTCTGCAAACACCTTGCGAACGGCAGCCGTGAAAGCCAAACGCGAATCGGAGTCGATATTGATCTTGCAAACGGCACTCTTGGCAGCTTTACGCAGCTGCTCTTCGGGGATACCCACAGCATCGGGCAGCTTGCCACCGTATTGGTTGATCATGTCGACATACTCCTGGGGAACCGACGAAGAGCCGTGGAGCACGATGGGGAAGCCGGGCAGCTTTTCCATGATGGCGTCGAGCACGTCGAAAGCCAAAGGAGGAGGAACCAAACGACCGGTCTTCGGGTCGCGGGTGCACTGCTCGGGAGTAAACTTATAGGCTCCGTGAGACGTACCAATCGAGATGGCCAACGAGTCGACACCCGTTTTTGTCACAAAGTCGATCACCTCTTCGGGCTTCGTATAGTGCGATTCAGCTGCTACGACGTCGTCTTCTACGCCGGCCAAAACACCCAATTCGCCTTCTACGGTTACATCAAACTGATGGGCATAGTCTACCACTTTCTTCGTCAGAGCCACATTCTCGTCGTAGGGAAGCGACGAACCGTCGATCATCACCGAAGAGAAACCTGCATCGATACAGCTCTTGCAAGTCTCGAAGCTGTCTCCATGGTCGAGGTGAACCACAATTTCGGGATGGTTGCAGCCCAGTTCCTTTGCGTACTCTACAGCGCCCTGTGACATATAACGGAGAAGAGTGGGGTTGGCATAGTTGCGTGCACCTTTCGAAACCTGCAAGATAACAGGTGACTTCAAGTCGGAAGAAGCCTTGATGATGGCCTGCAACTGCTCCATGTTGTTAAAGTTGAATGCCGGGATGGCATAACCGCCATTGATGGCTCTCTTAAACATCTCGCGGGTGTTTACCAAGCCTAATGATTTGTAATCTACCATAACACTATATTTTTAAATGAATAATGCCTTTATTTATACGGACGCAAAATTAACGTTTTTAATCGGGCAGTGCAAAACCTGGCCCCTTTTTTTGCCCGTCTCCCTGAATGAATTAAACTTTATTGCATCTTGTCGGGCTGTCGTTTTCCCGTTTTGTCATATGCATATAGCAGTTGGCGCATCGTCAAAAACGGAAAGTCTCCCCCGTTCAGAAGCCGTCATATTCAGAATGCATACAGCAACGGCAATACAAACACCATGACAATGCCAATGGCAAGTTGCAGAGGCAGACCCACCTTCACATAATCCATAAAAGTGTATTGCCCGGCTCGCATCACCAAAGCATTAGGAGGCGTGGAGAACGGAGACGCAAAACACATGCTGGCCCCCAGCGTAACAGCAAAGAGAAAGGCGTAAGGGCTAACACCCAACTCGGTAGATGCCGACAGCGCAATGGGCGACATGAGTACCGCCGTAGCTGTGTTGCTGATGAACATCGTGAGCAACGACGTGGTGAAATAGATGCCGGCCAGCAACGCCGTGGGGCCCATCGACCCGAATATATCCACCAACGTATGCGAGATCAGGGCCGAAGTGCCCGTCTTCTCTAAAGCTATCGACATGGGCATCATCGCCGCAATGAGCACGATGCTTTCCCAATTAATCGTTTTATAGGCTGCCTCCACATTGCGAAAACAACCCGTGAGCACCATCAATAGGCCTGCAATGATGACAGCCGTTACCGGAGCAATGGGGATAAAGTCGAACACCATCATCGCGATCATCAACAACATAATGCCACCTGCCAGCGGTGCTTTGTAGTTGAGTGTCACTTTCTGTGCCTGTTCTTTGGGTTGACCCAACACCACCCAGTCGTTCTCGCCTGCCAGTTGTCCGATGTTGGCCCACGAACCCTGCACGAGCAGCACATCGCCCGAGTGAAGACGCTCTTCGGAGAGATCTTTCAAGATGTAATCGTTGCTGCGACGAATACCCAGGACGTTGATGTTGAACCGCTCACGCAGTTCCGAATTCTTGAGTTTCGTACCGTTGAGCTGCGCCGTAGGTATGAGCACAATCTCTGCGATACCGATGTCGTAGAAGTCGATGCCCGTGTCGTCGAGCCGCTCCAGTTGCATCTTGTTGGCAAAACTCTCCATTCGTTCCTTATCGCCGGTGACATAGAGGATGTCGTCGGCCTGAAGAAGACTGTCGGGTTTGGGCACGCTCTGCTTCACATTGCGGATGAACCGACCGCTGCGGGCAGCCTTTCTCCTGATCTCCATGATAGAGATACCGTAGCGGTTACGCAGGTCGAGCTCGGCGATAGTCTGTCCGGCAACGGGCGATTGAGCCCCGATGCGATACCGCCTGAGCTGATGTTGCAAGCTATACTCTTCCACCAACTGTTCCAAAGTCTTACCGTTACTTTTCGTCCGCTTGTCCTTCTGCCGCGTCTTTCCTAAGAACAAGCGCGAGAGCGGCAGCAAGACAAGGATGCCAATCGTGATCACGATGATGCCGACGGGAAAGAACGAGAAGAACGAAAGCGGCTGATAACCGGCTCCGGTGAGTGTCTCCTGAATCACAAGGTTGGGTGGCGTACCGATCAAGGTGAGCATTCCGCCCAGACTACTGGCAAAGGCCAAGGGCATCAGCAGTCGTCCGGGATGACTCCCATTCTGAGCTGCCATACTCACAATAATAGGCATCATCAAGGCCACCGTTCCCGTATTGCTCACAAAAGCCCCAATGGCCGAGGTGGTGAGCATCACCAAAAGAAACATACGCAGGTCGTTTCCTGCGGCCAACTTCATGATTTTCTGACTCGCCACCTTAGCCAATCCGGTTTGAAAGATAGCTCCTCCCACCACAAAAAGCCCCACCATCATGATGACCACCGACGAAGAGAACCCTGAAAGGGCTTCTTCGGGCGTAAGAACATGAAACATCAATAACGCCGCCAAGGCGCAAAGAGCTACGACATCTGCCCTGATGCGACCGATGATAAACATGGTTACCGTGAGAATAAGGATGATGAATGTAACGACCATACCTAAATATTATAAAAAAAAGAACGATTTTACAGCCTCTCGATCCACCCGATTGAAACTGTTATCCTAAATGAAAACGTTGTAAAGTTACGCAAAACATTCCGATTTTCGCCGAAAAACGGAGTATAGAAAGAGATTATTAAAATCTTTTAAGGTAGCACATGAACCCACCGACAACCATGGTTTAGAAACCGACCCTATCCAACAGGAAACCAATCCTACCCAACAAAACGGTCGGATTTGCATCCAATACGCCATCAGAAGCCACAAAATCCAAACATCTTTTAGACAAAACCGCTTGTAGGTTCTGTCCAAAAGATGTTCCCATTTTACCCTCTTGCAGAGGGCATTCTCTGTGTTGACAGAGAAAAAAGGTCTAAAGTCTATCTTCCCAAACGAGCTTTCAGCAACGCCGGAATCTCGCTTGTCTCGCGTGCCACGGGTATTCCGGCAGCTTCGAAGGCAGCCACCTTCTCTTTCGCCGTGCCCGAACCGCTGGAGATAATGGCTCCGGCATGCCCCATCTGTTTACCTTTCGGAGCCTCGCGCCCCGAGATAAAGGCCACAACAGGCTTGGTGACATGCGCCTTGATGTATTCGGCGGCACGCTCTTCGGCATCTCCGCCAATCTCGCCAATGAGAGCAATGCTATCCGTAGCAGGATCGTTTTCGAACATTTCGAGCAAATCCTGAAAGTAAAGGCCCACAATAGGGTCGCCACCAACGCCCACAGCGGTAGACTGTCCCATGCCGTTCTGCGTCAGATTATACACCACTTCATAGGTAAGCGTCCCGCTTCGACTGATCACCCCGGTGCCTCCTTTCTTGAAAATACCCGTGGGCATGATACCCACCATGCTCTCTTCGGGCGAGATGAGTCCGGGACAGTTGGGCCCAATCAGCTTAGCTCCCTTCTCTTTGATGTAATGATAGGCCTCCACCACATCGAGAGTGGGCACACCTTCGGTGATGCAGACAATCAGTTGGATGCCAGCATCGGCGGCTTCCATCATCGCATCTTTGGCAAAAGCTGCCGGAACGAAAATCACCGACGTATTGGCCTGTGTTGCTTTCACGGCATCACGCACGGTGTTGAACACCGGAATCCCGCTCACCTCTTGTCCCGCTTTGCCCGGAGAGGTGCCTCCTACGACGTTGGTGCCATACGCTTTCATCTTGGTGGCATGGAAACCACCATCGCGACCGGTGATTCCCTGCACGATAAGCCTTGTATTTTTGTTGATTAGAATACTCATTTTAGGATGTTTTTAGTTGATAAGTGTATTGTTCACTGCTATTTGATGCACACACATCGCAGCGTGTGGCACGCGCGCTTTGTTGCCTCTGCTCAATAGCCTGCAGCCGCAACAGCCTTCTTACCGGCCTCGGCCATGGTTTGTGCCACGATGAAGTGGGTGCCTTTCAGCAGTTCACGGCCTTCGGCCTCGTTGGTTCCCGTGAGACGAATCACGATGGGCATATCGGTTTTGAGCTCTTGAAAGGCCTCGATCAGACCTTTGGCCACATCGTCGCAACGGGTGATTCCGCCAAAGATGTTGATGAGAACCACACGCACATGTTCATCGGCGAGCAGCAGTTTCATGGCCTCGACAATCTTTTGCGGGTTAGAACTACCTCCGATATCGAGGAAATTGGCCGGATTTCCGCCATAAAGTTTAATCATATCCATCGTTGCCATGGCCAGTCCAGCACCGTTCACCATGCATCCGATCTCGCCTCCGAGGTTCACATAGCTAAAGCCCTTGTCTTTGGCGGCCTGCTCTTTCTTCTCGTCTTCGGTAGGTTCGAACATGGCGAAGATGTCGGGATGACGATAGAGTGCATTGTTGTCGAAAGTCATCTTGGCATCAATGGCCTTCAGCTGGCCCTCTTTTGTGAGCACCAACGGGTTGATTTCGGCCAACGACGCATCTTTTTCCACAAACAAGCGGTAGAGTTTTTGGAACAGCGGAGCCGCTTGCTTCACCTGTGCCATATCGTCGAAGAGTTTGAAAGCAGCCTCGCGCGCCTTGAAATCGGGTAGTCCGATAGAAGGGTCGATAGGAACTTTGAAGATTTTATCGGGCGTTTCGCGCGCCACCGTTTCGATGTCCATCCCGCCTTCTCGGCTCATCATGAGGATGGCTCCTTTCGATTTACGGTCGATCACGATGCTCACATAATATTCGGCAGCAATATTCACGGCCTCGCCCACCAGCACACGGTCTACGGTAAAACCTTTAATATCCATGCCCAGGATAGCCTCAGCATGCTGTTTCACCTCCGTTTCATCGGCAGCCAGCTTCACTCCGCCTGCCTTTCCGCGTCCGCCGGTGTGCACCTGTGCCTTCACCACGCACCGTTCAACGCCCAATTCGCGGTAGGCCTCTACCGCCTCTTGTGGTGTTCTGCAAAGGATGCTCCGGTCTACAGGCACGCCATAACTCGCAAAAATGCCTTTTGCTTGATATTCATGAACTTTCATAGCTTGATAATTGTTTAGTTGTATATCAGTTCTATGTGCAAATATAGTTTTTTTGTTTTTACCCTTGTCGCTCTCCTTGCTGTTAATTTTATTTTTATACTTTCTTTAACAGAAACTTCATCGACAAGCGATTGCTATACCTTATTATATAGATCGCCCTTGAAAAAGCAGGAGAACAGGTAGACAGAAGAAACTCTTTCCCAACGCACTTACATCTTTCTTCAACAGCTTTGCAAAGCCTTACTCCCTACTACTCCCCTCCTTACTACTTACCAGTCTCCTCGTTTTGATACGACTTTTGATAGACCGCACGCTACCAGGACTAATAGCCAGGATATCACCCACTTCGGTTTCGCTTTTGTTCATTCGCCCCGTAGCGATGAGGAATAAGTATTGGCGTGGCGAAAGATTGCTATACAGCTGGTCGAGTTGGGCCACATAATCGGGATCGATGAACTTAAAGTAGGCCAAAAAGTCGAGAAAATCTTGTCCGCTCCAATGAATGGTATTGTGATTCTGAACAATACTCTCGTAAAGCAGCTTACCATTGCTCAGCGTTTGCACCTCCTTGTCCTTCATGTTGTCCACCCGTTGCCGCAGAGAAGTCTGCTCTTTGTGCGCCTCGTGTTGTGAAAGAACGTTCTCATCCAGCCGACCGTTGCATTCGTTCAGCAGCAGATGTTTTTCCAAGAGCGTGCGTCGGGCCCTGGTCACCTTATATTTATGGTAAAGCATCAGCACAAGAACCGAAAGGACAAAAACCAAGAATAACGCCCCGAAATAGAGTTTGTACTGTTTGATTTGCCTTTCGCTCTCAGCCTTGTCATAGCGGCTTTGAATCTCGTAGATGTTGTTTTGTTGCCATTCCCTTTGCTGTCGTTCCTTGAATTGCAACAACGTGTCGGCAATTTGTGCGGCTCCGCGATAGTCGCCCGTGCTTTGTCTCAGCCGGAAAAGGTTGTAGAGAGCCTTCTCCTGCGTGTAAGCATCGGGACTTCCCAAGGCCTTTCGCAGCAGTTCGTAAGCCTTTCGGTGCTCGCCTCGTTGGATATAGAGATCGGTCAGAATAGCGTAGGTATAACTGTCAGGGCGTTCTTTCAGAGCCTTTTGTATGTAAACCGCAGCACGAACCGAGTCTTTGCGCTGATTATAAGCATCGCTGATATTGGCCAGCAGCACCGATTGATTGTCGGAACTGAGATATTGATAATATTGCAAGCTCTTCAAGAGATAAGTCAGATTGCTATCAGGCTCTGCCAGTCCGCTGTAAGCATTGGCAATATAGGTCAAACTATAGGCAATCCACATCTTATTACCCGTCTGTCGGCCCAAGTTACAGGCCAGGCGGGCATACTTCAGTGCCGTGTTATAGTTTTTGTTGAGCAAGTTGACATAGCAGATGGTGGAATAGATTTTGTGTTGCAGCACCGCATTGTTACTGCCTCGCACGGTGTTTTCCGCCTTTTTCAGCAGCGTGATGGCCGCCATCGTATTGTTGCGGTAAAAAAACTGGATGACACCTTTATAATAATACGCGCGCGCGAGCTTGTCTTTCGGTCCCTTTTGCTCGTAGTAGAACATCGGGTAGTCGATCGAATCGTTGTTGATGGGCAAGCGTTTGCGATAGCAAATTTCTGTCTTCAGCAGGGTATAGTAGGCCACTTCCGCACGGTCTTCTTGCGGAACGGTGGGCAGAGAGTGTAAATAGAGGTAGGCAGCATCTACATTTCCCTGCACAAGCAGCGAGTCGATTCTTTCGAGTTGCCCCTGAACGGCCTCTCCACATCCGCATAACAAAAGGGCGAACGAGAAGAGTAGCAGGGTTACTGTTTTAGAGATATAGGTCATTTCTTGTTGGTTTCGTTGACAGATGCATGGCCTACAGAGCCACGCGGGAGTATCTTTTGGTAGCCCCTTTTAGCAGATAAAACTATTGCAAGGCAGTAACAAAATTAAGAAAAATATATTGTTTTACCTCCTTTTTTGAAGAAAAAGTGAAAAAACAATGCCAAAAGGGCTGTTTCATGAATAGGAATACCACACGCTATATCCTGTTTTTGTCTGAAAAACAACAGTAGACAGATGCCTCACGCCTCTTTTCGGGATATTATTTTACAAAAAAATGCCCCCGAAAAGCGATTATTCGTGTAAAAAATGCTTTGTGTTGATTTCAAACGGGTATGGTTCTGGAAAGAAGGCATGCTACAAACTGTTTTACGATCACTTAGCTTTTAGAATGCAAAAGCTAAGAAAACGACGTGCAAAAGCTAAGAAAATGCAAGACGAAAGCTAAGAGATGAGAATTCATTTTGTAAACCAATGTTTTTCATTGAGTTACAGAGCTCGTCCAACTGTCTCTGCAAACATCCTCTATTCATAGTGAAAACAGATAGGGGAAAAGTGCGGCGGCCCTTCCCACTCCACTAAAACTGCAGGTCGGCAACATTCAATTGCCTGACCACTCCGCTAAAAGCTACGGGTCGGCAACATTCAATTGCCTGACCACTCCGCTAAAAACTACGGGTCGGCGATTGATAATTCTCGTCATGACAATGGGCAAATTCACTTACTTTTTGTTCGCTCGACTAAATAAAAGCGTTGCAAATTGACACCGAAACAGATTTCAACAATCTCTCGCAATACCTTTGTTTATCGCATTGTTGCACTGCAACACCTTAAAAAAGAATAAGATTCGAAGTTTGGAAGTAAACATAAAATAATCTATATTTGCAAAAAGCAACCCCTAAATGACTATCCACCGAAACATCGTGAGTTAAATATATAAAAGTACTAACTCGAAAATTGTAATACCTATGCAAAAAAGCTTATCAACATCATGGCAGGTATTTGTCGGGATCGCACTCTTGCTCCTGGTCAATATCCAGAGTTATGCACAAAAGCCAGAAGACGGAGGCGACATCGCTATCGAAGGTGTCGTGGTAGACAATGGCACAAACGAACCCATTGTCGGTGCCACTGTGAAAATGAAAAACGGGCCACGGGGCACCGTTACCTCTTCCACCGGTCGGTTTAGGCTGGAGGGTTGCAAACCCACGGACGTGATTCAAGTGTCGTTCGTCGGCTGTAAGCCACGTTCCTTCACCGTGGGTAAGAAACGAAACTTCACTATCTATCTTGAAGACGACGCCACACAGTTGGACCAAGTCGTGGTGACGGGATTTCAGAAACTGAAGAAAAACAGTTTCACCGGTTCGGCAACAGTAGTGACGAGCGACGAGTTGAAAAAGGTGAACGTGAAAGATGCCGTTAAAGCTCTTCAGGCTTTCGATCCCTCTTTCCGCATCATCGACCGGTCGGGATTCGGTTCCGACCCCAACCAACTCAACGAAATCAACATCCGCGGAGCCTCTAACATCCAACGACAAGAGTTCGATGCCAACGGACAGGCACTGACCCGACGCACCAATCTGCGCGACAATCCCAATATGCCTATCTTTATGCTCGACGGATTTGAAGTGAGTGTGCAGAAGATTTACGATATGGACATCAACCGCATCCAGAGTATGACCATCTTGAAAGATGCCGCTGCAACGGCACTCTATGGTTCGCGGGCGGCCAACGGCGTTGTGGTAGTAACCACTGTTCCACCGAAAGTGGGCGAGATTCGTATCGACTACAACACCAGTGTCGAACTGACGTTCCCCGATCTTTCTGACTACAACCTGACCAATGCCGCCGAAAAGCTACAGGTTGAGAAAGATGCAGGGCTGTATACCGCCAACGACCCTCACACACAGATCGATAAGGACATCGAATTCAATAAAAAACTCAATGAGGTGCGCCGTGGTGTCAACACCGACTGGCTGTCGCGCCCGCTACGCAACGTAGGCAACTGGCGCAACGACATTTCTCTTTCGGGTGGTGTCAACTCGCTGCGCTACATGATCAACCTCAACTATAACAAGAACGGAGGTGTGATGAAAGGCTCTTACCGCGACCGTTGGGGAGCAGGAATGATGATCGACTATCGCCTGAACAACTGGTTGCAGATTCAGAATCAGGTGACCTTGAACCGCACCACCTATCAAAATTCGCCTTACGGAGACTTCTACAACTATAGCTCTTATATGCCTTACGAGGCCATTTACGGCGAAGACGGCAGTTTGTTGCGCGCCTTGCCCATGACGGGTAAAGCCAATCCGCTGTGGCAGGTGCAAAACCTGTATAACTATTCGGGCAGAGGCGGCATCACCGATATTACCGATAACTTTGCGGTGAACCTCTATTTTACACCTACTTTCTATCTACGCGGAACGTTTAGCGTGAGCCAAACGCAGACGGAAACAAGCGATTTCAAAGACCCGAAAGACCTTTCCTTCCAAAATGTCTTAAGTACGAAGAAAGGATCGCTCAAAATATCCAAAGACGATCAGCTGAAATGGAATGCAAAAGCCGAACTGCATTTCAATCAGCGACTGAACGAACACTTCTTCAATCTTACCGGAGGTGTAGATCTTCAGGAAACGATCACCCATCCTGTGGGCTATGAATATCGGGGCTTCAGTCTGGGTACGCTGAGCAATCCCATCTATGCGGCTACTCAAGAAGGAAAAACGGGTGATACCAAACAAACGGTAAGAACGGTCGGTTTCCTTGGTGCTGTGAACTATACATTCCAGGAAATCTACCTGTTGGATGCTTCTTTCCGCCTCGACGGCTCTTCTCAGTTCAGCTCGAACCGACGTTTTGCCCCCTTTGCATCCATCGGTCTGGGTGTGAACCTGCACAACTACAAGTTCATTAAGAATCTTCCGTGGATCAATACCCTGCGTGTCAGAGGAACTTACGGTAGTACGGGTAAAGTGAACTTCTCGCGTTTCGATGTGATTAGCAGCTACCAGGTAGACACTTCTTCGTGGTACTACACGGGGCCCGCTACCCGCTTGGCCACCATGGGCAACCCCAATCTGACGTGGGAACTGACCAAGACGCTCGATTTAGGTTTCACCATCGAACTCTTTAAGAAGCGCTTTTATCTCGAGGCAGCCTATTATCACAAGGCCACCGACCGCACAATCGATCAGATTGGTATTCGTCCTTCTTCGGGATTCACCTCTTATAATGGAAACGTGGGCGGCGTATTGAACAAAGGTTTCGAACTCAAGACCAACGTAACGGTGTATAGTAGCCGCGACCTCTCTGTGGTGCTCAACGCTAACCTCGGAGCCAATAAGAACCGAATCACCAAACTCAACGACGCCATAGAAGAGTATAACGAGAAAATTCGGAAAAATAACAGAAGCGAATATGGCCACACCGGCGGTTCGTTGCCTCCTGTCTTATATTATGTTGGAGCCTCTACCTCTGCGATCTATGCCGTTCCCTCTCTGGGAATCGACCCGGCAACCGGTACCGAGCTCTTCCTCAAGAAAGACGGAACCGTGACCAAAGAATGGAACTATAACGACATGAAGGTGTGCGGAGACGCCAATCCTGATGCACAAGGTACCTTCGGCATCAATGTGGCTTACAAGGGTTTCTACCTCAACACGACGTTCCTGTATGCATTTGGTGGACAATACTATAACAATACCTTGATCTCGAAGGTGGAAAATGCCAATATCAAAGATAGAAACGTTGACCGCCGCATCATCACGCAGCGTTGGAGAAAGGTGGGTGACGTGTCTCCCTACTACGGAATCAGAGAAAATGCCACCACAAACGCTACGTCGCGCTTCGTACAGAACGACAATTATGTGCACTTTAACAGCGTGGCACTGGGCTACGACTTCGGAAAACGAATCACCTCTAAACTCAAACTCAGTGCGCTCTCGGTGTCGTTCAATGCCTCCGACCTTGCCAAATGGAGCACCGTGCGGGTAGAACGCGGACTCTCTTACCCTTATGCGCATACCTATAGCATCAGTATTCACGCAAGTTATTAACTGTTTCACTTTAAACAACTACGAGTTATGAAACGTACAATATATTCAATCATCCTATCGTCTGCTCTCGCTGCCATGCTCATCAGCTGCAACGACTGGCTTACAGTGCCTGTAGATGGAAGGTCTACGTCACCGGAACTGTTTGAAACTGGCGACGGATACCGCTCTGCTTTGAACGGTCTGTACAAGGGAATGGTGGATAACGCTCTCTATGGAGAGAACTTGCAATATGGCGTTATCGACTTCTTCTCTAATCAATATCGGTTGAATCTTTCTCAACAGGAACTCGGAAGCACGGCCTTAATTGCTGCCGGAAAACGCGATTTCAAAGAGAAAACGCTGCAACCCATCATCAACGCTATTTGGTTGAAGGCTTATAACAATATCGCTGCTACCAATAATCTGATTCAACACATTTCGTCTGAAAGCCCAAGTAAGTTCAAACGTGGGCAAGAAGAGAAGGACGTGATTCTCGGAGAGGCCAAAGCCATAAGGGCTTTCTTGCATTTCGACATGCTAAGGCTCTTTGCACCGGCCCCGATCGGCGACGATGGGAAGGTCTATATCCCTTATGTGAGCGATTTCCCGAATGTTCTTGCCGAGCATATCTCTGTGAAAGATGCCCTCCAAAAGGTAATAGCCGATTTGGAAGAGGCACGCGATTTGCTGAAACCTTTCGACACTTCGGACACTGGAATGAGTGCCAACGCATCAGGGAAAACCCGGTTCTACAATCAACTTGAGTCTGGAATGGAAGGCTATGCCAAGCCGGAAGAGATCGATGAGTTCTTTTATGGCCGGGGTTATCGCCTCTCCTATTGGGCCGTAATGGGTCTTTTAGCTCGGGTTTATCAGTATAACGGCGGCTTCGATGCCTCTTTCTATGCCAAAGCTAAGGATTGTGCAGAAGAGGTTTTCAAAGCAAAGTGCACCGGAATGCAGGGAGCTTCTTACACACCTTTCCAGAATGAACGTTTCGATTTCGCATGGACCGAACAACCAGAACAGATGATGGACGTCCGGATGATCGATAACTTGCTCTTCGGTTTGTATCGAGACAACGACGGAGAGAAGTTGATCGGTGCAATGGAAAGCCAATTTCCACGTGCCATTAAGAGCCCTGGAAACTATAATCTCTGTGTGGTGAACGTCAATGGACAGGACATTTTCAAAACAACCGACGGGATAGACGAGGCCGAAAACGATATTCGCTCGAAGCGTCTTCTGTATATTCCCACTGACGGCTACCAGATTTTGATGTCCGTCAAATGGTATGTCAAAGAGAAAAATACGGCAGAACGCGACAAAACACTCAACATCTTCCCGCTGTTACGCACCTCAGAGCTTCGCTATATCATTGCAGAGACTGAAGCAAGGAAGGGTAATTTCACGGAGGCTTACAAGATATTGAACGATATGAGAGACAGACGCGGACTTCAAGGACATAAATTGCCGGTTCAAACTACCTTCGATGCGTTTGTGAAAGACTTGGTGCGCGAGGGTCAACGCGAATGGATCAGCGAGGGACAGCTCTTCTATCTCTATAAAAGACTCAATGCTGGCGTGAAGCGCGACGACGGAACAACCGTTCCTTTCTCAAAAGAAGAATGCGTTTTGCCTATTCCTACAGAAGAAAATCGATAACCCTAAACGACAAAAGATTATGAAACAACTGTTATATCTGCTGCCTTTGGCGGCATTCTCACTGCTTTCGTCCTGTCAGGAGGAAGCTTTGAAAACCTTTGGGGACGAACATTACATCTATTTCGATAAGTTTTATAAAAACGCTTCTGCACCAGGTAAAGAGACTGCGGACTCTACTCTCGCCTCATTCTTCTTCTTTACCGACGACGTCAACACAATAGACGTTCCTGTAGTGGTGCATATGGCAGGACGGGATTTGGCTCACGACGAGACCTTTCAACTCAAAATGATTCCCGAAATGACTACGGCCACGGCTAACGAATATAAATTGGACGACCATTATACCTTCCGTGCACGTCCGGCAGCTGAGGGAGCGACCAACCGAAGCGATACCATCATCATCAAGATGTTCCGTTCTGCACGCCTTGGCAGTATGCCTCACGGTGTGAAACTCACTGTAGAACTCGTGCCGATGGGTGGTTTACGATTAGGACAAACCGAGCGTACGCGGGCCATTTTGGTGCTGACACGCGACGCGATCAAGCCTAAATGGTGGAACAGAGAGGTCACCGACAACCTCTTAGGCGAATATTCGAGTCGCAAATACAAGCTCTTCTTAATGAATGTAGACAAGAAAGCCAAGTTCAACGGCGATCTTATCCGCACAGCTCCACACAAAGCGATAGAGCTGGTCATGCAGTTTAAAAAGTGGTTGGCCGACCATCCCGCCGAAGCCGTTGAGGAAGATGGAAGCAAGATGACCGTTAAAGTATAACCGTTAAAAATCAAACATTATGGGAAAGATAAAATATTCCATTGTAGGATTGCTGATACCGTTGTTAGGTGCATGTTTCAGCGATGATGGTAATTACAACTACGAGTCGCTCAAACCGCCCACATGGCTGAGAGATGTTGTGGCTCGGCCCATTCAGATCGTGGTTCGTGAAGGTGGAAAGGTGAGAGTAGACGGCTCGAAATACTTCAACTGGGGAACGATGGATTCCTTACAGCGAAGCCAGGAAGTGCGTTACGAATGGCGTTATAACGGAAAACTGTTCTGCGAAGAGCTCAAAGCTGAAATTCCCTACGAGGAGTTTATGCGCAAAGTGGGCGAAGAAGAGATTCCAACACACTATCAAAGCGGTGATTTCTCTATCATCGAGAAGTCTTCGGGTGTGTCGTTCAAAGGTAAAATCACCTTCTTCTTCTATCCCAGAATCGGCGAAGCCGACTTCATCGTCTACTCCGAGAAGTCCACTTCCACGCCCAATATCGGTACGCTTTCCGTTTTACAGTTAGGTTATAAGCGCGATAACAACGGTCGGTTCACCATTCCCGACTTTGCATTAAGGCCGCATGAGTCTGCCGACATCCCCGGAACGCCTAAACAACTGGACGTAGCCGTCGCTTTAAATGTAAGTGCCATCGGCTCAGTGACGGCCATTACCGAGGAGGGAGACGCCTCTGTGTTCAATGCCAGCAACCTAAAAAAGGTGTGGGACATGAGCGAACTCTTTGCAGACGGCACTCCGCCGAACTTCAAGGTGAGCTCTCGCAAAGACCAAGAAGTGGGCGGTTCCGAATCACCAGCTTTCACTTGGGTGGCCACACAAGACGGACGGGTGTTTACACGAAAGTTTTCCAAGAACTATTTAGGTGGAAAGTTCATCACCGAACCCTACTATCTGGACGAGAAAGGCTATAAGATCACCAAGTTCGGACACACTTGTTGGGGCATTACCAACATACCTTGTTACGACGAAAAGAACCGCCGTGTGGTGGTGGCCACTTCCTTAGAAGGCGAGTGGGGCAGCTATCGCAGCTTCATGACCACGCTTCATCAGGATGGATGGACCGGCGTACCGGTGATGGAAATGCCGGCCGACACGAAGGTCTACTTCATCACCTGCATGGACGGAGCCCAGTATTGGGACCGCAACAACAGCTGGTTCCAGGTGTATTACAACACGGGTGGCAAGTCGATGGTCGGCACCTTCACGATCGACAACCGCGGACGGCGACTCAACACGCCGAATGCCTACTTCATTCCTTATGAAGTAACCGGGCATTTATTCAACGATGACACCCGTTTCCTCGTAGCTGCCGGAGAACGATTGGCCTACAGTTCGTCGAAGGCTTACACCGATCTCTTCTCCGAAGGCACAGAGGTGTATGCCATCAAGAGGCAGACTTGGCCGGGAATGGTAGACGTATCGATCAGCAAACTACCTCTGACCGGCATCACGTCGAAGATTACTTTTATGACCTACGACCGTGACGACTATTATCTCAGCACCTCCAACTACCAGCATCTCATTATCGGTTGCGAGAATGGAGACATCCTTATCTATAATGCAGAAGAGCTGGCTGTGCCGCAGTTCCTCAAAAAATATAATGTAGGCGGAAAGGTTGTTGCCGTGAAGCAGTTAGGCCTTGTGCGGGCAACCGTAGATATGTATTAATCATCTTTTTAACGAGGCGGCGGCAAATCCATGCCCATCATGCATTTGTCGCCCCTCTTCAACGTATTCACAGATAGAAAATCAAAACATGGTTTCAAAGAAATTGATCGGCAGCATCATGATGTTGCTCATGTCGGTGTTTGCCCTTGAGGTGGCAGCCCAGAACGAAAAAGTAACGCTCAACGTCAGTATCAACGCGCCAAAGACCGGTGCTCCTCTGCTCACGCTAAAGAAATCGCCCGAGTGTAAGAGCTATTGCCTCGCCCTTTTCACGTCAGACATCGCCGGAATCATTAAAGACGAGGTGGTGAATGGCTATTTCACGGGGCAGAAAAAGCCGAAATTCTTAGAAGACGTAAAGGGAAAGAAACTCGTCGACTATGGATTGGTGGTGGTTCCTGAGAAAGAATACACCCTGATTTGCTTAGGTTACGACAAAGACGGCAAGCCCGGTACAGTGCAACGCGTCCATTTCACGGCTCCCCGCCCGCAAGGCTTCTCCTCTCCGCAGGTGATGTGCCAGGTAACGGCTTTGGGACCGGACAGCGTCACCGTGAAGTTCACCCCCAATGCAGACGTGGCCGGCTATGCGCTTTGTCAGTTTGAGGCAGGCACCATCGACAAAACCGTGCAGGAACACGGACCGATGATGGGCTTCTCCAATGCCTACGACATGATTAAGCAGTTCAGCGGAAAAGACTATACCACCGAGAAAAGCTACACCTGGCGAGAGATGATTCCCAACACGGGCTACGAACTCTGCGTGCTGCCTTGGGACAAGAACGGCATTTTCCAGGAAATCACCAAGGTGCCTGTTACTACTCAGAAGCTGGGAGGCCCTGGCGAGGCGACGGTAGACATCCAGATAGGCGAGTTTGGTGGCAGCAAAGCTACCGGATACTTCCAATTGGTGATCTATACGCCCAACGATCAAGCTGCGCTTCACCGTGACATCATCATCACCGAAGAGGCCTTCAACAAACCTGATATGGGTAATATCGGCGTCATCAAGATGCTTCAGGAAGAGCATCCCAAAGATATTTACTGGAATCAGTACCGAGTGGACAAAGCACAATGGAACGCAACGCCCAACACCACTTACTATGCCTGCTCGCTGGCCAAGAATGTAGACGGCAAATGGGGTGCGTTGAAGAAGGTGAAGTTCACCACACCGGCTGCCGCTAAGTAATTTCTACGCCGGGTCCGGACCGTTTTCCGCATCCTTTGAGACAAACGCTTGCCTCCTGTCTTTGTCCGTTCTTTAGGCAAAGGCGAAGCAAATCGGTTTGCAAAAGCTTAGCTTTCGCATGACGAAAGCTAAGAGATGGCACGCTAAAAGCTTAGCTTTTACAGTGCGAAAGCTAAGCTTTTACGTTCTCCTTTGTAAGCATCTGATTATCAAGAGACTTGCGAAAGGGAGCACAAAGCGGGAAGATGCCGTTCGACCGGCTTCTTTTTTATTTCATTATGAACCCCTTTTGACAATGAACAACCTAAGAAAAAATCTCCTGGGACTTTTGCTTCTGATTTCTTGCAGCATGGCTGCGCAGATGCAAGCACCTCCCATTCCCGTAGACACGGCTGTGCGTATCGGCACACTCGACAACGGATTGAAATATTATATCCGCCACAACAACTGGCCCGAACACCGTGCCGACTTCTATATCGCGCAGCGTGTAGGGTCTATTCAGGAAGAGGAGAGCCAACGCGGACTGGCTCACTTCCTCGAACACATGTGTTTCAACGGCACGAAAAACTTCCCCGGCAACGACCTCATCCGCTATTTGGAGACGCTGGGAGTAAAGTTTGGCGGCGACTTAAACGCTTATACCTCTATCGACCAAACCGTTTACAACATCTCCAACGTGCCCACCACACGGCAGAGTGCGCTCGATTCGTGCTTGCTCATCTTGCACGATTGGGCCAATGCGCTCACTCTCGACCCCGCAGAGATCGACAAAGAGCGCGGCGTGATTCACGAAGAGTGGCGCGAACGCACAGGGGCCAGTTCGCGAATGCTGGAGCGAAACCTGCCCACACTGTACTCCGGGTCGAAGTACGGCTCGCGTTTCCCCATCGGCTTGATGAGTGTTGTCGACAATTTTAAGCCTAAAGAGTTGCGCGATTATTACGAGAAATGGTATCATCCCTCCAACCAAGGCATCATCGTTGTGGGCGATATCGATGTCGATCACACCGAGCAGATGATTAAAAAACTGTTCGGGGGGATTCAGAATCCTGCCGATATGGCCGCGATTGTAGACGTTCCCGTGCCCGACAACGAGGAGCCTATCGTGGTGATAGACAAAGATAAAGAGCAACAAAACAGCGTAGTCGAGGTGTCGTTCAAGCACGAAATATGGCCCGATTCGCTGAAGAAGAATGTAGACTATCTCCTGGCCAACTATGCCAAAAACATGGCCTTGGGTATGCTCAACGATCGTTATGCCGAGGCTTCGCAGAAAGCCGATTGCCCGTATCTGGGGGCATCGGCAGGCGATGGATCGTTCATCTTCGCCAAAACCAAGGGGGCTTTCACCATCGCAGCCAGTCCCAGAGACATGGCCGGCACGGCAACGGCCCTGCAAGCTGCCCTCGTAGAGGCGCACAGAGCAGCCGAATTCGGATTCACACCCACCGAGTACGAGCGTGCCAAGGCCAATCTGCTGAGCGGATTGGAGAAAGCGTTCAACGGCAGAGACAAACGTTCTAACAGTTCGTTTGCCGACGACTACAAGGGGAATTTCCTCTCGCAAGAACCCATTCCTGCCTTTGAGGATTATTATGAAATCATGAAACAATTGGTGCCCAACATCCCGTTGCAAGACATCAACGCCATCCTGCCGCAACTTTTGCCCAAAACCGACCGGAATATGGTGGTGGTTTGCTTCAACAACGAGAAAGAAGGGGCCGTCTATCCCACAAAGGAGGCTTTACTGGCAGCCGTTCATGCCGCACGAGAGGCAAAATTGACGCCCTACGTAGACAATGTGAAAAACGTGCCACTGATGACCAAACTGCCCAAGCCCGGCAAGATTGTGAAAGAGAAAAAGAACGTGGCTTTGGGCTATACGGAGCTAACTCTCTCTAACGGAGCTACGGTGATACTCAAGAAAACCGACTTTAAGAAAGATCAGGTGAACTTCGCTGCCAGTGCCTATGGTGGCAAATCGCTCTACGGACCGGCAGATTATATGAACCTTGCCGTGTTCGACGACATTGTTGGAATCAGCGGATTGGGCGGCTTCCCCAGTATGGAACTACCCAAGATTCTGGCCGGTAAGATTGCCGGTGTGCGCCTTTCTATCGGCGATAAGTACATGGGCATGTCGGGTTCGTCTTCCCGACGCGATGCCGAAACGATGTTGCAGCTGACCCATCTCTACCTCTCGGGCGGCATTACCAAAGACAACGAGGCTTATGCCAGTTTGATGGAGTCGTGGAAAACAGCTCTCAAGACGCGCCATCTCTCTCATGACATCGCCTTTAACGACTCGCTTGCGGCTACAGTCTATGGGCATAACCCGCGCCTGCGCCCTGTGCTCGAGGCCGATTTGCCTGCCCTTAGCTACGACCGAATCCTGAAGATAGCCCGCGAACGCACGGCCAATGCGGCAGCATGGACGTTCAGTTTCATCGGCGACTTCGACGAAGCGCAACTGCGAAGCCTCATCTGTCGCTACATCGGTTCGCTTCCGCGTCAGCCCAAGATAGTGAAAGGCCATTTGGTCAGCTCGTTCCAAAAAGGAAAAATCGACAATATCTTCTACCGAAAGATGGAAACACCCAAGGCCATGGCTTGCGTGATGTGGCACACTACACATGTGCCCTACAGCGTGGAGAATGCCATTCGGGTAAACATGATTGGTCAGGTGCTGAGCATGGTCTATCTGAAGAAGATTCGAGAGGAGGCCAGTGCGGCTTATTCTTGCGGTGCTGAGGGCGGTTCTACCATCGAAGGCGATTATCACGACTATTCTGTCTTGGTGACTTGTCCGATGAAACCCGAGAAAAAAGACACGGCTCTACAGATTATTTACCGTGAGGCCGAGGAGATGACACGCTCTTGCGACGCTGAGATGCTCGACAAAGTGAAAGAGTATATGCTCAAGAGCGTCACCAGTGCAGAGAAAACTAACGCCTACTGGAGCGGCGTTATCAACATGTATCGTCGGCATGGCATCAACTTGCACAACCGATACAAGGACATGATTAAGGCGCAAACGCCGCAAGACCTCTGCACGCTGATGAAGCAGATTCTGGCCGATGGCAATTGCATCTCGGTGGTGATGCTACCGCAAGAAGAAGGAGCCGCATCTCAACGTGCTTCTCAACAAGCCCGATAGACACGGCTATTAGCTGACACGCAACACCGAACAAACACGTTCCCATTTAGCTCAACGACATCGTTTTATCTCTGTTCGTTTGGCTGAATGGGAACGTTTAAAATGGACAATTGATCAAATCGGTAAAGTGGAATAGACCAACCCCGATGGGGAAGTTATCGAGGGGCATCGCTGCAACAGGGCAAACGCGCTTCACTTGCCAACCCTACCCTACCAACAAACCAACCTTTACAGGGTTGTTTTTTATTTGAACAGACGTACCACTCCCCTCCTCACATCTTCTTCATTCTCTCTGTCCTACTCCTTATTTCTTTCTTTACTCCTTACTACTCCCCTCCCTACTTCCTACTACCCCTCTCCTTACTGCTTACTACTTCTCTTCTTACTCCCTACTACCCTCTCCTTCCTACTTACTACTCCTCTCCTTACTCCCTACTTCTCCCCTCCTTACTACTAAAAGCTAAGCTTTTGCAATCCATTTTCTTAGCTTTCGCCGTGCGTTTTCTTAGCTTTTGCACCTCATTTTCTTAGCTTTTGCAAAACAGTGGATAACGAAGCCTATTTTGAGGACTTTTCTTTCGTGTCCGAAACACTCTGAGAACTCATTTTAACGGGTAGAATTTTCGATGACCTTCAAATGGCGAAAGATTCCAGCGGAGACTCTGAATGGGTAAAAATAAGAGGGTAAATCAACTCCATTAATTTCCAAAACTGAAAACATCGAATAAGCTTCAAAAATAAAAAGTTTCCCGTTTTAAATTTCAATCAATTGATAATCAGGCAATTAACAAATATTAATCATGAAAAAGTTATCCAAAAAGTACATCGTATCATTATTTGAAGTAACTTTGCAGAAGTAATCCGAGACAGAACGGATCAAGAGAAAGCAACAGTCAACAATCTAAAATTTTAGCGAAATGATACAAACGGTGGTAAAACGCGATGGCCGCATCGTGGGCTTCAACGACCAGAAAATAATGGCCGCTATCCGCAAGGCAATGCTCCATACAGACAAGGGCGAAGACGAAAAACTGGTTCAACAGATTACAGACCGCATCGGATTTGCCGGTAAAGCGCAAATGACGGTGGAGGGAATACAAAATCTCGTGGAGATGGAGCTGATGAAAAGCAGTCGGAAAGACGTGGCGAAGGCATACATTGCCTACCGCAATCAGCGCAGCATTGCCCGAAAGGCGAAAACGAGAGATATGTTTCTCGAAATCATCAACGTGAAAAACAATGATGTGACGCGCGAAAATGCCAACATGAACGCGGATACACCCGCGGGAATGATGATGAAATTCTCGAGCGAAACGACCAAGCCCTTTGTCGACGACTATCTTCTTAGCGAGGAAAGCAGGGAGGCCGTGAAGCATAACTATCTGCATATACACGACAAAGATTATTATCCCACAAAGTCGCTCACCTGCTGTCAGCATCCGCTGGACAACATTCTCGATCACGGTTTTACGGCTGGCCATGGCTCTTCTCGGGCAGCCAAGCGCATCGAGACGGCCAGTGTGTTGGCGTGTATCTCGCTGGAAACAGCGCAAAACGAGATGCACGGCGGACAAGCCATTCCGGCTTTCGACTTCTATTTGGCCCCTTACGTCCGATTGAGTTTTATCGAAGAGCTGAAGGCACTTGAGGAGCTCAACGGTGAGAGCTATGCTGCGCTCTATGACCAACCGCTGGACGACTATCTCAAACGCCCGCTCGAGGGACTAAAAGGCGAAGA